>NZ_JBIDAK010000021.1:0-146383 GCF_043202455.1 Kitasatospora sp. NPDC048194
AGTTTCATTCATCGGATTCGCTTTCCGCCTTGTCGCCCCGGTCTCCCGCGGCGACTCCGGAACTGTACGGGCACCGACCCGCCACATGCAAATCGCCTCCGCCCGGGCTCCCGGGCGGAGGCGATGCCGGTGCGATCGACCGCGTCAGCGGACCTCGGTGATCTCCGGGCCGCGCGCGAACGGGTCGAGCGCGGTGCCGCCGAAGCGGTTGTCGCTCTCGCCGGCGGCGGCAGCAGCCCCACCACCGTCGGCGACCATCTGGGCGTCCTCGGGGAGCTTCAGCACGATCGGGTCGCGGGGCGCCATCGGGCTCTCACCGCGCACGACGACGGTCTGGCGGAAGACCTGCTCCAGGATCCCTGCCATCTCGGGCTGCACGGCGGCCTGGCCCGAGATCACCCCGCGCAGGAACCAGCGCGGGCCGTCGCAGCCGACGAAGCGCACCAGCTGCACGCCCTGGGTGCCGTCCGGGAGCTGCACCGGGACCTGGGCGCGGAGGTGCCAGCCGAGCGGGCCCTCCTCCTCGTCCACGATGCCGCCCTGGGAGGTGATGCCGTTGGCGATCTCCTCCCGGACCTCCCCCCAGATGCCCTCCGACTTCGGGGCCGCGAAGGCCTGGAGCTGGATGGCGCTGTTGCCGAGGACGAGGGTGGCGGCGACGATCGCGTCACCGGCGACCTCGACGCGCAGCTCCATCCCCTCGACGCCGGGGACCAGCAGGCCTCCGAGGTCGACCCGTCCCTCCTCGGGGTTCTCGAGCTCCGAGTGGTCCCACGGACCGTCCGGCCGCGGGGCCGGCGGCAGGCCGACCCTGTCGGCCGGGTCCAGCTCGGTCACGTTCTCGCTCTCGGCGGAACCTTCGACGTCATCGGCCGTCTCGTCGGCGCTGATGGCGTCGTCGGCGAGCTGCTCGACAGCGTCCTCGCTCTTCTGGCGACGACGGAACACGGTCACTGTCCTTCCCGGTCCAAGACCGATGCGAATACCTGCTCGGCTTCCTGCGAGGCCGCGGGAATGCTAGACCGCGGCGTGGCCACCGGTCGACCCGAACCCGCCCTCGGCACGTGCCGACCCAGGCAGCTCGGCCACCTCGTGGAAGCGGGCCTTCTCGACCTGCTGGATCACCAGCTGGGCGATCCGGTCCCCTCGGCGGAAGCTGACCCCCTCGCGCGGGTCCAGATTGACGACGATCACCTTGATCTCTCCACGGTACCCGGCATCGACCGTCCCCGGGGCGTTCACGAGGGCAACTCCGCAACGAGCTGCGAGCCCGGAGCGGGGGTGGACGAAGGCCGCGTAGCCGTCCGGGAGTGCGATGGCGATGCCGGTGGGGAGCACCGCCCGCTCGCCCGGGGCCAGCTCGGCGTCGACGGCCGTGCGCAGGTCGGCACCGGCGTCCCCGGGCTGCGCGTACGAGGGCAGCGGCAGCTCGGGGTCGATGCGCCTGATCAGGACGTCCAGCGGCGGGCGGGGGGTCTCGCTCAAGGGTTCACCTCAAAGGCTCGTGCGCGCTTCATCAGATCCGGGTCGTCGAGGACCTTCTCGATGTCCTCGGGACGACCGTGCGTGGTGAAGTGTTCCAGCTTCACCTGGATGAAGAGCGCCTGAGCCCGGACGGCGACCGGTCCGTCCGGGCCGCCGATCCGCGCCTCGGCGGCGCTGTAGATCTTGCGGCCGTACACGCCGGTGATCCAGGCACGCAGGTGCAGCAGCGAGTCGACGGGCACCGGGCGGAGGAAGTCGGTCTCCAGCCGGCCGGTCACCGCGGGAGCGTGCAGCAGCCAGTTGAGCGTGCCGAGGGTCTCGTCCATCGCGGTCGTCAGCACGCCGCCGTGGGCCAGCCCGGGGCCGCCCTGGTGGACGTCCCGGACGGTGAACTCGGCAGTGACGTCGAGCCCTTCGCCCGCGATCGCGTCGATCCGCAGACCGCCGGGGTGCTGCGGGCCGCAGCCGAAGCAGTGCTCGTAGTGGGAGCCGAGCCGGGTGCCGGGGGCCGGTGCCTCGGCAGCGCGCGCCGGTAGCACGGCGTCGGGCGGCGGAGTCGTCGGCGTGGTCGGCGTGGGCGGAGTCGGCATGGGCGGGGCGGTCGGCGGCAGAGCCGGCGCCGGCCGGTCGGTGGGGGTGCTGGGGGGCGTCGTACCGGTCACGCCGACCCAGCCTACTCAGGGGTAGCAAGGCCCCCGCCGGGGGTGGCGTCCCGCTCCGGGCGTCAGGGCGCCCACAATGGAGGGCATGTACGACGAACGCCTCACGGTGCCGCGCTCCTGGTGGTCGCTCCCGGTCGCAGTCGGGTTCACCCTCGCGCTGATCCTGATCCGGGTCAGCGGCACGGCCGCGCTGATCGGCCTGGTGATCGGCATCGCCGCCGGCGCGGTCGCGATCAGCAGCTACGGCTCGGCCCGGATCCGCGTGGTCCAGGGCTCGCTGGTGGCGGGCCCGGCCCGGATCCCGGTGGAAGCGCTGGGCACCGCGCACGCGCTGAGCCCCGCCGAGGCCACCGCCTGGCGCGGCCCGAAGGCCGACCCGCGCGCCTTCATGCTGCTGCGCAGCTACGTGCCGACCGCGCTGCGGGTCGAGGTCGACGACCCGGCCGACCCGACGCCCTACCTCTATCTGTCGACCCGCTCGCCGATGAAGCTGGCCGACGCGCTGGAGCAGGCCCGGCGCGGCGCCCGCACGTAGCCGGCCCGCCCGGGCCCGCCCGGGCGCGACCGGGGCCGGGGCGGGGCCGGGAAACGCGACCGGGCCGAGAAAACCGAGAGGGACGGTTCCGCTGACGCGGGACCGTCCCTACGACTTTGCCCTGGTCGACGCCCTGCCTGCCGGTGCTGTACCGGCCGGGGCCTCGGGTGCCCGTGCGCCGCCGAACGACTCCGTCCTCCCGGACCCGTCCTGGTGGACGGGTCGCGGACCTGCCGTCCGGCCCCGCTGCCCGGGGCCGGAAGGGGCGTTGTGCCGGTCCCGCGGTAGCCGCGGGTACCGGGCGCTGTCCGCTACGGCGCTCAGGCGCCGCAGTCCCGGCAGATCGGGTTGCCGTTCTTCTCGCTGTACAGCTGGCTGCGGTGGTGGACCAGGAAGCAGCTCATGCAGGTGAACTCGTCGGCCTGCTTCGGCAGCACGCGGACGGCCAGTTCCTCGCCCGAGAGGTCGGCACCGGGGAGCTCCATGCCCTCCGCAGCCTCGAACTCGTCGACGTCGACCGAGCTGCCGCCCTTGTCGTTCCGGCGGGCCTTGAGTTCCTCGATGCTGTCTTCGTTGAGCTCGTCGTCGGTCTTGCGTGGGGTGTCGTAGTCGGTTGCCATTTTTCGCTCTCCCCCTCCGGGTTTGTGCGGTGTGTGCGGTATCTCCAGCGCACGTAACGCATGGGAGGTCGGTCTTGTGCCCGACCCGAGGCGGAGATTTTGCCTTACTTCAAGCCCTGTTACTCAATCGACACTCAGCCAGGGCTCCGTTGGGGTGATCCCGCAGGGCGCGGGAGGCCTCACGCTGGGCCATCTCGGACCCGTCGCGCGCCCTCCCGGCCCGCCACGCTCCGTGATCGAAGGCCGTACCGGCGTCCGCCGATTCCCTTGCCCGTCAGGGACATCGGCCAATCCTGCGGCGCGTCGGCAGGCCGGATTCCGGTCACGGAACGCGACCGGCACTCCCGGCAGGGTGATCACTCTCCGGCATTGCCCGACACCGTGGAGCGACACGGTGTGAGCTTGGTCACGTTCAGAACTTTCCTGGGCAAAACACGGAAAATCCACCCACTCCGACCTCCCGGCAACGGACCCCCGGGCGTCCTAGCCGGCGCTGCGGTTGGCCTCCCGGCGCGCCAGGATCGCCGCCTGGCGCTCCTCGAACTTGCGCGCCTGGGCGTCCAGCCCGTCCAGGAACACGCCCAGCTCGTTCTGGGCCATCGTGCCCTCCGGCCCGAGGCCGTCGATGTCCATCACGCGCAGCTTGCGCAGCACCGGCTGCAGCACGTCGTCGTGGTGGATGCGCAGGTTGTACACCCCGCCGAGGGCGATCTGGGCGGCGGCGCGCTCGAAGCCGGGGATGCCGTGGCCGGGCATGCGGAAGTTGGTGACGACGTCGGCGACGGCCCGCATGGCCTGGTCGGGGGCGATCTCCAGGGCGGCCTTCAGCAGGTTCCGGTAGAAGACCATGTGCAGGTTCTCGTCGTTGGCGATCTTCGCCAGCAGCTGCTCGCACAGCGGGTCCCCGGCGTAGCGGCCGGTGTTGCGGTGCGCGATGCGGGTGGCCAGCTCCTGGAAGGCCACGTAGGCGACGGAGTGCAGCATGCTGTGCGCGTTGTCCGACTCGAAGCCCTCGGACATGTGGTTCATCCGGGCCCGCTCCAGTTCCACCGGGTCCACGGCCCGGGTGGCGAGCAGGAAGTCGCGGATGGCTATGCCGTGCCGGCCCTCCTCGGCCGTCCAGCGGTGCACCCAGGTGCCCCAGGCGCCCTCGCGGCCGAACATGGTCGCGATCTCGTGGTGGTAGCTGGGGAGGTTGTCCTCGGTCAGCAGGTTCACCACCAGCGACACCCGGCCGAGCGGGGTCACCTTGGACTGCTCGAGGCTCCAGGCCTCGCCGCCCAGCACGCCGTCGAAGTCCCGGCCCTGGCTCCACGGGACGAACTCGTGGGGCATCCACTCCTTGGCCACTCCCAGGTGGCGGTTGAGCTCCTTCTCCACGACCTCCTCGAGGGCCAGGATCAGCCGCGTGTCGGTCCAGCCGCTCGATCCGAGCGAGGTGCTGCTCTGCGCAGGGGCGATGGTCACGGTCTTGCTCCTGGGGGACGGGCACGCGCGGGACGGGCGCGTAGGGCGGGCAGACGTCGTACGGGGCCGTCGGCAGGCACACCGGCGGGCCACACTTACGGTTGCGTAGGTTACGACACCGTAAGTTGCCCGGGCCGGAAAAGACAAGCCGCCCCCGCCAGGCCTTATGTCGTCTTCACGGGCCTGACGGGGGCGGCGGGACGGGTCGCCCACGGAACGCGGCACCCCGGACGCCCGGCACGGGCGTTACGGCGCTGCGCGGGGGCGCTACGGCGCGGGGACGCGCACCCGCATGGTGAGGCCGCCCCCGGCGCGCGGGGTGGCCTCCACGGTGCCGCCGTGGGCGCGCACCACGGAGCGGACGATGGACAGCCCCAGTCCGACCCCCTTGTCGCTGCGGGTGCGGTCCGCGCCCTTGATCCGGCGGAACGGCTCGAAGATGTGCTCCAGCTCGTAGCCGGGCACCACCGGGCCGGTGTTGGAGACCACCAGCTCGCCGCCGCCCGGCACCGCGGCGGTGGACAGCTCGACCCAGCCGCCCGGGGTGTTGTAGCGGACGGCGTTCTGCAGCAGGTTGAGCGCGAGCCGTTCCAGCAGCACGCCGTTGCCCGCGACCACCGCCGGGTCGAGCTTCGAGCGCAGTTCCACCTCGCGCTTGTCGGCCTCGCCCCTGGTCTGCTCCAGCGCCCGGGTGGCCACCTCGGACAGCTCGACCGGACGGCGGTCGGTCAGTTCGTTCTCGCTGCGGGCGAGCAGCAGCAGGCCCTCGACCAGTTGCTCGCTGCGCTCGTTGGTGGCCAGCAGGGTCCTGCCGAGCTGCTGGAGGTCGGGCGAGGCGGCCGGGTCGGAGAGCTGGACCTCCAGCAGGGTCCGGTTGATCGCCAGCGGGGTGCGCAGCTCGTGCGAGGCGTTGGCGACGAAGCGGCGCTGGGAGTCGAAGGAGCGGTCTAGCCGGTCCAGCATGTCGTCGAAGGTGTCGGCGAGCTCCTTGAGCTCGTCGTCCGGCCCGTCCAGCTCGATCCGGCGGTGCAGGTCGGAGGAGGCGACGTCGCGGGCGGTGCGGGTGATCCGGCCGAGCGGGCGCAGCACCCGGCCGGCCATCGCGTAGCCGGCCGCGAAGGCGATCACGGCGAGGCAGACCAGCACCGTGAGCAGCTTGCGCAGCAGGGTGTTGAGCGCCGCGGCGGCCTGGATGGACTTGTTGTCGTTCAGCCACTGGTCGAGGGCGGACTGGCTGGTGATGGTGAAGCCGTCCGGCGTCTTGACCTGGATGCCCTGGCCGTTGAGCACCAGGTGCGGCTGGCCGACCTCCTGGAGCGCCTGCTGGACGAAGAAGTACATCACGAGCAGCAGGACCACGCCGGCCATCAGGAACATGCCGCCGTAGAGCAGGGTGAGCCGCATCCGGATGGTCGGACGGAACGGCAGCCAGGCCAGCAGGCCGTCCCCGGGGACGTAGGTCTCCTGCTGGTTCGGGCGGCCCTGGCGCGGTGGGTGCGCGGGCTTGGGCGGTACGGCACGCGGGCCGCCGGCGGGCGCGCCGGAGGGCCCGCCGGCCGGGGGCGGGGTGGTCATGGTGGTCCTCTCGGGGCGTCCGCCTCGGGCGGGCGCGGGTATGCGGGGAGTCCTCGGGGGCGGACTCCCCGGGGGTCAGATCCGGTAGCCGGAGCCGGGCACCGTGACGATCACCGGCGGATCGCCGAGCTTGCGGCGCAGCGTCATCACGGTGACGCGCACGACGTTGGTGAACGGGTCGGTGTGCTCGTCCCAGGCCTTCTCCAGCAGCTGCTCGGCGGAGACCACGGCGCCGCCGGCCCGCATCAGCACCTCCAGGACGGCGAACTCCTTGGGCGCGAGCTGGACGGTGCGTCCGTCGCGGATCACCTCGCGGCGGCCGGGGTCGAGCGAGATCCCGGCCCGCTCGAGCACCGGGGGCAGCGGGATGGTGGCGCGGCGGCCCAGGGCCCGTACGCGGGCGACGAGTTCGCTGAAGGCGAACGGCTTCGGAAGGTAGTCGTCCGCGCCGATCTCCAGGCCCTCGACCCGGTCGCTGATGTCGCCGGAGGCGGTCAGCATGATCACCCGGGTGGCCAGGCCCTGCTCGACCACCTTGCGGCACACGTCGTCGCCGTGCACCAGCGGCAGGTCGCGGTCCAGGACGACCACGTCGTAGTCGTTGACCGCGATGCGCTGGAGCGCGGCCTCCCCGTCGTACACCACGTCGACGGCCATCGCCTCGCGGCGCAGGCCGGTCGCGACGGCCTCGGCAAGCAGCTGCTCGTCCTCGACGACGAGAACCCGCACGGTCGTAGTCCCTTCTCCAGGCCGGCCCCGGAAGCGGACGCACGGCTCCGACGGTGCCTCCATCCTGCCTGGTCCTGCGGTAAAGCAGCGATAAGCTGCGGTGGGGCAGGGGCCGTGACCCCGCGGGCCCCGGGCGATCCGGCGGGTGCCCGCCCCCGTGCCGCGGCGGCGGTGACGACGGTTCGTGCCGGGAACGCTCCGTTTGGACTGTGACAGCGGCAGATTTCTTCCGGTCCGAGGTTTCCCCGGTCTCTCGGCGGGGAGGACAGCTGCACACCCGCGATCTGGCCGATGGCCGATCGCACCCACCCGCCGTGCGTTCATCCGCGCCGGCCCTGGGGCTGGGACGTCACCGGGAGCGGCCGCAGGCCGTCTCCGCGCCCGACCGGAGATCCACCACCTGCCGGCCCGGACGCTTTCGCTGGCCGGACCTCCTCGGGGCGGAGAACGTACGACCGTGCACGTCCGACACAGTAAGGGGGCCCGTATGGACGCCTTCAAGGCCGGAATCCTGCAGCGCATAGCCAACGCCGAGCAGGATCTGCACCGCGCGATCGAGGCCGGGGACGAATTCCTCGCCGAGGTGGAGCAGTCCGAGCTGGACGACCTGCGTCGTCTGGCCGCCGAGCACGGGGTCGACACCGTGCTGGACCGGCACCGCACCGCCGCCTGACCCTTCGCCGGTCCTCCGGCACCTGCGGCCCTGCGGGGGCCGTGCGAGATCCCAAGCCCTGGCGCCCCCCGTGTGCCAGGGCTCTTCGCATGTCCGCCAGGCGGCTCCGTGCCCGGGCGGGGGGCTCCGGCGGGCGGCCGGTCAGTCCGCCCAGGCGCGCAGCGCGGCCAGGCGCTCCTGGAGCGGCTCGTAGACGCCGGGCGCGGCGGCCACGGTCAGCTCGCGGTCCGGGCCCTGCCCGGGGCGGCCGCCGACCAGGGCACCGGCCTCGCCGGCGATCAGGCAGCCGGCCGCGCGGTCCCAGGGGGCCAGGCCGCGCTCGTAGTAGCCGTCCAGCCGCCCGGCGGCCACGTCGCACAGGTCCACCGCGGCCGCTCCGGCCCGGCGGACGTCCCGCACCTCGGGCATCAGGGCGAGCAGCACCTCGGCCTGCCGCACCCGCACCGACTGGACGTAGCTGAAGCCGGTGCCGATCAGGGCCTGGCCCCAGGGCGGGGCCGGGCGGGTGGAGAGGGGGCGGCCGTCCAGCCACGCGCCGCGGCCGAGGACGGCGTGGAACAGCTCCCCGCGCGCCGGGGCGAAGACGACTCCGACGACGGCCCGGCCGTCCAGCTCGGCCGCCACGCTGACGGCCCAGGAGGGCAGCCCGTACAGGTAGTTGACGGTGCCGTCGAGCGGGTCGACCACCCAGCGCACGCCGCTGGTGCCGGGCCGCTCGGCGCCCTCCTCCCCGAGGTAGCCGTCCTCGGGGCGGCGGTCCGCGATCAGCTCCAGGACGAGCTTCTCGGAGGCGAGGTCCATCTCGGTCACCACGTCGACCGGGCTGCTCTTGGTGCCGGCCACCCCGAGGTCGGCGGGGCGGCCGTCGCGCAGCAGGGCGCCGGCCTGCCGGGCCGCGTCCAGGGCGACGTCCAGCAGGTCGTCGAGGAGCCGGTCGTCGGGCAGGGCGGGGGTGGGCACGGGATTCTCCTCCGGAGGGGGTCAGCGCTCGGCGGCGGCCGGGCGGGGGGCGCGCGGGTTGGGGCAGCAGGCCACCGCGCACACGTCGTGGCTGGGGCCGAGGGCGCCGAGGGCGCAGCGGGTCACGGGCTCGCCGCGTTCGGCGGCGGCCCGCTCCAGGACCAGCTCGCGCACGGCGGCGGTGAACCGCGGGTCGGTGCCGACGGTGGCGGCGCGGGCCACCGGCAGGCCGAGTTCGGCGGCCTTGGCGACGGCCTCGGTGTCGAGGTCGTACTTGACCTCCATGTGGTCGGAGACGAAGCCGATCGGCACCATCACCACGGCCGGCGCGCCGTCGGCGTGCTGGGCCTCCAGGTGGTCGCAGATGTCGGGTTCGAGCCACGGGATGTGCGGGGCGCCGCTGCGGCTCTGGAACACCAGCCGCCACGGCCGGTCGGCCACGCCGGTGCGGTCGGCGACGGCCTCGGCGATCAGCCGGGCCACGTCGAGGTGCTGGGCGACGTAGGCGCCGCCGGGGGTGCCGCGGGCCGGGTCGTCCGGGGCGCCGGAGGTCTCGGCCATCGCGTCCGGGATGGAGTGGGTGGTGAACGCCAGCCGGGCACCGGGGCGGACGGCCTCGGGCAGCTGCTCCAGGGCGCTCAGGGTGGCGTCGATCATCGGCTCGACGAAGCCCGGGTGGTTGTAGAAGTGCCGGAGCTTGTCGACGGTCAGTGCCGGGCGGCCCTCCTCGGCGAGGGCGGCGAGCGCGTCGGCCAGGTTCTCCCGGTACTGGCGGCAGCCCGAGTAGCCGGCGTAGGCGCTGGTGGCGAGGACGGCGATCCGGCGGTGGCCGTCGTCGGCCATCTCCCGCAGCGCGTCGACCAGGTAGGGCGCCCAGTTCCGGTTGCCCCAGTAGACCGGCAGGTCCAGCCCGTGCTCGGCGAAGTCCTTGCGCAGGGCGGCGAGCAGCTCGCGGTTCTGCCCGTTGATCGGGCTGACGCCGCCGAACATGAAGTAGTGCCTGCCCACCTCCTTCAGGCGTTCCCTGGGGATGCCGCGGCCGCGGGTGACGTTCTCCAGGAACGGGACGACGTCCTCGGGGGCCTCGGGCCCGCCGAAGGAGAGCAGCAGCAGGGCGTCGTACGGGGCGGCGCCGGAGGACGAGGGTTTGCGCGCGTCGGACATGGCACCGATCCTGCCACTGAGGGGCGGGCGCCCGGCGCCGGGGCCGCGCAGGTGTCCGGAAAATACCGTTTGCCAACGTACGTAAGCTGTGTGTGCCCGAATTGTTCCTTACCCCTTCTGTCCGGAGCTCCCGTGCTGTCCAGCTACCGCCGAATATTCGCCTCCCCCGGCACCCTGGCGTTCTCCTCCGCCGGGTTCATCGCCCGGCTGCCGATCTCGATGACCGGCATCGGCATCGTGACGATGCTCTCCGAGCAGCGGGGGTCGTTCGGGGTCGCGGGCGCGGTCTCGGCGACACTGGCGATCGCCGCCGGGGCGCTCGGACCGGCGGTCTCCTGGCTGGTCGACCGCTACGGGCAGCGCCGCATCGCCCTCCCCTCCGCCGCGCTCGCGGTCGCCGCCGCCGTCGGACTCCTGCTCTGCGCCCACTTCGGCGCACCCTCCTGGACGCTGTTCCTGTTCGCCGTCGGCATGGGCGTGATGCCCAGCGCCGGCGCCATGGTCCGCGCCCGCTGGGCACACCTCTACCGCGACGACGCCGCCAGGTTGCACACCGCGTACTCCTTCGAGGCGGTGGTCGACGAGTTCTGCTTCATGGTCGGGCCGATCCTCGCCGTCGTCCTCGCCACCAACGTCCTCCCCGAGTCCGGGGTGCTCGCCGCCGTCATCGCCCTGGCGGTGGGCATCCTCCTGTTCACCGCCCAGCGCCGCACCGAACCGCCGGTCCACCCGGCCGCGACCCGCGGCGGCGGCAGCGCCATCGTCAACGGCGGCCTGGTCGTCCTGGTGCTCACCTTCATCGCCACCGGCGCGATCTTCGGCTCGGTCGAGATCGTCACCGTCGCCTTCTCCAAGGCCCAGGGCCACGAGGGCCTGGCCGGCACCGTGCTCGCCGTCTGGGCGCTCGGCTCCGGCCTGGCCGGCATGGTCTACGGCGCGCTCAAGCCCAAGGGCGCGCTGTCCACCCGGTTCTTCGTCGGCGTGACGCTGATGGCGCTGAGCATGATCCCCGTCCTGCTGGTCGCCTCGACCGTGCACGGCCTCGGCGGGCTGCTCGCCGCCGGTGCCGCCCTGCTCCTCGCCGGCCTCGCCATCTCCCCCACGCTGATCTCCGCGATGGCCCTCGTCGAGCGGCTCGTCCCGGCCGCCCAGCTCACCGAGGGCATGGCCTGGACCACGACCGGGCTGGCGATCGGCGTCGCCTTCGGCTCCTCCGCCGGCGGCTGGGTGGTCGACGCCTCCGGCGCCGCCGCGGGCTACTGGGTGCCGCTGACCGCCGGTGTGCTCGGCGTGGTGACCGCGCTCGCGGGCCTCGGCCGGCTGCGGGCCGGACTCGCCGCCGAGGAGGCCGCCGAAGCGGCCGGACGACCCGTAGACGTCGAACGGTGAACTGACTACTCTCGCCCTACCCGCGGCCCTACCCGCGGGTAGGGCCTGCCTCCGGGTTCCGCCGGGCGGGCCGCCCCGGACCGCGCCGACCCGTTCGGCCACGGAGCAGGAGGCAGCGCCATGCCCCAGGCCAGCACCGCGACCCGCACCCGGTGGACCAACTGGGCCGGGAACCAGAGCGCCCTCCCGGCCCGGACCGCCACGCCCGGCACCGTGGAGGAACTGGCCAAGGAGATCCTGCGCGCCGCCGAGCAGGGCCGCACCGTCAAGGCCGTCGGCTCCGGCCACTCCTTCACCGCGATCGCCTCGGCCGGCGACGGCCTGCTCGTCCGCCCGCACGCGCTCACCGCCGTCCGCGAGATCGACCGCACGGCCGGCACCGTCACCGTCGAGTCCGGCCTCTCGCTGAACCGCCTCAACCGGATCCTCGCCGCCGAGGGCCTCTCCCTCACGAACATGGGCGACATCGAGGTCCAGACCGTCGCGGGCGCCACCAGCACCGGCACCCACGGCACCGGCCGGGACTCCGGATCGCTCGCCGCCCAGATCCGCGCGCTGGAGATCGTCCTCGCCGACGGCAGCGTCAGGCGCTGCTCCCCCACCGAGAACCCCCGGCTCTTCCAGGGCGCCCGGCTCGGCCTCGGCGCCCTCGGCGTGATCACCGCACTCACCTTCGGCGTCGAACCGGCCTTCCTGCTCACCGCGCACGAGCAGCCGATGGACTTCGACGAGGTGCTGGAGCGCCTCGACGACCTCACCGCCGTCAACGAGCACTTCGAGTTCTACTGGTTCCCGCACACGGACCGGTGCGCCACCAAGCGCAACAACCGCAGCCAGGGCCCGGCCGCACCGCTGCCCCGGTTCAAGGAGTGGCTGGAGGACGACTTCCTCTCCAACACGGTCTGGGAGGGCGCCTGCCGGATCGGCCGGCTCTTCCCCCGCTCCGTCCCCTCGATCGCCGCCGTCGCCAGCCGCGCCTGGTCCGACCGCAGCTACACCGACACGGCGTACAAGGTGTTCACCAGCCCGCGCAGGGTCCGCTTCGTGGAGATGGAGTACGCCGTCCCGCGCGCGGCCGTCGCCGAGGTGCTGCGGGAGCTGAAGGCCCTGGTCGAACGCTCCGACTGGAAGGTGAGCTTCCCGGTCGAGGTGCGCTTCGCCCCCGCCGACGACCTCTGGCTCTCCACCGCCTCCGGCCGGGACACCGCCTACATCGCCGTCCACCTCTACCGGGGCACCCCCGACCGGGGCTACTTCACCGGGGTCGAGCAGCTGATGACCGCCCATCAGGGCCGCCCGCACTGGGGCAAGCTGCACACCCGCGACGCCGAGTACCTGGCCGGCGTCTACCCGCACTTCGGCGACTTCACGGCGCTGCGCGACGAGGTCGACCCCCAGCGCGTCTTCGGCAACGACTACCTGCGCCGGGTGCTGGGGGCGTAGGGCGGCTCCGCCCGCGGCTCAACTCCCGGGCGTCCCGACGGGCGGCGGGGCCACCGTCGCGCCGCCCGGAGCGCCGGTCGGAGCGCCGGTCGGCGCGGGCGGCTGGGGAGTGGCCCCACCGGTGGACGTCCCGCTCCCGCCCGCCGACGGGGAGGAGCCGGCCGAGGGGCTCGCGCTCGGACCGGCCGAGGGCGAGGCGCTGCCGCCGCTCCCACCGCTGCCGCCGCTCGGCGTGGTGCTCGGGGTGGCGCTCGGCTCCCGGCCGGGCCTGGTCGGGGCGGGGGCCGAGGGCGTGGTCTGCGAACCCTGCCCGCCGCCGGAGGACGGCCGCTCCGAAGGGGGGTCCTGCCGGGTCGAGCCCCTGGGCGTCACCGTGCCGCCGAAGGACGTCCCGCTCCCGGACTCGCCCTTCACCGTCGCCGACACCGGCTGGCCGGTGGCCAGCTCGAACACCATGATCGGCGTCATCGCCAGCAGGAACACCAGCCCGGACACCGCCGCATAGGTCCGCCAGCTCCAGCGCCGGCGCGCCCGCACCACCTGGGGCTCGTTCCACTCCGCCGTGAGCACCGGCGGCCCGGCGTGCGGCCCACCCGACTGCTCCGCCGACTGCTCCGCCGCCCGCTCCGGCGCGAGCGGCACCTGACGCAGCGTGTTGACGGTCCGGTACGGCCCGCGGTCCACCGCCCCGCGCAGCTGCTCACCGGTGCGTCTGAACACGTGCTGGAGCACCGCGCCACCGGTGGTCGCCCCGACACTCACCACGGCTGCACCCATGATCGTGCCGTAGACCCCGAGTTCCGAGGCGAGCAGCGCGCCCACCACCGTGGCCAGCGCACTCGCCGCGACCTGAGCCACACTCAGGTCGATCCGCCTGCGCTCCTCCTTCTTCGTGCCGCCCTCCTCGGCGGGTCCCAGCTCCGGCATCGACATCCCTCGGTCCGTACGACTGTTCTTCGAACAAGCCACTCCATCTTGCCCAAAGAAGGACACAAGGGGTGAAAATGCGGTTCTCCGCTCCCGGATTGTGTGAAGATGATCACCGTTCATCCGGTGGCGGTCCGCCATTGGGGGTGCGCGCTCTTGAGATTCCCGTGAATCGCGGGAGACTTGAGCGGCGAGCCGCCCCTTCGGATGCCACGAATGGAGTACTGTTCGTAAAGCCCGAGCCTTGGGTCGACTTGTCGACTGTGCCTACACCGGCAGCCTGACGAAGAGCCACGGGGCGGGCACGCACGGCGACGCCGGTCCCGGATCGTCGCGATCACTGCGCGTGCGAGGACGGCCGGGACACCCAGGCGCGACGTCGACGGATGACGTGGCAAAAAGGCAACCGTGCCACAGCGGCGTGCCCGGGCGTAAGCCCGACACGCCGGGGAACTCAGCAAGGTTGTGGCCAGTCGCGAGCGGGCAGGCCACACTCAGTACGGGAGCAGCGACGCAGGTGACGTCGGCAGGCACCACCCGGGAGGTAACCGTGCCCGAACTGCGGGTTGTGGCCGTCAGCAACGACGGCACACGGCTGGTGCTCAAGGCTGCCGACAGCACGGAGTACACCCTCCCCATCGACGAGCGGCTGCGCGCCGCCATCCGCGGCGACCGGCCGCGCCTCGGCCAGATCGAGATCGAGGTCGAGAGCCATCTCCGCCCCCGGGACATCCAGGCGCGGATACGAGCCGGTGCCTCCGCCGAGGAGGTCGCCCAGGCCGCCGGGATCTCCGTCGACCGCGTCCGCCGCTTCGAGGGGCCGGTCCTCGCCGAGCGCGCGTTCATGGCCGAGCGCGCCCGCAAGACCGCGATCCGCCGCAACGGCGAGTCCCCCGGGCCCCAGCTCGGCGAGGCCGTGGCCGAGCGGCTCGCGCTGCGCGGCGCCGAGAAGGACACCGAGCGCTGGGACTCCTGGCGGCGCGACGACGGCACCTGGGAGGTCATCCTCGCCTACCGGGCCGACGGCGAGGGCCGCAGCGCCTCCTGGACGTACGACCCGCCCCGGCGCCTGGTCCAGCCCAACGACGACGAGGCCCGCGCGCTGATCGGCGAGGCCGTCGAGCGCGAGGAGGACTCGGTCTTCCCGTTCATCCCGCGGATCGCCCGGCTCCCCCAGGACCGGCCGCCCCGCCCGATGATCGACCGGCCCGCCGCCGACCGCATCATGTCGGCCCGGGAGGTCCGGGAGTCGCGCGAGGCCACCGCCGAGACCAGGGACTCGCTGACCAGCCTGCTCGACGTGGTCCCCGCCTTCCGCGGTGACCTCGCCGTCGGAGGGCCCGCCCCGATCGAACCGGTGCCCGCCGAGGTCGCCGAGGAGAGCGAGGAGCCGGCCGCGGCCGCCGCCCCGGCGGTCGGCGCGGGCTCGGCGTACGCCGACATCCTGATGCCGCGCGCCGTCGCCCCGCACCGCGAGCGCCTGGTGGGCACCACCGACCGGCAGGCCGAGGCGGACGGCGTCCGGCCCGGCCGCCGGGCCACCGTGCCCAGTTGGGACGAGATCGTCTTCGGCAGCCGGCGCAAGAAGCAGGAGTAGCGCCGACGCCGCACGGCGTCGCAGGTGGAAGGGGCGGGAGGCTCGGGCCTCCCGCCCCTTCCACCTGCCCGTCCGGGATCAGCCGGGCTGGTCGGTCACCGCCACCGGGCGGCGCTCGTCGCTCGACCACTCGCTCCACGACCCCGGGTACAGCGTGGCGTCCACGCCCGCCACCTCCAGCGCCAGGATCTGGTGGGCCGCCGTCACGCCGGAGCCGCAGTACACCGCGGTCCTCCGCTCGCCCGCGCCCAGCGCCCGGAACCGGGCCGCCAGTTCGGCCGCCGGCCGGAACCGGCCGTCCGGGCCCACGTTCTCGGTGGTCGGCGCCGACACCGCGCCCGGGATGTGCCCGGCCCGCGGATCCACCGGCTCGGTCTCGCCCCGGTAGCGCTCGCCCGACCGGGCGTCCAGCAGCAGACCGTCGCGCGCCCAGACCGCGGCACCGTCCGCGTCCACCGTCGGCAACTGCCCCGGCACGGGCTTGAAGTCGCCCTCCACCCGCTCCGGAAGCTCCGTCGTCACCGGCAGCCCGGCCGCCCGCCAGGCCGCGAAGCCGCCGTCCAGCACCCGGACGTCCCGGTGCCCGGCCCAGCGCAGCAGCCACCAGGCCCGCGCCGCGGCCATCGACGCCGCACCGTCGTACACCACGACCGGGCGCCCGGCGCTCACCCCGAAGCCGCGCATCGCCGCGCCGAAGTCCTCCGGATCCGGCAGCGGGTGGCGCCCGCCCCGGCCGGGGGCGCCGGGCGGGGCCGCGAGGTCGCGGTCCAGCTCGACGAAGTGGGCACCGGGGAGGTGCCCCGCCCGGTACTCCTCGGCCGCGGTCGGGCCGCCCGGGGCGGCACCGACCAGCTGGTAGCGCACGTCCAGCAGCACCGGCGGCCGCGCGGAGGCGAGCGCCTCCCGCAGCTCGGCCGCGGAGATCAGCGGGGAACCCTCGTTGTAGGTGGTCATGCCGGTCATTGTCGCGCAACACGCCCGAACCACGGCTCTTTGTGCGCTCTTTGCCGGATTTTCCGCGCGGCCCGAGGGTTGGGCGCGCGCCAGGGTGGAAGCATCACCCTCGCACGCGAGGATCTCCGTGCGTCAAGCATCCACGAGGAGGCCCGCATTGCCCGCGGTGGAACTCCGACTGGCCCAGGGCACGCCCTGCTGGGTCAGCCTGCTGACCGACGACCTGCCCGGCGCCCGCGCCTTCTACGGCGAACTGCTCGGCTGGACGTACTCCCCCGGGCCGGGCCAACTCGGCGCCTACGTCCGGGCCGAGCTCGACGGCGAGCCCGTCGCCGGCCTCGGCGTCGCCACCGCCACCGGCTTCCCGGTGCAGTGGACGACCTACTTCGCCGTGGACGACGCCGACCGCACCACCCAGTTGGTGCGCGAGTGCGGCGGCACCGTCGCCGTCGGGCCGCTCCAGGCCGAACGCGCCGGGCGGATGGCGATCGCCTCCGACGTCTCCGGCGCCGTCTTCGGCCTCTGGCAGGGCGAGGAACACCTCGGCCGGGAGGCCGGGGCGGAACCCGGCGGCCCCGCCTGGGCCGAACTGCTCACCCCGGACGCGGACGGCGCCGCGGTCTTCTACTCCGCCGTGCTCGACCGCCCGGTCCGGGCCGCCGAGGGCGAGTCCGCGCTGCTGGTGCACGGGCGCCCGGTCGCGGGGATCCGGCACCGGGCCGACCTGCGCGGCCTGCCACCGCGCTGGCGCACCCACTTCGCCGTGCGCGACGCCGCCCTGACCACCCGTCACGCCGTCGAGCTCGGTGGCCGCGTGCTGGTCGAGCCGCACGAGACCGCCCGCGGCCGGGCCGCCCGGCTGGCCGACCCGCAGGGCGGGCACTTCTCCGTCCTGGAGGTCGGCCCCTAGCGGAGTGCGGCCTCGCGGATGATCGGCCTAGAGAGCGCCGCCCCGCCGGTACGGTCTCAGAGGTGCGACTGCTCCTCGAAGGGCAGCACGTCCGGGGAGAGCACCGACGCCCGGGCGGTCGCGGCGGTCAGCCGGCGGCGGTGGTGCCGTCGGCACAGCACCTCGTAGCCGACCTCGTCCTCCTTCACCGAGATGTCGCCGATCACCACCTGGGCGCCCTCGACCACCATCACCCCGCCGACCGTCCGGGCGTTGTGGGTCGCCCGCGCGCCGCACCAGCACAGGGCTTCGACCTGGAGCACCTCCACCCGATCGGCCAGCTCGATCAGCCGCTGCGACCCCGGGAACAGCCGGGTGCGGAAGTCGGTGGTGATGCCGAAGGTGTAGACGTCGATGCCCAGCTCGTCCACCACCCGGGCCAGTTGGTCGACCTGCTCGGCGGCGAAGAACTGCGCCTCGTCGCAGATCAGGTAGTCCACCCGGCCGCCGGCCGAGAGCCGCTGCACCACGTGCGCGTGGAAGTCGAAATCGTCCGTCACCTCGACCGCGTCGGCGCGCAGGCCCAGACGGCTGGAGATGGTCGCCGCGCCCGCACGGTCGTTGCGGGTCAGGATCACGCCCTGACGGCCGCGCGCGGTGTGGTTGTGGTCCATCTGCAAGGCCAGCGTCGACTTGCCGCAGTCCATCGTGCCCGAGAAGAACACCAGTTCAGCCATGGGTGGAGCAAGGGCCTTTCAGATCGGGAGGGTTCGGGCACAGGAAGGTCAACGGGCCCGCTCAGCCGCGGACTTCGAGCAGCGGCACGAACTGCTCGACCGGGGTCATCGAGCCGTGCAGGCCGATCATCGCGGACTCCCCGGGCTCGTTGCGGGAGGCGGTGACGGCGATGTCGTCGCGGGCCGCCGCGACCACGTCGCCGATCCGCCGGTACACCCGCTCGTCCACGGCGGGGCCGAACCAGCCCGCCGCGATCGCCTGGTCCCGGGTGGCCACCCACATCCGGTCCCCCAGCACCTCGCTCCAGACCGCGTGCACGTCGGCCGCGGCGCCCGGGACGGCGTACACGTGCCGGGCCCGCCCCTCGCCGCCGAGCAGGGCGACACCGGCGCCGAGCTCCCAGTCCTCGTCGAAGTCGATCCGGTCCTCCGGCGCGATGTCGATCATGCCGTGGTCCGCGGTCACGTACATCACCGAGCGCGGCGGCAGCCGCTCGGCCAGGCGGCGGGCCAGCCGGTCCACCGCGTCCAGCGTCATCCGCCACTCGTCGGAGTCCACGCCGAAGCGGTGGCCGGCGCCGTCCAGCTCGCTGACGTAGGTGTACACCAGCGCCCGGTCGTGCTCGGCCAGCCAGGCGGCGGCCTGGTCCATCCGCTCCTCGCCCGTGGTGCGGCCGAGGAAGGTACCGCCGGAGAGGGCCACCCTGGTCAGCGGGGTCTGGGCGAACAGCGGGGAGGACACCTGGGCGGTCGCCACCCCGGCCCGCTCGGTGAGTTCGAAGACCGTCGGGTAGGGCTGCCAGACCTGCGGGTCGGTGTGCGGCTGCCAGCGCAGCTGGTTCATCAGGTAGTCGGTGCCCGGCACCGCCACCGTGTACCCGACCAGTCCGTGCAGTCCCGGCGGGGTGCCGGTACCGACCGAGGCCAGCGAGGTCGCGGTGGTGGACGGGAAGCCCGCGGTCAGCGGACGGCCGGAGCCGCCCAGCGAGCTGCCGGCCAGCGAGGACAGGAAGGGCGCGTACTCGGGGTGGCGCAGCAGCAGCTCCCAGCCGAGGCCGTCCACCAGGAACACCACCGCCCGGTCGGCCGGGGCGATCGGCAGCGTCGCGGTGAACCCCGGGACGCCCAGCCCCGCCGCCACCGAGGGCAGCAGGTCGCTGAGCGAGCCGCTGCCGTAGGGGGGCGCGGGGGCCGCGGCCGGGTCGAGGATCTCGAAGGCGTCGTAGCCGTCGGAGGGTGCGAAGGACATGGAACCGGATTCGTAGCGGTCGGAAGCGGCGGACTCGGCCGGGGTCAACCCCGCGGGCCGTTGACGATCGTCGCGTCGGACAGCGCCCGGGCGAACTCCAGCGCCTGGGCCACCGTCTCCGGGCCGTCACCGGCCTCGCTCACCCGCAGCGAGAGGTCGTCGGCCGTCGCCGAGCCGGTGTAGCCGTGGTCGGCCTCGCAGTTCGGGTCCGAACAGCCGGCCGGTTCCAGGTCCAGGCGCTGCACCGCGCCCCACCCGATCGTCAGCACCACCTCGCGGGGCAGCGTGCCCGGGGTGTACGTCTCCGGGTTGGCGACCATCCGGCTCAGCACGACCGAGCCGATCCGGTCCAGCCGGACACTCTCCGTCGAGGTCGTCGCGAACGGCACCGCGGGGCTGCCGGCGTCGCCCGACTGCTCGTCGGTGTGGCTCACCACGAACCGGGTCGGGGTCAGCACCAGCACCGTCACGTGACGGCGCACCTCGTTGGAGTCGAAGGTCGTCTCCTGGTGCACCAGGTACGAGCTGATCGGCTCCGGGCCCACCGCGGCCTCCACCGCCTCGGACACCAGGGCCGGGTAGTAGCCGCTGCGCTCGATCGCCGAGCGCAGGTCCTGAGTGGTGGTACCGGTCTTCGCCATAACTCCATCCTGGCATGGTCCGCCGACGAAGCGGGCGGCGCGGCGCCGAGCTTCGGACTTCAGCGCCCACGGGCAGGCGCAACCAAGGAAGGCTACAGCGTGCTCATCGCGCGCGGGCCCAGATCGCTGCGGACGGGCAGGGGCGCGACCCTCACCCGCGCCCCCAGGATCGCCAGTCCGTGCGGGGCGACGACCACCGGTTCGAGGTCCACCGAGGCGATCTCCGGCACGTCGTCGACGAGCTGCGACACCCGGAGCAGCAGTTCCTCCAGGGCGGCGGTGTCCACCGCCTCGGCCCCCCGCCAGCCGAACAGCAGCGGCGCCGCCCGGACCTCCCGGATCAGGCTCGCGACGTCCTGGTCGGTGGCCGGCACCAGCCGGTGGGCCACGTCGCCCAGCAGTTCGGCCGGGGCGCCGGCCAGCCCGAAGGAGAGGATCGCCCCCACCGCCGGGTCGACCGTGGCGCCGATCACGGTGTCCACGCCGCGCGCGGCCATCCGCTGCACCACCAGCTGGGCCCCGGCCGCGCCGCCGAGCAGGGCGTCCAGCTCGCGGTGGGCGCGGCGCAGGCCCGGCTCGCCGGTCAGGTCGAGGCGGACGCTGCCCAGGTCGGGGCGGTGGCGCAGGTGCGGGGCGGTCGCCTTCAGGGCCACCGGGTAGCCGAGCCGCTCGGCGGCCCGGACGGCGCTCTCCTCGTCCGGGGCGGGCAGCGCCGGGGAGACGTCGATGCCGTAGCGGGCCAGCAGCTCCTGGGCGTCGGTCTCGGACAGGGTGATCCGGGCGCCGCCGGGCTGGGTGCGCGCGGCCGTCGCGGCGCGGGTGCTCAGTGCCGCCTCCACCAGGGCGCGGGCGCCGGGCTCGTCGATCCGGTCCAGTTCGGGAACGCGTGCCGTCTCCTCCGCCTCGGCGGTGCGGCTGCGCCACTGGGCGTAGTGCACGGCGTGGGCGAGGGCGCCCACGGCACGCTCGGGGGCCGCGTAGGCCGGGATGCCGCCGGGGCGCAGCCGGGCCGGCAGGTCGGTCAGGGCGAGGTGGGCCAGCACCAGGGGCTTGCCCAACTCACGTGCGCGTGCGCCCGCTTCGAGCAGGCCGGTGGCGATCTCCAGGTCGTCGGAGCCCGTCTCGGGGTCGTCCGGGCCGGTCAGCCGGCCGCCCGTGAAGGCGTGCGCGGCGGTGCCGATCGGCGGGATGGCGACGGCGATCACGGCGTCCACGGCCGGGTCGCTGAGCGCGACGTCCAGGGCGATCCGGAAGTTCTCGCCGGTCGCGGCCGTGGTGAGGTCCACGGGCGTGCGCGGGCGCAGGCCGGCGCTCAGGCAGGCGTCGTAGGTGAGCAGGCCGAGCGAGTCGGAGTTGCCGACCACGGCGATCCGGTCGCCCGGTGGCAGCGGTTGCTGGGCGAGCAGTTCCCCGGTGTCGAAGAGCTCGGTGATGGTCGCCACCCTGGTCACGCCGGCCTGTTCGAACAGCGCGTCCACGGTGGCGTCGCGCAGGCCGGTGGCGGTGGCGGGGACGGCGTGGCCGGGCGGCAGGCTGCCGGTGTGCCGGGCGCCCTTGACCACGACGACCGGCTTGGCGGCGGCCAGCCGGCGGGCGATCCGGGTGAACTTGCGGGGGTTGCCGAAGGACTCCAGGTAGAGCAGCACCACCTCGGTGGCCTCGTCCTCGGCCCAGTACTGGAGGAAGTCGTTGCCGGAGACGTCGGCGCGGTTGCCGACCGAGGCGAAGGAGGAGACGCCGAGCCCGCGCTTGTGGGCGGCCTCCAGCAGGGCGACGCCGATCGCCCCGGACTGGCAGAAGATCCCGAAGCCGCCGCGCTCGGGCAGGTGCGGGGCGAGCGAGGCGTTCAGCGGGCGCTCGGGGTCCGTGTTGATCAGGCCGAAGGCGTTCGGGCCGATCACCCGCATGCCCGCCGCCCGGGCCTGGCGGACCAGGGCGCGCTGCCGGTCCCGCCCCTCCGGGCCGGTCTCGGCGTAGCCGGCGGTGACCACCACCAGGCCCTGCACCCCGTGCGCGCCGCACTCGGCCACGGCCGCCGGGACGGCGCTCTCCGGGACGGCGATCACGGCGAGGTCGACCGGCCCGGGGACGTCCAGGACCGAACGGTGCACCGGCACGCCGTCCAGTTCGGTGCCGGGCGGGGCGTTGCGGTTCACCGCGTACACGGCGCGCGGCTCGGCGCCGGGCTCGTACCGGCTGCGGAAGGAGGTGTCGAAGCCGCCCAGCAGGTCGCGCAGGATGGCCCGGCCGACGCTCTGCGGGTTGCGGGACACCCCGACCACGGCCACCGAGCGCGGGGTGAGCAGGCGCTGGACGGAGCGGGCCTCGGCGCGGTGCTCGCGGGCGCGCATCACCGCGAGCGAGCGGTCGGTCTGCTCGAGGTCGAACTCCAGGTGCACCACGCCGTCGGCGAAGCTGCGGCGCTGGGTGTAGCCGGCGTCGGTGAAGACCTTCACCATCTTGCGGTTCTCCGGCAGCACCTCGGCCTGGAAGCGGCGGATGCCGCGCTCCTGGGCGACGGCCGCGATGTGCTCCAGCAGGGCGGAGGCGACGCCGCGGCCCTGGTGGGCGTCCTGGACGAGGAAGGCGACCTCGGCGTCGGTTCCCGAGTCGGAGGGGCGGCCCTCGGCGTCGATCCGGTCGTAGCGGACGGTGGCGATGAAGCGGTCGCGGACCACCACCGCGAGGCCGACCCGGTTCACGAAGTCGTGGTGGGTGAAGCGGCGGACGTCCTTGTCGGACAGCCGCGGGTACGGGGCGAAGAAGCGGAAGTACTTGGACTGGTCCGAGACCTGCTCGTAGAACTCCACCAGCCGCCCCGCGTCGCCCGGGGTGATCGGCCGGATCCGGGCCGTGCCGCCGTCGCGCAGGAGGACGTCGGCTTCCCAGTGCTGCGGATAGCCGGTCTGCTCGGGGTTCGCCACCGCGGGGTCTTCCACATTCGTCAGGTTATCCGGCGGCGGGCCGAATGGCGCCGGTCGCGCGCTCGCGGCAGGGTGGACAGGGCCACTGGCCGGGTCTTATGCCCCGAAAAGAAACAATCACAACTCCCGAACGCGACGGCTCCGAGGGGTCGCCTGCGTGCGACACTGGTCTAGACAACACGGTCGTTTCCCCCGCTCCCCGAGCACGGCCGTGACCAGCTTCACCGGAAAGGCACGTCTCATGGCCGAGCGCCGCGTCACCATCGGTTGGGCCGAGGGCCTGCACGCCCGTCCCGCCTCCATCTTCGTCCGGGCCGTCACGGCCACCGGCGTGCCGATCACCATCGCCAAGCCGGGCGGCAACCCCGTCAACGCCGCCTCCATGCTCGGCCTGCTCGCGCTGGGCGCCCAGGGCGGCGACGAGGTCGTCCTCGCCTCCGACGCCCCCGGCGCCGACGAGGCCCTCGACCGCCTCGCCAAGCTCGTCGCCGAGGGCCTCGACGAGCTCCCGGCCGCCGCCTGAGCCCTCGCAACGCGCCACGAAGCGCCCGGCAGTGGTAGCACTGCCGGGCGCTTCCGTTCGCGGAACCGGCCACATCGACACCATTGGGTGAACCGGCGATCGTTCGCCCCTCCCGAACGGCGGGTCGCACTGATGCTCGAGGCATGACGTTCTTCGACCTCGAACGGCCCGAGCACGCCTACATGTTCGCCTTTCTCCAGGCGGACGGACACCTCGCGCAGGGAGTCGGCAACAAGGGCCGTCTCACGGTGGAACTCTCGGCCCGGGACGCCCCGATCCTGGAGGAGTTCCAGCGGCTCTGCCCGTTCTACAGCAGCATCCGGTACCGGACGCGAAGCACCAACTTCGGGGCAGAGCACACCTCGGCGACCTGGACCGTGAGCGCCCGCGAGTTGCGCGAGGAACTGCGGGAACTCGGCCTACCGGTGGGGCGGAAGTCCGAGGTCGTCGCTCCGCCGACCGGGCCGTTCTCCCAGCGCGACTACCTGCGGGGGCTGATCGACGCAGACGGGTCGGTGGGACGCACCTCCCAGGACCTGCCGTTCGTGAGCCTGACCACCAAGAGCGATGCCCTGGCGGCCTTCGCTGTCGACTACGCGGAACGGCTGTGCGGCGCCCGCCGCAAGCTCACCCGCAACAAGCGCGACGACATCTACAACATCCTCTTCCTGAACGAGGCCGGTGTGGCACTGGCCGGCGGCCTCTACTACCCGGGCTGCCTGGCACTGCCCCGGAAGCTGCTGGGAGCCGGTCGGGCCCGTATCTGGGTCCGCCCGCCGACCATGAGGTTCGCCCCGCCACGACGCAGCTGGACCCCGGAGGAGGACGAGGTGCTTCGCACGGCAGCAAGCATGGAGCGAGCGTCCGAGCAGCTGAGCCGAACGCTCAAGAGCTGCAAGATCCGCCGCTGGCGGCTCGTCGGCCCCGAACGCCCACGAGTCCTTCCGCGGCAGCCCTGAGGATGGCCCCCGACGGATCGGGGGCCATCGCGTGTCGATGCTCAGCCCTTCACGCAGACGACCTGCATCAGGTGGGCGACCGGCTCGACCAGGTCGGTCTGCTGGGCCATGACCTTCTCGATGGACTTGTAGGCGCCCGGAATCTCGTCCACCACGCCGCTGTCCTTGCGGCACTCCACGCCCATGGTCTGCTCGATCAGATCCCGGGTGGTGAAGCGCTTCTTCGCGGCGTTGCGGCTCATCTTGCGGCCGGCGCCGTGCGAGGCGGAGTTGAACGCCGCCTCGTTGCCGAGGCCGCGGACGATGTAGGAACCGGTGGCCATAGAGCCGGGGATGATTCCGTAGTCGCCGACCCGAGCCCGGATAGCGCCCTTGCGGGTCACCAGCAGGTCCAGGCCTTCGTACCGCTCCTCCGCCACGTAGTTGTGGTGGCAGCTGATCTCGTCCTCGAACGTGACCTTCGCCTTCGGGAGTTCGCGGCGCACGGCGCTCTTGAGGAGCGCCATCATGATCGAGCGGTTGTGGAACGCATACTCCTGCGCCCAGAACAGGTCCTGGCGGTAGGCCGCCATCTCCGAGGTCTCCGAGACGAAGACCGCCAGATCTCGGTCGACCAGCCCCTGGTTGTGCGGGAGCGAGCGCGCGACACCCATGTGATGCTCGGCCAACTCCTTGCCGATTCCACGCGATCCGGAATGCAGCGTTAGCCAAACGTTTCCGCCATCATCCAAACATAGTTCAATATGATGATTACCTCCGCCGAGAGTCCCCATCTGCTGCATTGCCTTGGCGCGGCGCCACTTGACCTCCTTCGCCACGCCGTCGAAGCGCTGCCAGAAGTCGTCCCAGCCCGCCGTCCGGAAGCCGTGCAGCTTGGCCGGGTCGACCGGGTCGGTGTGCAGGCCCCGGCCGACCGGGATCGCCCGCTCGATCCTGGAGCGCAGCCGGGACAGGTCGTCCGGGAGGTCCGCGGCGGTGAGGGAGGTCTTCACCGCGCTCATCCCGCAGCCGATGTCGACGCCGACGGCCGCCGGGCAGACCGCACCCTTCATGGCGATGACGGAGCCGACGGTCGCGCCCTTGCCCAGGTGGACGTCCGGCATCACCGCGAGACCGTGCAGCCACGGCAGGGAGCTGATGTTGCGCAGCTGCTGCATCGCCTGGCCCTCGACCGTCGCGGGGTCGGTCCACATCCGGATCGGCACGCGGATTCCGGGCACCTCGGTGTACGTCATGGTTGAACGACCTCCAGCGGTCGGATGGTTCGGGAAGGGCACGGCCGCGCGACACGAGATCCCGGCGCGGCTCGGGGAAGTTCGGGGCGGGTGCGCTCAGGCAGCCGGAGCGGAACAGGGGAGGGACGGCCTCGGGGAGCGTCGTATGGTTCGCTCGACCCGCATGGTGACCGCCTCCCTTCGTTCCTCGCAGTTCGCACGTGGTGTGCGTCGGGGAACATCTATCCACGGACCGGGTGGGGCCCGCAACGGATTTAGAGACGCGTCCGGCCCGGCGGAGCGGGTAGCTCCACCGGGCCGGACGGCGAGGACGGCGAGGACGGTAGAACTCAGCTGACGACCGTGACCTCGCCGATCCCCAGCGCCCGCACGTCGTCCTCGATCGCGGCGGCGTCGCCGACCAGGACGGTGACCAGGCGGTCCGGCGGGAAGGCCGCGACCACGGCCTCGGTGGCCGCGGCGGTGGGCAGTTCGGCGAGCTGCCGGTAGACCTCGGCCTGATAGTCGTCGGGGAGCTGCTGCTCGACCTGGTCGGCCAGGGTGCCGGCGACCGAGCCCGCGGTCTCGTACTTCAGCGGCGCGACGCCGACCAGGAACTGCACGGCCTCGTCCCGTTCGGCGTCGGTGAGGCCCTCCGCGGCGAGGGTGCGCAGGATGGTCCAGGTGTCGGCGAGCGCCGGAGCGGTGGAGGCGGTGTCCACCGAGCCGCTGATGGCCAGCAGCGAGCGCCCGCTGCCGTCCGCGGCGGAGCGCAGCGGCTGGGCGAACGCGCGGACGCCGTAGGTGTAGCCCTTCTCCTCGCGCAGGACGCGGTCGAGCCGGGAGGTGAGGGTGCCGCCGAGGCAGTAGGTGCCGAGGATCTGGGCGGCCCAGACCGGGTCGTGGCGGTCCGGCCCGATCCGGCCGATCAGCAGCTGGGTCTGCACCGAGCCGGGGCGGTCGACGATCAGGACGCGGCCGTGGTCGTCGGCGGTGACGGGGGCGTGGGCGGAGGGCTCCGCGGCGGAGCCGGTCCAGGTGCCGAGGGTGCTCTCCAGCAGGGCGGGCAGCTCGACGCCGGTGAGGTCGCCGACCACGACGACGGTGCTGGTGGCCGGGCGCACGTGGGCCTCGTAGAAGGCCTTGACGGCGGCGCGGTCGATCGACTTGACGGTGTCGGCGGTGCCGCTGCGGGGCCGGGAGAGGCGGTCGGCGGCGTCGAACAGCTCCGCGTAGAGGGCCTTGGCGGCGCGCCGGGCCGGGTTCGCCTGCTCGTGGACGATCTCGTCCAGGCGGTTGGCGACGAGCCGCTCGATCTCCTCGGCGGGGAGGGCCGGGGCGCGCAGGGCGTCCGCGAGCAGGGTGAGGCCGCGCTGGAGCCGGGAGGCGGGGACCTCCAGGGAGACCCGGATGCACGGGTGGTCGGCGTGCGCGTCGAGGGTGGCACCGGCACGCTCCAGCTCGGCGGCGAACTCCTCGGCGGTGAGGGTGTCGGTGCCCTCGCTGAACGCCCGGGCGAGGATGGCGGCGACGCCGTCGAGGCCCTCGGGCTCGGCGGCGAGCGGGGCGTCGAGGAGCACCTCGACGGCGACCAGCTGCTGGCCGGGCCGGTGGCAGTGCAGCACGGTGATCCCGTTGCCGAGGGAGGAGCGCTCGGGGGCGGGGAAGGCCCACGGGCTGGGCGTGCCGGGCCGGGGCTGGGGGTGGAAGGTCATCGCGGGGACGTAGTCGGTGCTCATGCGGCGGCACCCTCCTCTTCGGAAGCGGCGTCGGAAGCGGCGGCGGTCGGCTCGTAGACGAGGACGGCCCGGTTGTCGGGGTGGAGCCGGGCCTTGGCGACGGCCTGGACCTCTTCGGCGGTGACGTCGAGGACCTTGGGGAGGGCGTCGTTCAGCAGCTTGGGGTCGCCGAACAGGACGGCGTAGCGGCAGAGTTCGTCGGCGCGGCCGGCGACGGTGGTGAGGCGGTCGAGCCACTCGCGCTCGATCTGGGCCTGGGCGCGCTCGAGTTCCTCCGGGGTGGGGCCTTCGGCCGCGAAGCGGGCGAGTTCCTCGTCCACGGCGGCCTCGATCTGCGCGATGGTCGCGTCGCCGGAGGTCTTGACGTCGAGCCAGCCGAGGCTGGGGGCGCCGGCGAGGCGGAGCAGGCCGAAGCCGGCGGCGACGGCGGTGCGGTCGCGGCGGACGAGCCGGTTGTAGAGGCGGCTGGACTCGCCGCTGCCGAGGATGGTGAGCGCGAGGTCGGCGGCGTCGGCCTCCCGCGTGCCGTCGTGCGGCAGGCGGTAGGCGGCCATCAGGGCGCGGGAGGGGACGTCCTCGCGGATCTCCTCGCGCAGCTCCCGGCCGATGGTGTCGGGGAGTTCGCCGGAGCGCGGGGGCTGCTTGCCGTCGTGGGCGGGGATGGAGCCGAAGTACTTCTCGACCCAGGCGATGGTCTGCTCGGGGTCGATGTCGCCGACGACGGACAGCACCGCGTTGTTGGGCGCGTAGTAGGTGCGGAAGAACGCGCGGGCGTCCTCCAGGGTGGCCGCGTCCAGGTCGGCCATCGAGCCGATCGGGGTGTGGTGGTACGGGTGGCCGTCCGGGAAGGAGAGCGCGGTGAGCTTCTCGAAGGCGGTGCCGTACGGCACGTTGTCGTAGCGCTGGCGGCGCTCGTTCTTGACGACGTCGCGCTGGTTCTCCATGGACGTCTCGTCGAGGGCGGCGAGCAGCGAGCCCATGCGGTCGGCCTCCAGCCAGAGGGCGAGCTCCAGCTGGTGGGCGGGCATGGTCTCGAAGTAGTTGGTGCGCTCGAAGCTGGTGGTGCCGTTGAGCGAGCCGCCGGCGCCCTGGACGAGTTCGAAGTGCCCGTTGTTGGAGACGTTGGCGGAGCCCTGGAACATCAGGTGCTCGAAGAGGTGGGCGAGGCCGGTGCGGCCCTTGACCTCGTGGCGGGAGCCCACGTCGTACCAGAGGCAGACCGCGGCGACCGGGGTGAGGTGGTCCTCGGAGAGGACGACGCGCAGGCCGTTGGCCAGGCGGTGCTCGGTGATGGCGATGCCTCGGCTGGAGGCGGGGGCCGGGTTGGCCATGCGCTCGGGTCCTTCCCGTCGTCGATGTCGGGGTCGTGTGGCGTCCCCCATTGTGGTGCAACGCGCGGAGGGCGCGTTCGTGTCCGCGCGGACGGGGCGTTCGCCAGGGGCGGAAGAGGGCCGCTGACCGGGAGTGTCGGCGGGAGGGTCCACAATGGGGGCGCCGTGCCCTGTTGACGGCGCCCGGTTGACGGGTCCGGAGGCAGGGCGGCGGAGCGGACGGTGACCGCCGTCCGACCGGATACCCACGGCCGACGACCGACCGACGACACAGCCAGCGACACGTAAGGGAGCCCCGCCGCGATGGCCCGCCGCAGTTCGCAGACCCCGCCGCCCGGAGACTTCGAGGAGCGCATCCTCGACGTCGACGTCGTGGACGAGATGCAGGGCTCCTTCCTGGAGTACGCCTACTCGGTGATCTACTCGCGTGCGCTGCCCGACGCGCGGGACGGTCTGAAGCCGGTGCACCGCCGGATCCTCTACCAGGCCAACGAGATGGGCCTGCGCCCGGACCGCGCGCACGTGAAGTGCGCCCGCGTGGTGGGCGAGGTGATGGGTCGGCTGCACCCGCACGGCGACGCGTCGATCTACGACTCGGTGGTGCGCATGGCGCAGCCGTTCTCGATGCGGCTGCCGCTGATCGACGGGCACGGCAACTTCGGTTCGCTGGGCAACGACGACCCGCCGGCGGCGATGCGCTACACCGAGTCGCGGCTGACGGCGGCGTCGATGGCGATGGTGGAGTCGATCCACGAGGACACCGTCGACTTCGGCCCGAACTACGACGGCAGCGAGCAGGAGCCGTTGGCGCTGCCGGCCGCGTTCCCGAACCTGCTGGTGAACGGCGCGACCGGGATCGCGGTGGGCATGGCGACGAACATGCCGCCGCACAACCTGTCCGAGGTGGTGGCGGCGGCCCGGCACCTGATCAAGCACCCGAACGCGGACCTGGACACGCTGATGCGGTTCGTGCCCGGTCCCGACCTGCCGACCGGCGGGCGGATCGTGGGCCTGTCGGGGATCCGGGACGCGTACGAGTCGGGCCGCGGCACCTTCAAGATCCGGGCGACGGCGACGGTGGAGGCGGTGACGGCCCGCCGCAAGGGCATCGTGGTCACCGAACTGCCGTACAACGTCGGCCCCGAGAAGGTCATCTCGAAGATCAAGGACCTGGTCAACGCGAAGAAGCTGCAGGGCATCGCGGACGTCAAGGACCTGACCGACCGCGAGCACGGGCTGCGGCTGGTGATCGAGGTGAAGAACGGCTTCGTGCCGGAGGCGCTGCTCGAGCAGCTGTACAAGCTGACGCCGATGGAGGAGACCTTCGGCATCAACAACGTGGCGCTGGTGGACGGCCAGCCGCTGACGCTGGGGCTGAAGGAGCTGCTGGAGGTCTACGTCGACCACCGCTTTACCGTGGTGCGCCGGCGCAGCGACTTCCGCCGGCGCAAGCGCGAGGAGCGGCTGCACCTGGTCGAGGGTCTGCTGGTGGCGCTCGTCGACATCGACGAGGTCATCGCGATCATCCGGTCGAGTGACAACGCCCAGCAGGCGAAGGAGCGCCTGATGGAGCGCTTCTCGCTGTCGGAGACGCAGACCGCCTACATCCTGGACACCCCGCTGCGCCGGCTGACCCGGTTCGACCGGGTGGAGCTGGAGCAGGAGAAGGACAAGCTGACGACGGAGATCGCGGAGCTGACCGAGATCCTGGAGTCGGACACCAAGCTGCGCAGCGTGGTGTCGTCCGAACTGGGCGCGGTGTCCAAGCAGTTCGGGACGGAGCGGCGCACGGTCCTGCTGGAGGCGGGCGCGGTGCCGGCGGCGGCGCTGGCGGTGCCGCTGGAGGTGGCGGACGACCCGTGCCGGGTGCTGCTGTCCTCGACGGGGCTGCTGGCCCGGACGGCGGACGGCGAGCCGTTCGAGGTGTCGGAGAAGCGTTCCAAGCACGATGTGATCGTCTCGGCGGTGCACGCGACGGCGCGCGCGGACGTGGGCGTGGTGACGTCGGCGGGCCGGGTGCTGCGACTGCCGGTGATCGACCTGCCGGCGCTGCCGCCGACGCCGTCGCCGACGCTCGCGGGCGGTGCGCCGGTCGGCGAGTTCCTGCGGCTGGAGGCCGGCGAGCGGGTGCTCGGGCTGACGACCCTGGACGAGTCCTCACCGGGTCTGGCGCTGGGCACCGTGCAGGGCGTGGTGAAGCGGGTGGTGCCGGAGTGGCCGGCGAACAAGGACGAGTTCGAGGTGATCGCCCTCAAGGAGGGTGACGAGCTGGTGGGCGCGGTCGAACTGCGCACCGGCGAGGAGGACCTGGTGTTCATCACCTCGGACGCCCAACTGCTGCGCTACCCGGCGGCCCAGGTCCGTCCGCAGGGCCGGCCGGCGGGCGGCATGGCGGGCGTCAAGCTGTCGGACGGGGCCCGGGTGCTGTCGTTCACGGCGGTCGACCCGGCCGCGGACGCGGTGGTGGTCTCGGTGGCGGCCGCCTCGGGGACGCTGTCCGGCGTGGAGCAGACCAGCTGGAAGGTCACCCCGTTCGAGCAGTACCCGCGCAAGGGCCGCGCCACCGGCGGCGTGCGCTGCCAGCGCTTCCTGCGCGGCGAGGACGGCCTGGCGTTCGCCTGGGCGGGTGCCGCCCCGGCCCGGGCCGCCACCGCCAAGGGCGCCCCGGTGGACCTGCCGGAGCGCGACCCGCGCCGCGACGGCTCGGGGACCCCGGTGACCACTCCGATCGCCGTGGTCGCCGGCCCCGCGTGATCTTGTGACGGCTCCGCCCGTGGCGAGGTGACGGATACGGAGGGCGGGAGCCTGCGGACTCCCGCCCTCCGTACGGGCCCCCGCCGGGCCGAACCGCCGAGGGTAGCCTTGCCCGGGTGAGCACCTGTGCGACCGTGTCGCGTGAACTGTCGGAGCCGCTGACCGCCACGGCCGCGGTGGCCGCCACCTGGCTGCTGCTGGAGCAGAACGGCCCGTGGGGCGCCAAGGCGCTGGGCGAGAGCCACCTGGACGCGGCCGTCGGCCGGGCGCTGGACGCGGCCGCGGCCGGCACCGGGGTGCGGGTGGCGCTGATCCGTCGCCCGGGGCGGCACGCGGACTGCCTGCCGACGGCGCGCCACGAGGTGGTGGTGGCGCACACCGTGCCGGGGCGCGGCTGGGTGCGCCGGGCGGAGGTGACGGATCCGGCGGAGCTGCTGGAGCTGGACTTCGTGGCACTGGGCGCCGGGGACCACACGGGTTTCGGGGTGGAGCACGTCGGCGGGCCGCTGGCCATGGTGTGCACCAACGGGCGGCGGGACCGCTGCTGCGCGCTGCTGGGGCGTCCCCTCGCGGCGGAGCTCGCGGCGGCCGGGCACAGCGAGGTCTGGGAGGTGACCCACCTGGGCGGCCACCGCTTCTCCCCCACGATGCTGGTGCTGCCGTACGGTTACGCGTACGGGCGGCTCACGGCGGAGAGCGCCAAGGAGGTGCTGGCCGCGACGGCGGCCGGCCGCATGGTGCCGGAGTGGTCGAGGGGCTGTTCGGGCTGGGAGCGGCCGGGCCAGGCGGCCGAGCACGCGGTGCGGCTGGCGACCGGCGAGACCGGGGTGGACGCGCTCACGCTGACCCAGCGGCCGGACGGCGAGGGCCGCTGGCTGGTGCGGGTGATGCACCGGGACGGCCGGGCCTGGGAGGTCGACGTGATCGAGACGGTGAGCGAGCCGCCGCGTCCGGAGAGCTGCGGCAAGGCGGCGGGGACGCCGGAGCGGATGGACGTGCTGTCCGTGCGGGGCTTGTAGCGGCCGGGACGTGCTTCCGTGCGGGGCGTGCAGCGGCCGAACGGCGTGGCGGCCGGGGCAGCAGGGCGGCCCCGCGCCCGTGGGGGTGAGCGCGGGACCGCGGCCGCGGGGAGGCGGTAGCCGGGAGCGGAAGCCGGAGAGGCGGAGAGGCGGAGGGGCCGGTCAGCCGGTGGCCTTGCCGACGAACTCGGTGGTGTAGGTCCGGGACAGGTCGATCGTCCCCTCCTTGCCCTGGACGTCCGGGTGGAAGGCCGCGAGCACCGCGAGCACCGTCCTGGGGCCGTCGGCCGGCATCACGCCGTCGGTGGTGAACATCGGCAGGGTCGCCTTGATGGCCGCCGCGTACTGTTCGGCGCCGCCCTGCGCGTAGTCGGCGGGCATCTGCGCGGCGATCTCCTCCGGGGTGTGGGTGGACATCCACCTGAGGGTCCTGACGAAGGCGTTGGCCAGCTTCTGGGTGGTGTCCTTGTTCTTCTCCACCCAGTCGGTGTTCATGTACAGCGAGGACGACGGGTAGAGCCCGCCGAGCGCCTGGCGCGAGCCCTCGGGGGTGCGCAGGTCGTAGAGAATCTTGCCGAGGCCCTTGTCGAGGACGTTGGCGACGGTCGGGTCGGTGGTCATCCCGGCGTCGATGCTGCCCTGTTGGAGCGCGGCGACGAAGGTCTGTCCGGCGCCGACGGCGATCGGGCTGAACTCGCTCACGGCGGTGCCGTTCTTGACCGCCAGGTACTTGGTGAGGAAGTCGGTGGAGGAGCCGATGCTGGTGACGCCGAGCTTCCTGCCCTTGAAGTCGGCGCCGGACCTGACGGCGTCGGCCTGCTTGGCGGAGACGAGTTCGACCTCGCCGGGCGCCTGGGCGAACTGCACCACGGACTCGACGTGCTTGCCCTTGGCCTGGAGGTCGATGGTGTGGTCGTAGAAGCCGACGGCGCCCTGGACGTCGCCGGCCAGCAGCGCGGTGGTCGCGTTGACGCCGGCCGGCTCGCTCATCAGCTCCACGTTGACGCCGGCGTCGGCGAAGTAGCCGAGCCGCTGGGTGAGCATCGCGGGCAGGTAGATGACCTTGTCGAGGCCGCCGACCATGATCTTCACCTTGGGCCCGTCGACCTGTCGGCCGGCCGGGGCGGCGGCGCCGTGGGTGGAGGTGGCCGCGTCGTTGGCGCAGGCGGAGAGCGGGAGGAGCAGGGCGGCGGCGAGGGCGGCGGCGGCGACTCTGGGCGTCGAGTTCGGGCGCATGGGTGGGGGAGCCTCTCTCTTCTGGCGGGCGGGGGGTGTTCAGCGGCCGTCTCTTGCGGGCGGGGGGTTCAGCGGCCGTCGCCCGCGTCCGCGGGCTTCCAGCGGAACAGCTTCTTCTCGGCGTAGGTCAGCAACCCCTCGGTCACCAGCGCGACGACGGCGAGGATGCTCATGGCCGCGTACACCCCGGCCGCGTTGAAGGTGCCCTGAGCGGCGGCGACCATCAGGCCGAGGCCCTTGGTGGCGCCGATGTACTCGCCGACGATCGCGCCGATCAGCGCGAAGCCGAAGCTGACGTGCAGGCTGGTGAAGATCCAGGTGGTGGCGGCGGGGATGACCACCCGGAGGGTGACCCTGCGGTTGTCGGCGCCGAGGATGCGGGCGTTGGCGACGAGGTTGCGGTCCACCTCGCGGGCGCCCTGGAAGGCGTTGAAGAACACCGGGAAGAACACCAGGACCACCGCGGAGGCGACCTTCGACGCCGGGCCGAGGCCGAACCAGATCAGGAAGATCGGGGCCAGCACGATCCGCGGGATGGCGTTGAGCACCTTGATGTACGGCCCGAACACATCGGCCAGGAGCCGGATCCGGCCGAGCGCGATGCCCAGCAGCACACCGCCGATGACGCCCAGCACCCAGCCGGTGAGGGCCTCGTACAGGGTGTAGCCGATCTGCTCGCCGAGCGAGCCCTGTGCGGTGCCGTGGGTGATCCACTGCCAGATCTGGTCCCAGATCCTCGACGGCTGCGAGAAGTTGAACGGATCGATGACGTTCGTCCGGGCGCAGAGCTCCCACAGGCCGAGGAAGCCGACCAGTACGCCGACGCGGGCGCCGAGGACCATCGACCTCCGGTTGCGGGCGGCCCGTTCGCGGGCCTCGGTTCTCGTCGTGGTGGCGGCCTCGGCGGCCGGCGCGGACGGGGTCTCGGGCGCGGTCTCAAGCGGCACGACCCGCTCCTCTCTCCCGGGTGATGCGCACCTCTTCGCCGAGCGATGCCCAGATCTCGCGGTACAGCTCGACGAACCTCGGCTCCAGCCGGACGGCCTCCACGGTGCGCGGCCGCGGCAGGTCGACGGTGAAGACCTCCTTGACGGTGGCCGGTCCGGCGGTCATCACCACGACGCGGTCGGCGAGCGCGATGGCCTCGTCCAGGTCGTGGGTGACGAAGACGACCGACGCCGCGTCCTCGGTGGAACCGCTCCCGGCCCACAGCTCCAGCAGTTGGTCGGACATCAGGGCGCGGGTCTGGACGTCCAGCGCCGAGAACGGCTCGTCCATCAGCAGGATCGCCGGGTCGTTGACGAAGGTCTGGGCGAGCGCGACCCGCTTGCGCATGCCGCCGGACAACTGGTGCGGGTAGCGGTCCTCGAAGGCGGCCAGGCCGACCCGGCCCAGCCACTCCCGGGCGCGTTCCCTGGCCTCCGCGGCGGGCACGCCCCGGAAGCGAGGCCCGGCCATCACGTTGGAGAGCACGGTGCGCCACGGAAAGACGGCGTCCTGCTGGAAGACGAACCCGACCCGGGGGTCGATCCCGCGCACGGGCTCGCCGTGCACCCGGACCTCGCCCTCGGTGGGCTCCTCGAGACCGCTGACCAGGGTCAGCGTGGTGGACTTGCCGCAGCCGGTGGGGCCGACGACGGCGACGAACTCGCCCTGGGCGACGGTCAGATCGAGATCGCGGACGGCGGTGTGCAGCGCCCCGGAGGGGGTGCGGAAACGTTTCGTCGCGCCGGTCAGCTCGATCGCCGGGGTACGTGTCATTGATCCTCCCGGGTCGGTGTTTGCCCCCGAAGGTAGGAGCGGGCCCGGCCCTCCCGGGAGCCTTCTCCGCGTACTGCGGGTTCTCCGCGTTGAGGGGTGTTCTGCTCGTTTTGCTTCCGCTACAACTGCGGGGACGCGGTGACAGAAACACGCCGGAAACATAGGGTGTGCCAACCCCCCGCCCGCACCGCCCCAGCCGCCGAGAGGAGGCCCGGATGAAGCTCCCCCACTGGCCCCGCCGGGTCTTCGCCCAGCTGCTGCTGAGCCAGACCGTCGTCACCGTGGGTGTCACGGGGGTGACCGCCGGGCTGTTCCTGGCCCCGGTCAGCAGCGAGCTGGACCACGACGCGATGCAGCGCGCGCTGTCCATCGCCCAGGCCACCGCCACCGACGAGACCATCGCCCGGGCCGCCGCCACCCGCGACGTGGTGACCGCCCAGCGCAACGCCGAACAGATCCGGCTGGCCACCGGCGCCAGCTTCGTGGTGGTCACCGACCTGGACGGGATCCGCCTCTCGCACACCGACCCCGGCCGGATCGGCCACCGGGTCAGCACCGACCCCGAACCCGCCCTCAACGGCCACAGCGTCACCGCCATCCAGCAGGGCACCCTGGGCCGCACCGCCCGTGGCAAGGTGCCGCTGCGGACGGCCGACGGCCGGATCGTCGGCGAGGTGTCCGTCGGCATCAGCGACGACTCGATCCGCCGCCGCCTGCTGAAGATGCTCACCGGCATCCTGCTGTGCGCCGGCGCCGGGCTCGCCGCGGGCACCGTCGCCACCCTCGCCCTGGCCCGCCGGCTCAAACGGCGCACCCACAACATCGCACTCGCCGACATCTCCGCGCTGCTGGTCGAACGGGAGGCGATGCTGCACGGCATCCGCGAGGGCATGGTGGCACTGGACGAGCGCGGCCGGATCCGGCTGGCCAACGACGAGGCCGTGCGACTGCTCGGCCTGCCCGAGGACTGCACCGGCCGCCCGATCGCCGCGGTGCTGCCGCCGGGCCGGCTGACCGACGTGCTGACCGGCCGGATCACCGGCGCCGACCTGCCCGCCGTCCGGGACGACCGGGTGCTGGTGGTGAACCGGATGGACACCGCCGACAAGGGCGCGGTGGTGACGCTGCGCGACCGCACCGAACTGGAGGCGCTGGTCCGCGAGCTGGACACCACCCGCAGCCTCACCGAGGCGCTGCGCGCCCAGGACCACGAACACGCCAACCGGATGCACACCCTGCTCGGCCTGCTCGAGCTCGGCCGCCACGAGCAGGCGGTGGCCTTCATCTCCGAGCAGTCCGGCTCGCACGCCGTGGTCGCCGCCAGGATCGCCGAACAGGTCCAGGACCCGCACGCGGCGGCCCTGCTGGCAGGCAAGACGGCGGTGGCCGCCGAACGCGGGGTGCGGCTGTCGCTGGCCCCGGCGGCCCACCTGCCGGACACCGTGGTGGACGCCCGGACGCTGGTGACCGTGCTCGGCAACCTGATCGACAACGCGGTGGACGCCCTGGCACCCGCCGGGGGCGGCCGGGTGGAGGTCACGCTGGCCGCGGCCGGCTCCACCCTGCTGCTGCAGGTCGCGGACAGCGGCCCGGGAGTGCCGGAGGACCTGCGCGAGCAGGTCTTCGAGGAGGGGTGGACCAGCAAGGACGCGCCCGCGCACCGCCCGCGCGGACTGGGCCTGGCGATGGTGCGGCGGCTGGTCGAACGGACCGGCGGACGGGTCGCGCTCGACACCGGCCCGCTCGGCGGTGCCCGGTTCACCGTCGAGCTGCCCGAGGCCCTGCTCACCACTCAGCTCGTGGAGGCCTGATGATCGACGTACTCGTGGTGGACGACGACTTCCGGGTCGCGGACGTGCACGCCGCGTACGTGGCCAAGGTGCCGGGCTTCCGGGTGACCGGCACCGCCCACTCCGCCGGGGAGGCGCTGGCCGCCCTGGAACGCCGCCCGGTCGACCTGCTGCTGCTCGACCACCACCTGCCGGACGAAACCGGCCTGGCCCTGGTCCGGCGGCTGCGCGACCGGCAGGTGGCCTGCGACGTGATGATGGTGACCGCGGCCCGGGACGTCTCCACGGTGCACGCCGCGATGCAGCACGGCGCACTGCAGTACCTGGTCAAGCCGTTCACCTTCGCCGGCCTGCGGGACAAACTGACCTCCTACGCGCAGCTGCGGCACGCGCTCGCCGCCCCCGCCCGGGAGGCCGGCCAGGACGAGGTGGACCGGCTGTTCGCCACCCTGCGCAGCGCCTCCGCCCCCTCCGGTCCGCTGCCCAAGGGCCACTCGGCGCCCACCACCGACCTGGTGCTCGGCGTGCTGCGCCGGGCCGGCCGGCCGCTGTCCGCCCAGGAGGTGGCCGACGCCACCGGGCTCAGCCGCTCCACGGCTCAGCGCTACCTCAAGCAGTTGGAGCGGGACAGCCGGCTGCGGCTGACCCTGCGCTACGGCGACACCGGCCGCCCGGAGCACCGCTACGGACTGGCCGTCAGGACGTGAGAGGCGCACGGCCGCGGAGCTGACGGCCCGGAGCTGCGGGCCCCGGGCGCCGGAGCTGAGGACCCGGAGCTGGCAGCCCCGGAGCCGACGGGCCGCGGGCAGGGGGGAACCCCGGCGGCCCCAGGCCCGCCGGGGTTCCCGGGCGCAGCGCTCAGGACTGGCCTAGGCTGCGCCCGCACCGGTGAGGGCGCGCACCTCCAGCTCCGCGAAGCGGTCCGCGTCGGCGGGCTCGGGCGAGGTGAGCGTCCCGATCCAGCCGGCCAGGAAGCCGAGCGGGATGGAGACGATGCCGGGGTTCTCCAGCGGGAACCAGTGGAAGTCGACGCCGGGGAACAGCGCCACCTTGGAGCCGGAGACCACGGGCGAGAAGACCACCAGCGCGATCGCCGGAACCAGCCCGCCGTAGACCGACCAGACCGCGCCCCGGGCCGTGAACCGCGACCAGAACAGGCTGTACAGCAGGACCGGCAGGTTGGCGGAGGCGGCCACCGCGAAGGCCAGGCCGACCAGGAAGGCGACGTTCAGCTGCTGGGCGAACAGGCTGATCGCGATCGCCGCCGCGCCGATCCCGGCGGCGGCGAACCGGGCGACCACCACCTCCTGCTGCTCGCTGGGCTTCGCCGCCGCCTCGGCGGAGCGGCCGCGGCGGGGGCGGCAGTGCCAGGCACCGGCCCAGATGTCGTGGGCGAAGGCCGCCGAGGAGGCCAGGGTCAGCCCGGCGACCACGGCGAGGATGGTCGCGAAGGCGATCGCCGAGATCAGGGCGAACAGCACCACCCCGCCGGTGCTGCCGTTGCCGCCGCCGAGCACCAGGGCGAGCAGCGGGACGGCGGTGTTCCCGGCCGCGTTGGCGTGCCGCACCTCGGCCGAGCCGACCAGCGCGGTGGCACCGAGGCCGAGCGCGATGGCCATCAGGTAGAAGCCGCCGACCAGGCCGATCGCCCACATCGTGGAGCGGCGGGCGGCCCGGGCGGTGGGCACGGTGTAGAAGCGGGACAGGATGTGCGGCAGGCCGGCGGTGCCCAGCACCAGGGCCAGGCCGAGGCTGAAGAAGTCGAGCCGGCTGGTGGAGGTGGCGCCGTACTTCAGGCCCGGTTCGAGGTAGCGGCGCCCGGCGCCGCTGTGCCGGGCGGCCTGGCGCATCAGCTCGAACAGGTCGCCGTGGAAGCGGGCCACCAGCAGCACGGTGAGCAGCACGGAGCCGGCGATCAGCAGGAAGGCCTTGACGATCTGGATCCAGGTGGTGGCCCGCATCCCGCCGACCGTGACGTAGACGATCATCAGGGCGCCGACGGCGACGATGGTCCAGGTCCGGGCCTGGGCGCTGTTGGTGCCGAGCAGCAGGGCGACCAGCGAGCCGGCGCCGACCATCTGGGCGACGAGGTAGAGCAGGGTGACCACGACGCTGGCACCGCCGGCCGCCGCGCGCACCCTGCGGCGGCGCAGCCGCAGCGCGAGCACGTCGGCGAGGGTGTAGCGGCCGGCGTTGCGGACGAGTTCGGCGACCAGCATCAGCACCACCAGCCAGGCGACCAGGAATCCGATGCTGTACAGCACGCCGTCGTAGCCGTACAGGGCGATCAGGCCGGCGACGCCGAGGAAGGAGGCGGCGGAGAGGTAGTCGCCGGAGAGCGCGAAGCCGTTCTGCAGCGGGGTGAAGTCCCGGCCGCCGGCGTAGAAGTCCTCGGTGGCGTTGCCCTGGCGGCCGACCCAGAGGGTGATGCCGAGGGTGACCAGGACGATGACGGCGAACAGCACGATCGCCAGGTCATGGTGGTCGCCGGTGGGGGCGACGGGCGGCGGGGTGGCGGTGCTGGTCACCGCGTTCGTCAGGGTCGTCATCGCAGCTGGTCCTGGGTGTCCCAGCGCAGGCCGAGGGCGGCGCGGTCGCGCTTGGTGCGGGCGTTGCGGGCGTAGAGCCAGGTGAGCAGGAAGGTGCTGGCGAACTGGAGCAAGCCCAGTAGCCAGGCCACGTTGAGCGGGCCGGCGATCGGGCTGCGCATCACCCCGGGGGCGACGGCCTCGGCGGCGACGTACATCAGGTACCAGCCCAGGAAGGCGCCGCTGACCGGGAAGACGAACGCCCGGTAGCTGTGCCGGATGTCCTGGAAGGCCGCGCTGGCCTGGACGGTCCGGTAGACCTCGCTGCTGTCGGTGGTGCTCCGCGGCGCCGGGACCGGCTCCTGGCCCCGCAGCGCGTCCGACGGAGGCGGCGCGGCGGCCGGGGTGGCGGCCGGCGGGACGGCCGCGGAGGCGACCGGTACGACGGGCGCGGTCGCCGGCCCGGGCGCGTCGGCCGCCGGCCGGACGGTGGTCGGACGGCCCTGCTTCGGCTGGGACGGTACCGCCGTTCGGCGGGGGTCGGCGGCCGGCTCGGGCGCGGTCGCGGCGGCCGGAGCGGCCCACCAGTCGAATCGCTGCCCCTGGCCGGGACTGCTCGTCTGCTGCTGTGGCACTGCTGCTCCTGGGCCGGCGAACGTTCTGACCCGAATCATGATGGGGTCCGCCGAAGACCGCCCCTGACCATCGCCGAGACCTTCACTCGATGAGGTGGTCGATGATCCGACGGACACTCATCGCACTACTGCTGCGTACCGGTGATTCCGTGCCGAAAGGCGTACGCGACGGCCTGCGCGCGGTCCCGGACCGCGGTCTTGGCGAACAGGTTGTTGATGTGGGTCTTCACCGTGGCCTGGCTGACGAACAGCCGCTGGGCGATCTCGGCGTTGGAGAGCCCCTCGGCGATCAGCGCGAGCACCTCGGCCTCCCGCACGGTCAGCCCGTCCGGCAGTTCCCCGGGTCGGGCGGCGGGCCGCTCGGCGGCCTGTGCGGAATTCGCCGGCTTCTCCGACAGCCTTTCCAGCAAACGGAGTTGGACCTGCGGGGAGAGTCCGGCCGCACCCGCCCGGACGTCCGCGATGGCCCTGGCGATCTCCTCGCCGCCGGCGTCCTTGGTGAGGTAGCCGCGCGCCCCGGCCTGCAGCGCCGGGAACAGCGAGTCGTCGTCGGCGTAGGTGGTCAGCACCACCACCTCGGTCTCCGGATGGGCGGCCCGGATCCGCCGGGTCGCCTCCACGCCGTCCACCCGCGGCATCCGCAGATCCATCAGCACCACGTCCGGGTGGTGGCGCTCGACCAGGGTGACGGCCTCCTCCCCGTCGGCCGCCGCACCGACCACCTCGATGCCGGGCAGCAGTCCGAGCAGCATCACGATGCCCTCGCGGACCACCGTCTGGTCGTCCGCCACCAGCACCCTGGTGACCGCCCCGACCGCCCCGCCCGCTCCGGTCATGCCGGCACCCGCAGCACCACGCGCCATCCTCCGTCCTCCGGGCCCGCCAGCAGGGTGCCGCCGAGCAGTTCCGCGCGTTCGCGCATCCCGAGCAGACCGTACCCGCTGCCGCTGTCGGCCAGGTCCCCGGAGGACTCGCCGCGCGGCGCCCGGGAGTTGCGCACCTCCAGCTCCACCTCCCCCGCCAGGTAGCGCAGTTCGACGGCGCACCGGGCGCCCGGCGCGTGCTTGCGGACGTTGGTCACCGCCTCCTGCGCGGTGCGCCGCACGGCGAGGCCGGCCTCGGCGGCCAGCGGCCGGGGCGTGCCGGTGACGGTGAACGCGGCCCGCTCGCGCCCGGTCAGCTCCACCAGGAACTCCCCGACCGGGGTCAGCTCCCCGCGCAGCGCGGACAGCGCCTGCCGGGTCTCGGCCAGCCCGTCCTGGGCCATCCGCCGGGCGGCGACGACCCGTTCGCGGACCTGCTCGCGGTCCGTCCCGGCGTCCAGCATCAGCCGGGCGGCCTCCAGGTGGACCAGTTGGGCGGAGAGGCTGTGGGCGAGCACGTCGTGGATCTCCCGGGCGATCCTGGCCCGTTCGGCGAGCGCCGCGCTCTCCGCCTCGGCCGCCCGCGCGGCCCGCTCCTGGGCGAGGAGCCGGCGGGCGGTGCCGCGCGCCTCGATGTCCAGCCGCAGCAGGAAGCCGAGCAGGGTGACGCCCCCGATGGTGGCGGCGATGCCGAGCCAGCTCGACCAGCTGGCCGCGGTGTACGAAGCCAGTGCGGCCGCGGCGGTGAGCAGCGCCGGGGCGGCCGGCAGGCGCACCAGGGCCGTCACGGCCAGGCCGATCCAGAGCAGGTCGGCGAGCGTGTAGGCGTGCCCCCAGTTGGCCAGCCAGGCGGCGCCGACCACGCTGCCGGACAGGAGGTAGCTGGCCGTCGGGCGCTGCGCCCTGCTGGCCTGGAGGTAGGCCGTGCAGAGCACGGCGGCCGCGACCAGCCCGGCCGCCGCGGCCGCCACCGCCCAGCCGGTGTACCTGCCGCCGGAGAAGGTCCCCCAGCCGACGACGGCCAGCACCACGATCCGCCCGAGCACGGTGAGGATCCGCCGCGGCTGGCTCTCGGCCTCGCGCTCCAGCCCCTCGCGGGACGGCCAGCGGGTCCAGTACCACCCGGCCACGGGTGCCTCCTCGGTGCTCACGCGGTGGGGTCAGTGCAGGACGGCGCTGGTGGACTCGGCTCCCAGCATCCGGGCCCTCCAGTTCACCACGAGCGAGCGGACCAGCAGCATGACCGCCATGCCGAGCAGCAGCGCACTGCTCGCCTGGTGGACGTGCAGGGCGGAGCCGATCCCGTAGATCCCGACCCGGACGGCGATCATCCCGCCCCAGGCGGCGAGGGTGGCCTTGGTGCCCTTGACCAGGAGGGCGCCGTCCGCACCCCGCCAGATCCGCACGGTCCAGCCCCAGACGGTGCCCATCGCGAGGACGGCGACCAGCCCGGCGGCCAGCAGGACGGCCGACAGCGCGGTGTGCTGGTGGTCGACGAGCTGCGGATCGCGCAGCGCCAGCACGCCGAGCACGAGCGGCAGCACCCAGAAGCGGCGCTCGGTGTCCAGGCGTTGGACGCGCATCTGGCGCTGGAGCACCAGGACCACCACCGCGGCGATCACGAGGAGGTTGGCTACGGCAGGCATCGGGTTTCTCCGTCCCGGGGAGAGGCTTGGCTGACCTCTCCGACGCTACGGATCCGGCGCCCGCCGCTGATCGGAGCCCGGGTGGATCCGAGGTGGACCCGACGCCGCGCGGGCCCTCCACCCGTGGGTGGAGGGCCCGCGCGGGACCGGCCGTGGTCAGGCGTCGATGCGCGAGCGGTCCAGGGTCGCCGCCGAGTCCACGATGAACTCCTTGCGCGGGGCGACGTCGTTGCCCATCAGCAGGTCGAAGATCTTCTCGGCCTGCTCCAGGTCGCCCAGGTTGATCCGGCGCAGCGTGCGGTGGCGCGGGTCCATGGTGGTCTCGGCCAGCTGGTCGGCGTCCATCTCGCCGAGGCCCTTGTAGCGCTGCACCGGCTCCTTCCAGCGCATCCCCTTGCGCTGGAACTCCAGGAGGGTGGAGCGGAGTTCGGAGTCGGAGTAGGTGTAGTGGTACTTCTCCTGGCCGCGCTTGGGGTTGGTGAGCTCGATCCGGTGCAGCGGCGGCACGGCGGCGAAGACCCGCCCCTGCTCGACCATCGGCCGCATGTAGCGGTGGAAGAGGGTCAGCAGGAGGGTGCGGATGTGCGAGCCGTCGACATCGGCGTCGGCCATGAAGATGACCCGGCCGTAGCGGGCCTGGTCGATGTCGAAGGTGCGGCCCGAGCCCGCTCCTATGACCTGGATGATCGCCGCGCACTCGGCGTTCTTGAGCATGTCGCTCACCGAGGCCTTCTGCACGTTGAGGATCTTGCCCCGGATCGGCAGCAGCGCCTGGAACTCGGAGTTGCGGGCGAGCTTGGCGGTGCCGAGCGCCGAGTCGCCCTCGACGATGAACAGTTCGCTGCGGTCGACGTCGTCGCTGCGGCAGTCGGCCAGCTTGGCCGGCAGCGAGCTGGTCTCCAGCGCGGTCTTGCGGCGCTGGGCCTCCTTGTGCTGGCGGGCGGCGACCCGGGTGCGGGCGGCGGCCACGACCTTCTCCAGCACGGCCCGGGCCTGCTGCTTCTGGTCCTTCTTCGTCGAGGTGAGGAAGGCCTTGAGCTCCTTGGCGACGACGGCGGCGACGATCCGGTTGGCCGCCGAGGTGCCGAGCACCTCCTTGGTCTGCCCCTCGAACTGCGGCTCGGCGAGCCGGACGGTGACCACCGCGGTGAGGCCCTCGGTGGCGTCGTCCTTGGTGATGTCGTCCTCGGCGACGCGCAGCAGCTTGGCGGCGCGCAGCACCTCGTTGACGGTCTTGGCGAGCGAGCGCTCGAAGCCGGTGACGTGTGTGCCGCCCTTGGGGGTGGCGATGATGTTGACGAAGGAGCGCAGGGTGGTGTCGTAACCGGTGCCCCAGCGCAGCGCGATGTCCACGCCGAGGTGGCGGGTGACCTCGGTGGGGGTCATGTGGCCGAGCTCGTCCAGGACGGGCACGGTCTCCTTGAAGGTGCCCTCGCCGCGCAGCCGCAGCACGTCGGAGACCGGCTTGTCGGGAGCCAGGAACTCGCAGAACTCGGCGATGCCGCCGTCGTAGTGGAAGACCGACTCCTCGACCTGCACGCTCTCGGTGAGCCGCTCGTCACGCACGACGATGGTCAGGCCGGGGACCAGGAAGGCGGTCTGCCGGGCGCGGTTGTGCAGGTTCTCCAGGGAGAGCTTGGCGTCCTTGAGGAAGATCTGCCGGTCGGCCCAGTAGCGGATCCGGGTGCCGGTGCGGGTCTTGGGCACCTTGCGGGTCCTGGTGAGGCCGTTGGCGGGCTCGAAGGGGGCGTCCGGGCTGGCCTCGGTGAAGATGCCGGGGGTGCCGCGGCGGAAGCTGATCGCGTGGGTGTGGCCGTTGCGGTCGACCTCGACGTCCAGGCGCGCGGAGAGCGCGTTGACGACCGAGGCGCCGACGCCGTGCAGACCGCCGGAGGCCGCGTACGAGCCGCCGCCGAACTTGCCGCCCGCGTGCAGCTTGGTCATCACGACCTCGACGCCGGAGAGCCCGGTCTTGGGCTCGACGTCGACCGGGATGCCGCGGCCGTTGTCGCGGACCTCCACCGAGGAGTCGGGGTGGAGCACGACCTCGATGCGGTCGCAGTAGCCGCCCAGCGCCTCGTCGACGGAGTTGTCGATGATCTCCCAGAGGCAGTGCATCAGGCCTCGGCTGTCGGTCGAGCCGATGTACATGCCGGGGCGCTTGCGGACGGCCTCCAGGCCCTCCAGGACTAGCAGGTGCCGCGCGGTGTAGTTGGAACCGTCGTCGCCGGCCAGCAGCGCGGACGGCACGGTCGTTTCGGCACTCACGCGGCACTCTCCTCGGTGAAGTTCTGTCTCATGGGTCACATCGCGGACGGATCCGGACCCGACCGTCAGTGCAGCACGCCGCACCGACAGCCGTGGCTCCGTGTGCCCGCACCGCTGCGCGGGGTGCACAGCACGACGGACCGGTCCCGCGCAGCTTGTACGCGCTGCGCGAACAAGGGCCCCGCCCGGGTCGAGGCCCCGGGAGCGCCATTTCCTCCCGGTACCACCGGTCCTGGCGGTTCGTGGGGTCCGGCGCAGGCTCCGGAACTGCCGTTATGCAGGCTACCGGGGCCCGGGACGGGGCTTATGCTCCAACCCGGCAGAGGATTATGCTACGCGGACCTCGCACCCGATCCCGATCGGGCGTTCGAGCGAGGGGCGGATCCCGGGATTCGACACGCATGAACCACCGGCGCCCGGGGCACGTCCTCATCAACACAGCAGAATCCTCAGAGAAGAAAAGCCACGAGCGGGAACGTTTTCGGCCTGGTTGGATGTTGACCCTGGTACGACAGCTCGTCGAGCTAGAGAAGAGGCGACGTGACTACTGTTCTGACCCCTGCGAGCCCGCTCACCGCGGCTGACCGCTGCGACCGCTGCGGCGCCCAGGCCTACCTGCGCGTCGTACTCGCCAGCGGCGGAGAGCTGCTCTTCTGCGCCCACCACGGCCGGAAGTTCGAGCCCGAGCTCAAGAAGATCGCCGTGGAGATACAGGACGAGAGCGGCCGTCTCAGCAGCACCACCGCGACGGCCGCTGAGGACGAGCGCTGATCCCAGGCGCCACAACCAGCAGCCAACGTCCCGAGCTGTGTCCGGCCACGCACCGCGCGTGACCGGTGAGCCGGGCGGTCGGTCCCTTCGGGGGCGGGCCGCCCGGCTCAGCTGTTCTCGGGGCGCTTCCCCCGGGCCGCTCCGCAGCGCGGGCCGCCGCGCCCGCAGCGCCGGGAAAGCGGCGCGACGGAGAGACGACACCGCGTCAGACCGTCACCGCACCATCACGGGCGGCGACGCCCGCAGCGACGCCCACCGCTGTGTTCGCGGCGACGCTTACGGCCGCGTTTTTCACAGCACCGAACGCACGGCATCCGCCACCGAGGACACCCGGGTGTACACGCCGGGGTGGGCCGCCTCGGCGCAGCCCGTCCCCCAGGAGACCAGGCCCACCAGCCTGCCGCCCACGATCAGCGGACCGCCGCTGTCGCCCTGGCAGGCGTCCTTGCCACCCTTCTCCTCACCCGCGCAGACCATGCCCCGGGCGTCGAACCTGCCGTCCTGACCGCCCGGGTAGGCGTGGGCGCAGGTCTGGTCCGCGATCACCGGCACGTCCACCCCGCGCAGCACCGGCGAGTAGTCGCCCCGCCCTGTGGTGTCGCCCCAGCCGTACACCTGCGCCCTGGTCCCGGGCGCGTACGGCTCGGTCTCGCCCTGGCCGACCAGTTCCACCACCGGCCGCGAGCCCTGGGATCCGGACAGGGTGAGCACCGCGACGTCGTTCATGTTCGCCGCGAAGTTGTAGTCGGGGTGGATCCAGACCGATTGGACCGACACCTCGCGGCCGGCCGAGCCCCGCAGGTCGTCCCGGCCGACGATCACCTTGAGCCCCGGCCGGTCCACCCGCCCCTTGGCCTCGTCGTAGAAGCAGTGCGCCGCCGTGACCACCTTGGTCGGAGTGACCAGCGCTCCCCCGCAGAACTGACCGGAACGTCCGCCGCCGAACTGCTGGCGACTGGACAGCGCCACGATCCACGGGTGGTCCGCCGTACTCACCGTGCTGCCGCCGACCACCCGGCGCTGCGCCTCGGCCGGGGGCGCCACACCGAGCGCGACCAGCGGGACGGGCGCGGCCGCGAGCAGCGCCAGCGCGGCGGCCCGTCGGCGGCGACGGGCCGCCCGGGCCGCGACCGGGTCGGTGCGGGGAGGGGCGGGGTCGGCTCGGGGAGGGGCGGGGGTGGGCAGAACAACGCGGTCCGGGTCGGTCAGCACCGGTGACTCCAGGAGGCTCGGCAGCAGGGCAACCGGCACAGCGTAGGTGACCGACTACAGCGCGCGATCACCTCCCGTCATGCCGCCACCCGGACGAGCGACACAGGCCACCCGTACGCTGACGGACCCGCGTCCGGACAGCCCGAAGGCCCGGGACCGTACGGTCCCGGGCCTTCGTCGCCCAGCAGGTGCCGCTCGCGGCGGTCGATCAGTCCAGGTAGTCGCGCAGCACCTGGGAGCGCGACGGGTGGCGCAGCTTGGACATGGTCTTCGACTCGATCTGGCGGATGCGCTCACGGGTGACCCCGTACACCTTGCCGATCTCGTCGAGCGTCTTCGGCTGACCGTCCGTCAGGCCGAAGCGCATCGAGACCACGCCGGCCTCACGCTCGGAGAGGGTGTCCAGCACCGAGTGCAGCTGCTCCTGGAGCAGGGTGAAGGACACCGCGTCGGCCGGGACGACCGCCTCGGAGTCCTCGATCAGGTCACCGAACTCGCTGTCGCCGTCCTCACCCAGGGGGGTGTGCAGCGAGATCGGCTCGCGGCCGTACTTCTGGACCTCGATGACCTTCTCGGGGGTCATGTCGAGTTCCTTGGCCAGCTCCTCCGGGGTGGGCTCGCGGCCCAGGTCCTGGAGCATCTGGCGCTGGACGCGGGCCAGCTTGTTGATGACCTCGACCATGTGCACCGGGATGCGGATGGTACGGGCCTGGTCCGCCATGGCGCGGGTGATCGCCTGACGGATCCACCAGGTGGCGTAGGTCGAGAACTTGTATCCCTTGGTGTAGTCGAACTTCTCGACCGCACGGATCAGACCGAGGTTGCCCTCCTGGATCAGGTCCAGGAAGAGCATGCCGCGGCCGGTGTAGCGCTTGGCCAGCGAGACCACCAGACGGAGGTTGGCCTCCAGCAGGTGGTTCTTCGCCCGGCGGCCGTCCTCGGCGATGATCTCCAGCTCGCGCTTGAGCTTCGGGGCGAGCTTGTCGGCGGCCGAGAGCTTGTCCTCGGCGAACAGACCGGCCTCGATGCGCTTGGCGAGCTCGACCTCCTGCTCGGCGTTGAGCAGCGGGACCTTGCCGATCTGCTTCAGGTAGTCCTTGACCGGGTCGGCGGTGGCGCCGGCGACGGCGACCTGCTGGGCCGGCGCGTCGTCCTCGTCGTCGTCGGAGAGGACGAAGCCCTCCGACTCCTCCTCCGGACCCTCGGCCTCGGCCTTGTCGCCCGGCAGCGCGACGTCCTCGAGCAGCTCCTCCTCGCCGAGCAGCTCCTCGTCGCCACCCTTGGCGCCCTTGGCGGCGGTGGTCTTCTTCGCGGCGGTCTTCTTGGCCGGCGCCGCGGTCTTCTTGGCCGCGGCCTTCTTGGCCGGGGCGGCCTTCTTCGCCGGAGCCGCCTTCACCTCGGCGACCGCGACGGCCGCCTCCTCGACGGTGATCTCGGCGGAGACCGTGGGAGCGGGGGCCGCAGCGGCGGCCGCGACGGCCGGAGCCGCGACGGGCGCACCGGGGGCGATCCGCACGGGCGGCTTGGTCGGCGCCGACGGGGCGGCCGGGGTCCGGGTGGTGACAGCCTTGGTGGCGGTGCGCTTGGTGGGGCTCTTCGCGGCGACGCTCTTGCGCTTGGCGCCGGCCGGCTCGGCCGCGCTGACCATGAGGTCCACCCCCTCCTCAATCAGCACCTGGTTGAGGCTGCGCATGACGTTCTTCCACTTGGTGACCGGGATCTGGTCCGCCTCGAACGCCTGGCGCACGTCGTCACCGGCGATCTGCCCCTGGGCCTTGCCCCGCTCGATGAGCGCCAGCAGAGCCGCGGACTCGGCGATCTCGGGGGGAAGCGAACGGGATGTGCTGGCCGACACGAACAACCTCTCGGACGATGAGTGGACTCGAACCCGTACCGGCCGCCCGAGCGGGCGGGGAAGGAGATCGCGCTTCGGACGCGCGGTGTCGATTCCGACCGACTCGGGCTTGAGGACTGGGTTTGCAGGACGGCAGCAGCGCCGCAGACCAACACAGCATTCTGGCATGTTGGGGTATTCCGGAGCTGCTTCCGCTCAGGACACATCGCTGCTGCTCGTCAAGTGTTACGCATGCCCTTCGTGTCGCGGGTCACACCGCTCGGCGCCCGCGGCCTCGGGGCCGACTCCATCATCGCGCACTCGCTCCCGGCGTGATTGACATGGACGGGGCACTACGGGGGGCGTGGCCGCGGGACGCGGGTGGGGGCGTCGCGAGGGGCCGGGGGTGCGGGGGCCGGCCCGGGCAGGCGGGGGTGGAGTGATGCCGGGCCCGGGGCGTTAGGGGGGCGGGGGCCGGGCCTGCAAGGCAGGGGCGCGGGGGCCGGGCCGGCAAGGCGAGGGCGCGGGGGCCGGGCCTGCAAGGCGGGGGCGCGGGGGCCGGGTGCTGCCGGGCCCGCCGGGATCGCCCCGGAGTGGCCCCGGGGCGGCCGTCGGGGCCCGCCCGGGGCCGGCTGCCGTACGGTCCGCGGGGCCGCCACCACGCGGAAGCCCTCCGGCTGCGCCGCGCGGGTGCGGCCGGAGGGCCTGGCGGAAGACTCGGCAGAGGGACTGGCCGAAGACTCGGCGGAGGGCCTGGGCGAAGGCTCGGCGGAGGGTGGCGGAGCGGGCCGCGCCCGGCGGGCCCGCTCGCGGAGAACAGCCCGCTCAGTGCTCCCGGGGCGCGGGGACGGAGGGCTCGATCTCGGGGTGGACGGTGAGCAGCGCCCGCATCGCGGCCTCGGCCGCGGTGCCGTCGCCGGTGCCCAGCGCGTCGACCAGCCGGGCGTGCAGGCCGACGGAGGCCTCCGAGGGCCGCTCGCACGAGATCGCCGGGCTGCCCGAGACCTGCAGCGCGCAGGAGACGATGCCGGACAGGTGCTCCAGCATCCGGTTGCCGGCCATCTGCAGGACCAGACCGTGCAGCTCAGCGTCGGCCCGGGTGTAGGTCGACAGGTCGGCCTGGGCGGCGGCGTGCCCCATGATCTCGATCAGCTCGACCAGCCGCTGCTGGACGTCCTCCCGGCCGTGGCCGGCGGCGAGCCGGGCGGCCAGCGGCTCGATCGCCCAGCGGAGCTCGAAGAGCTCCCGACGCTGCTCGTCCCGCTGCGGGCCGAAGGCGCGCCACTCGATGATGTCCGGGTCCAGCAGGTTCCAGTCACTGACCGGACGGACCCGGGTGCCGACGTTCGGACGGGCGCTGACCAGGCCCTTGGCCTCCAGCACGCGCAGCGACTCGCGGACGACGGTCCGGGACACCTCGAACCGCTGGCCGATCTCCTCCGGCACCAGCGGACGGTCGGCGCCGAGGTCGCCGGAGACGATCATCTGACCGAGCTGCTGGACCAGCTGGCCGTGCAGACCGCGGCCTCGGCTGCTGGTGGTCTTGCGGCCGACCCGGGCGATGTCCGACTCGGCGCCCTCCCAGCGGGGCACCGGCGGCCGGTCGGCGTACGAGAAGCGGTCCAGATCGCCGGAGCCGTGGATCGGCCCCTCGGCGGAACGGGCGGGGGTCATGGTGGGGTGCGCAAGGGTACTCACGCCTCCTTTGTCGGCGATCCGCCGACGCAGCTTGAGAATTCTCGTGAAAAGCACACGAAAGGGTGATCGACCGTGACTGGATAATTGACTTCTTATCAGGAAGAACCGCTCATTACGGTCACTGCTGGTCGATCTTGGTGGATCGGGGCGGTCTGACGGGCAACTGGCGTCTCGGCGGCGGGCGTTACGGCTCCTGGACGGTGGGTGCTGCGGTGCCTTGCGGCGGGGCGGGACGGGTCCTCGCGGGCGGTGGGCGACGGACGCTACAGCGCTCGGCGGCGGGCCTGGACCAGCAGCGCGGCGAGCAGCAGGACCACCCCGGGCGCCGCGACCGCCGCGAGCAGCGCCGGGTCCGTCAGCGCCGAACCGCTGGCCGCCACCTGGCGTGCCCCGCCGTACACCCAGCCGTAGGCCCATTCGATGCCGGACTGGAAGGGCAGCAGCCCGGCCGCCCGGCTCGGCCAGGGCCGACCGGTCCGGCGCAGCAGCAGGGCCACCCCGGCCTCCAGCAGCGGCGGCAGGGCGCACAGCAGCAGCATCCCCGCGGCGGCGCTGCGGGTCAGCGAGGCGGTCAGCACGCCCGTCCAACCCGCCACCACGGTCAGCAGCACGAACGCCAGCAGCGCGGCCGGCACCCCGTGCCCGGCCACCAGCGCCAGCGGGGCGAAGCCGCCCGGCAGATCCCCGAGCCCGTCCAGCCCGAGGGCGCCCAGCGCCTCGGACACCTGCGCGGAGAGCGCGGCCGGGTCCGACCAGGCCGCCACGCGCACCCCGGACGGCAGCGCGAGATGCACAGCCACCGTGTCGAGCAGCAGGGACGCCAGCGCCAACAGCGCCGCCACCGGGCCGATCACCAGCAGCTTGGCCAGCAGCAACCGGACCCGACGGGAGGAGCGGACCTGCGAGGCCGCCAGCCCAGGGTGGCGCACCTCGTGCCCGTAGGAGAGCGCACCCAGCAGGCCGGCTCCGAGTGCCGTGAAGGGCAGCGGGATCAGCGGGACGGCGGCGGTCAGCAGTCGCACCCCGGCCGGGGCGGCCAGCAGGCCCGCCGGGGCCTGGCTCGCCAGGACGGCGGCCACGACCACGTCGCAGAGCAGCACGGCGGCGAACAGCAGCCAGGTGGAACGCAGGCCGCGGAGGCGGCGCAGCTCGTAGGCCAGGACACGCACGGTTCACTCGCTCCGGTGGTCGTCGGGGGTGGCGGGGGCGTTGCCGGTGGTCAGGCGGCCGAGGCGGACGGTGTCGTCGCTGAGCAGGTCCTCGGCGCTCTCCCGACGGCGCGGGTGTTGGGCCGGGGTGCGGGTGGAGCCGTCCGACGGGGCCGGGGCGCTCGCCATGGCGGTGGCGCCGGTCGGGGCGGTGGCTCCGGTCGGGGCGGTGGCGCCGGTCGGGGCGGTGGCCCCGGTCGGGGCGGTGGCCCCGGTCGGGGCGGTGGCGCCGGTCGGGGCGGTGGCGCCGGTGGGGGCGGGATCCGGCGTGGGGGCGGTGGCGTCTACGGGGCCGGGCTCACCGGGGAAGAACCGGCCCATCGCCAGGGTGGGGGCGGGGTCGGTCTGGCGGGCGGCGGCGGCCGCGCCGAGGGCGGGGAGCGCTGCCCGCACGGCGGCCACCGGCAGCGCTCGGGTGGGCAGGGAGGCGTCGGCCCGGCCGCGGCCCTCGGCGGCGGGCTCGGGGACTGCTGGCTGACGAGCCGGCTCGAGGTGCGGCTCCGGATGGGGGCCCGAGGTCGGATGAGGGACCGAGGTCGGGTCCGGGTCGGGGTCCGGGTCCGAGCCCGGGCTCGGGTTGGGCTGGTCGGTCCCGGGCGCCGGCTCGGGGTGCTGGTCCGGCGTCTGCCGGACCCTGAGGTGGCCGGACCGCCCGGAGGGGGCCGGCAGGGCGGCCCGGGGCACCGGTTGCTCGACCACCCGGTCCGCCAGCTCGTGCAACAGGATCCCGTGGCGGTAGGCGAGTTCACCGATCTCGGTGCGGTCGATGCCCGCCACCGCGAGGCCCGCGCCGCCGTCCCGGCGCACCTCGGCGCCCTGGCTGACCAGCAGGTCGGCCAGGCGCGCCATCTGCGGCCCGCGGACCGCGACTTCGGGGCTGAGCCTGGTCCGGCAGAACTCCGACACGGGCTGATCGGCCACCATCCGACCGCGGTCCAGGGTGACCACTCGGTCCGCCAGCTGCGCCGCTTCCTGCGGGGTGCGGGTGGTGACCAGGACCGTTCCGCCCGCGACCGCGAAGGACCGCAGGAAGGAGTGGAACCACTCGACGTTGCGCGGCGACAGCCCTTCGGTCGGCGCATCCAGCAGCAGCGTGCCGGGATCGCCGAGCAGCGCGGCGGCCAGGGCGAGCCGGCGGTGCATGCCGGGCGAGAAGCTGCGCAGCCGCTGCCCGGCGACGGCGGCCAGCCGGGTCTGCTCCAGCAGTTCGTCGGCCCGGCGCGGGGGTACGCCGACCGCCGCGGCCAGCATCCGCAGGTGGCCGCACGCCTTGCGCCCCGGGTGCCCGGCCCCCTCCCCCGGCCCGGCCAGCAGCACACCGATCTCCCGCTCGGGGCGCCGGATCCGGCGGTACGGCCGGCCGTCGAAGAGCGTGATGCCCTGGCCGCGTTCGAGTTCGAGCATCAGCCGCAGGGCGGTGGTCTTGCCCGCTCCCTCGTCGCCGAGCAGCACCGTCACCATTCCGGGCCGGGCGTCGAAGGTCAGATCCAGCACGGCGGGCGGGACGCCTTTGCGATACGCCCTGGTCAGTCCCGTGATCTGGATCATCGCTGGCTGCTCCCATGCGCTCGGCCGACCTTCTCGACGCCAGCACATTAGGGGTCAGCACCGCCGATTCCGGGCATTCTCGAACCGCCACGGGCCGACCGCCTGTCCACCTCACCCGATCAGGGGACAATCCGATCCTGCGATTCACAGGGCCGGGCATACCGTCGGGCATCGCTACCGGCGGTCCGCCGCAGGGGGTGCGGTGCGGTGGTCCGCCGGCGGGGGGCGCGGTGGTCCGCCGGCAGAGGGCGCGGTGGTCCGCCAGCGTGGGGCGCGGTGGTCCGCCGGCGGGGGGCGCGGTGGTCCGCCACCAGCTTCCCGGCCGGACTCCGGGCCCTCAGGATTCCGGGCGGAGCATGGGCGGGTTGAGGACCGTGGCACCGCCGGCGGTGAAGAGCTGGGCCGGGCGCCCGCCCTGACGGGTCGTAGTGCCACCCGACGGGAGGAGGAAGCCGGGGGTGCCGGTGACCTTGCGGTGGAAGTTGCGCGGGTCCAGGACCACGCCCCAGACAGCCTCGTAGACGCGGCGCAGCTCACCGACGGTGAACTCGGTCGGGCAGAAGGCGGTCGCGAGGGAGGAGTACTCGATCTTGGAGCGAGCGCGTTCCACACCGTCCGCCAGGATCAGACCGTGGTCGAACGCGAGCGGGACGCCGTCGGCCGGGCTCTCCCCGAGGAGTTCGCTGACCGGCGCCCAGCGGGCACTGCTGGCGTCGCCGCCGGCGCGGGGGGTGGGGAGGTCGGGGGCGAGCACCAGGTAGGCCACACTGACCACGCGCATCCGAGGGTCGCGCTGCGGGTGGCCGTAGGTGGCGAGCTGCTCCAGGTGGGCACCGGCCGCGCCGGGGCCGACCGCGTCATGGCCGGGGGCGGAGTGGGCGCGCAGGCCGGTCTCCTCCGCCAGCTCCCGGGAGGCGGCCTCGGCCAGGCCCTCGTCCGGGCGGACGAATCCGCCGGGGAGCGCCCAGTACCCCTGGTAGGGCGGCTCACCGCGCCTGACCAGCAGGGCGCAGAGTGAGTGGTCGCGCACCGTCAGCACCACCAGGTCAACCGTGACAGCGAACGGGGGGAAGGCCGACGGATCGTAACGCGACATGGCGACGATCATAGTCGTCTCTCTGACGATAAGCACAGGCCCGGACACGGAGGGGGCGGCGTCGGTGGCCTGCCCGCGCGGGCACGGTTCGAGCACGGGCGGGCGCGGCGGTGATGCCACGGCGGCCTCGGCCCGGCGACGGTCGGTGCGGCTACGTGGGCCCGGCCGACGGCGCCAGGCAGCTCCGGGCCCGGGCGGGGCCGCCGCGGCGGGTCCCGAGCCGGGGGCACCGCCGGGGCGCGTCAGCGGGCGACCAGTTGAAGGTCTGCCGAGGCCTCCTCCACTATCGCCACCCCGATCCGGTTGACCCGGACCGAGAACGGCTCACCCGCCACCCGTAGGCCCGTCAGCTCGAGTTCGCCCAGCGGGGCGGTACTGGCCGGGCGGACCAGCACCCGGCTGCCCGGGACGTCGGGCCGCACCCCCGCGAGGGCGAACACGGCGTGGACGGCTCCGGCCGCGGAGACCGCCGCCGGGCGACAGGCGGCCGGGTGCGGCACCGGAGGGCAGCCCAGGGTGCGCTGCTCCCCCGCGTACATCTCCGGCAGCCGGCCCTCGAAGTGGGCGGACGCCGCCAGCAGTCCCTCCAGGAGGGTCCCGGCCTCGTTCTCATGGCCGGCCTCGGCGAGCCCGGCGATCGCCAGCGCCGTCTCATGGATGCGCACCGCGCCGCCGCGGTGTCCCAGCGGATTGAACCGAGGGGACTTGGCGCTGAGCGTGCGGAGGCCCCAGCCGCTGTCCAGCTCCGGCGTGACCAGACGCTGGGCCAACAGCCTGGTCTGCTCGCGGTCCAGCAGGCTCTCGTGCCGACCGCCGTCGACGGCGAGCCCGGTGTCGAGCAGGTGCACCAGGGAGGACGCGAGGGCCGGCAGCGGCTGGCCTCCGGGGGCGAGGCCGGCTGCGGGGCGGCCGCCGGAGAGGTCGTCGATCCAGAACCGCTCGCGGAAGCGGCCGCGCAGCTCGGTGGCCCAACTGCGCCAGTCTTCGGCGCCGGGGCGACCGAAGGCCTCCAGCAGCTCGGCGCCGTGCAGCGCCGCGCGGTGCGCCTGCGCCTGCACCTCGGCGCGGGCCGCCACCGGGTGGGCCGCGCGGTCCTCCAGCGGACGGCTCAGGTCCGTGACGAAGCCGTCGACCAGGCCCTCGCGCAGCACGGCCAGGGCCCGCTCGGCGGCCGGGAGCAGTTCGGCGACCTCGGCCCGCGGCAGGCCCCAGCGCCATGCTTCGGCCAGCACGGTGACGAACAGCAGGGTGGCCTCGGTGGCCGTGCAGGTGGGCGGCAGCTCGGGGCCGCCGTGCCGCAGCGCGCCGGGCAGCAGTCCCTCGACGCGGCCCGGAGCGGCGGAGAGCTGCTGACGGCGGGCCAGCGCGCGTAGGGTCCCGGCGGCGAGCCTGGTGCCGAGCGGCAGGGTCAGCCGGGCGGCCCAGAGTGCGTCGGCCGGGGCGAGGCCGAAGCGCCAGGGTGCTCCGGAGGCCGGGTAGAGGTCGGTCGGGCGGTCGGGGTCGGCGAACAGCAGCCCGCCGAGGGCGTCCAGCGAGCGGGTGACCAGCGGGGCCGCGCGGGTGTCGTCGCTGCGCACCTCGGGTTCGGCCCAGGGCAGTGGGACGCCGGTGCCGCGCCCGGCGGGCGGGCGGGGACCGCCGGGGGAGCTCTCGAGTTCGGCGCGCAGCTCGACCGACCATCGGGCGCCGGGCTGGACCTCCAGGTCCCAGCGCAGCACTCCGGCCCCGGCCAGGACGGCGTGCGGGGAGGGCTTGGCACTGACGACGGCACTGTGCACCGGGCCGGACCAGCGCAGCCCGGCCGACTGGACCTGGCCCGGGAGGTCGGCCGGGCGGTGCCCGGCCGCGATCTCGGCGACCGGGCCGAGGTCGGTGCCGAGGGCGATCTCCAGCGGCAGGCGGGCCGGTCTGGTCCCGGTGTTGCGTACGGTGACCGTCTCCACGCCGTCGGCGTGGCGCAGCCGCTCGACGGTGAGCGCCGGGTCCGGGTCGAGGTCGCCGGGCAGACGGAGGGCGCCGAGGAAGCGGGCCTGGGTGGCGCTGGTCTGGGTGCCCTGGAGCGGCAGCGGCTCCATGCCGCCGAGCCGCAGCTCCATCCGGGCGAGCACCCGGACACCGTTGCGGTAGAAGCCGTGCAGTCCGTGGCCGCGCAGCTGGCCGTCGGGACCGGAGGCGGCCATCGCGGGGGCGTTGACGCAGAGCACCGCGTGGTGGACGGCCGGGGGCTGGGGGCGCGGCGGGGCCGCGGGCCGTCCCGGGGCGGCGGGCGCGCCCACCGGCCCGGGCGCCGGAATCTGCTCGGACCGACCGGCCGGCCTGGGCGCGCCGACCACGCTCTCGGCCGACATGGCCTGGGGTGGCCTCATGGCGGTCACCGGACTCTCCTCCCCTCGGCGGTCCGGCGGCCGGTCAGGGCCGGTGGGCCGCGAGCATGCTCGATCGCGTACTGATGGTGCCGCACCGGCGGGCTTCTCCCGTCGGCGCCTGTGCCGTGTCTGGCCGTACCCGGTGGTGGGCCGTGCCAAGCGGCGTGCGGTACCTGGCTGGTACCGGCGCCCCATGCCGTCGCGTCGGGCACCTCCTCGTGCCCAGCGCCTCGCCCGGCCAGCACCTCGTCAGGTTCGGCGCCCCGTCAGGTGCACGGCGCCACCGACCTGCCGGGACGCCTCGCCCGTACGCCCCGATCGCGGCGCGTCGCCCCCGTGGCCCGCGCCCGGGGGCTCGCGGCCGAGCTCGGCCGGTCGGCACCTCGGGGCGGACGGCCGCTCGGATCCGGGCGGCCGGTCCGGCGCCGTACGGGCGCAGGGCCCCCGGGGTGAACGCCGCGCACCGCCCCCAGGTCACGCCCCCGCCCGTGACTTCCGGTCGCCTCCGGGCGGCCGGGCCGTCGCGCCCTCGCGGCCGGACCTCCCTCACAGGCCTTGCCGAGGCCCGCCACCGCTCAAGGACCGCACGGGCCGGGTTGGTTGGAGTCGGTGATTCGACCGCCGGCGGCCGCCCCGCCGGGGAGAGGGACGGTCGAACCGGTGCTCGATCGCGGCCAGGATACGGTGCGGGGGTCGCGACGCTCGCACCCGGTGACCCCGTGAACCGCGACGCAACCGCTGTGACCAGCAGAGACCGAGGAGTTACATGTCCACCGTCAGCCGGCTGCCCGGGATCGTCACGACCGACCACGTCTTCCTGGTCCCCCTCGACCACAGCGCCCCCGACGGCGAGCAGATCGAGGTGTACGCCCGCGAGGTGGTGGCCTGCGGCCGTGAGAAGGACGACCTGCCCTGGCTGGTCTTCCTCCAGGGCGGCCCCGGTGGCAAGGCCGCCCGCCCGCTCGGCCGCGACACCTGGCTGGACCGCGCCCTGGAGGACTACCGGGTCCTGCTGCTCGACCAGCGCGGTACCGGACGGTCCACGCCCGCGACCCGGCAGACCCTCGCTCGGCGCGGCGGCCCGCAGGAGCAGGCCGACTACCTGGCGCACTTCCGCGCGGACTCGATCGTGCGGGACGCCGAGCTGATCCGCCGGCGCCTGCTCGGCGCCGACAGGCGCTGGAGCGTGCTCGGCCAGAGCTTCGGCGGCTTCTGCACCCTCACCTACCTCTCCTTCGCTCCTGAAGGTCTGACCGAGGCCTTCATCACCGGCGGCCTCGCCGGTCTCGACAGCTCCGCCGATGACGTCTACCGCGCCGCCTACCCGCGCGTGATCGACAAGAACGAGGCCCACTACGCCCGCTTCCCGCAGGACGTCCAGGCCGTGCGGCGGATCGCCGCCCATCTCGCCGACGCCCCCGCCACCCTGCCCGACGGGGGGCTGCTGACCGTCGAGGCCTTCCAGTCCCTCGGACTCATGCTCGGCCGCGGCAGCGGCTCTGGCGCCCTCCACTACCTGCTGGAGGAGGCCTGGGTGGAGGGCCCGGCCGGGCCCGAGCTCTCCGACACCTTCCTGGCCGGCGTGCAGGCCCGGCTCTCCTTCGCCGAGGGACCGCTCTACGCCGTGCTCCACGAGTCGATCTACGGCCAGCGCTCGGTGGACCAGGGCGGCACCGCGTGGTCGGCCGAGCGGGTCCGCAAGGAGTTCCCCCGGTTCGACGCCCGGGCCGCGCTGGCGTCCGACGCGCCGGTGCTGTTCACCGGGGAAATGATCTACCCCTGGATGTTCGACACCGACCCGGCGCTGCGCCCGCTGAAGGAGACCGCGGACCTGCTCGCCGCCCACGCCGACTGGCCCGACCTGTACGACCCGGCCCGCCTGGCCGCCAACACGGTGCCGGTCGTGGCGGCGGTGTACCACGACGACATGTACGTGGACACCGCCGACTCGCTCCGAACCGCCCGTGCCGTGCGCGGCCTGCGGACCTGGGTCACCAACGAGTGGGAGCACGACGGCCTGTCGGTGAGTGGCGGCAAGGTGCTGGACCGGCTGATCAAGATGGCCCACGGCGAGGTGTAGCAGCCGCGGGAGGGCCGGCACGGCGAGCGGATCAGTGCGCACGACGGCCCGCTCTCGCCGCCTGCCGGGCGCCCCGGCACCGATGGAGCCCTGTACCGGCTCGGACGGCGGCCGACGCACACGCCGCCGCCCGACCGAGCCGGATGCCCCGGGCAGGCCGGCGCCCGGCCACCGGCCCGCCACCCGGCGTCGGTCCGCACCCGAGCGCCGGGAGCACGGCCGCAGACCCGGGCCCTGGCCCGTTCCCGTCCGGTACCGGCCCGGGTGAGCCTCCGGAGTCGCTGGATCCGCCGACGCCGCCGGGGCCGCGTTCGGCCGGGGTGGGAGCCGTAGCCGCCCCCTTCCGGCGAGCGCCCCGTCGGCGTCGACGCCCACCCCCGGACGACCCGGACCGCCCACCGGGAGCTTCGGGGTCCTCACCCGCAGTCGGAACGGACCCCGGTCCGGGGCCGCCGTCCTCTGCGACCCTGGGCCTTGACGCCGACTCAGCCACGCGTTCCTCACGGCGCCGCCGCTGGGCCTCGACGGCGGCCATCAGTGCGTTGGGCGTCATACCGTCGTTCATCGACTCGTACAGCAGCTCGGCCAGCAGGTAGCCGGGGGCGAGCCGCAGGACATGGCCGAGCACCACCCGAGCGGTCGCCGTATCCCCCGCGGCCCAGGAGGCCCAGGCCAGCAGAGTGAGCGGAGCCACCGCACAGCCCTCGTACGGCGGCACGGCGCGCCGGGCGAGGAAGCGCCACAGGCGTTCGGCGGAAGCGAGTTCGGCGGGCCTGACGTACTCGACGCCGCGGTCCCGGGTGAGGCGGTCCCGCAGGGCGAGCAGCAACCTGGCCGTGCGCTCCTCGTCGAGCTCCCGGGCGCCGGCCGCGAACTCGGCGAAGGCCTGCTCCAGCAGTGCGATGCCGTGCTCCCGGGAGACCGCGCCGGCGACGGCCTCGGCGCGGGCGAGCGCCGCGCGCTGGACGGCGTCCTCCGGCGGGCCGACCGGGGCCAGTCCGCCCGTGATCGCCTTCCGGCTGCCGCGCGGCACCAGGCCGGCCACCGTCGCCGCGGCGGCCGCCGGGCCCGGACCGGGCCCGCGCCGCACCGGATTGCCGGCCGGGTCGCAGCACCCCTCGCGACGGCACAGGAAGGACCACCACCGGCCGTCGGAGACGCACAGCGACTCCTTCACCGCCACTCCCCTGCGCCCGAAGGCCGCGCGGAGGTGGTCGGCCAGCGGCCTCAGGCGCTCCACCACGGGCGGGGCGTGCGCCGTGCCCCGGTCCTGGCAGAGGTAGAGGAGCACCTGGAGCGGCCTACTGCCGTGCCGCTCCGAGAGGGCAACCAGCAGAGCGGCCGTCTCCTCGGCCGCCGCGGTCCAGTCCGCGGGCGAAGCCGGGAGGTCTGCCCGGATGACACCGCCCTGGTGAAGGTCGGAGCCCTGGAGGCCGACCGCGACGATGCTGTCGTCGGGGTAGAACCCCAGGAGGTAGGGCAACAGCTCGGCCATGTCGGCCGGACCGCGCATGACGACGGGCCGCTGCTCGGAAGCCGGGCCGAGGGACAGGGTGACGTGTTCGTTGTTCATCGCGTTCATGGCCGCAAGACTGAACGCAATCCGAGATCAGCGCCTGACTTCCTTTTTTCCTGTGGATAACCCCGGCCACGAATTTCCCATCGCTCATTCGGAGCACACTAAACCCACACCGTCGAGTGGATTTCGACGGCCGTTCAGCGGATCAACAGATGAATTCCACCCCGCCATCCACCCTGCCTTCCCCCTGCGAGCCCCGCCCCGTTCGCCCCTTGTCGGCGCCATGGGGTTACATCGACGCCATGCAGCAGCCCGACATCCACACCACCGCCACCGCCGACCGCGAGCAGGTCCGGGCCCGGGCCGAGTCCGTCCTCCAGGAGCTGGCCGGCCCCGCCGCCGCCCTGCGCGAGGACCAGTGGACGGCCATCGAGGCCCTCGTGGTCGACCACCGCCGCGCCCTGGTCGTCCAGCGCACCGGCTGGGGGAAGTCCGCGGTCTACTTCATCGCCACCGCCCTGCTCCGCGCCCGGGGCGCCGGGCCGACGGTGATCGTCTCCCCGCTGCTCGCCCTGATGCGCAACCAGGTCGACTCCGCGGCGCGGGCCGGCATCCACGCCCGCACCATCAACTCGGCCAACACCGAGGAGTGGGACGAGATCCAGGCCGAGGTCGCCGCCGGGAAGGTCGACATCCTGCTGGTCAGTCCCGAGCGCCTGAACAACCCGGACTTCCGCGACCAGGTGCTGCCGAAGCTCGCCGCCTCCACCGGTCTGCTCGTGGTCGACGAGGCCCACTGCATCTCCGACTGGGGCCACGACTTCCGGCCCGACTACCGACGGCTGCGCACCATGCTCGCGGAGCTCCCGCCCGGCGTCCCGGTACTGGCCACCACCGCCACCGCCAACGCCCGGGTCACCGCGGACGTCGCCGAGCAACTCGGTACGGGCACCACCGACGAGCACGCCCTGGTGCTGCGCGGCCCGCTCGACCGGGAGAGCCTCACCCTGGGCGTGCTCTCCCTGCCCGACCCGGCCCACCGGCTCGCCTGGCTGGCCGACCACCTCGACCGGCTCCCCGGCTCGGGCATCGTCTACACCCTGACGGTGGCCGCGGCCGAGGAGGTGACGGCCTTCCTGCGCGAGCGCGGCTTCCCGGTGGCCTCCTACTCCGGCCGCACCGAGGACGCCGAGCGCCGCACCGCCGAGGCCGACCTGCTGGCCAACCGGGTCAAGGCGCTGGTCGCCACCTCCGCGCTCGGCATGGGCTTCGACAAGCCCGACCTCGGCTTCGTCGTCCACCTGGGCTCGCCCAGCTCGCCGATCGCCTACTACCAGCAGGTCGGCCGGGCCGGGCGCGGTGTGGACCGAGCGGAGGTGCTGCTGCTGCCCGGGCGCGAGGACGAGGCGATCTGGCGCTACTTCGCGTCGCTGGCCTTCCCGCCGGAGGAGCAGGTGCGCCGCACCATCGACGCCTTGGCCGAGGCCGGCCGGCCGCTCTCCACCGCCGCCCTGGAGCCCCGGGTGGACCTGCGCCGCGCCCGGCTGGAGACCATGCTCAAGGTGCTGGACGTGGACGGCGCCGTCCGCCGGGTCAAGGGCGGTTGGACGGCCACCGGGCAGAGCTGGGAGTACGACACCGCCCGCTACGCCAAGGTGGCGGCCTCCCGGGAGGCGGAGCAGCGGGCGATGCGCGACTACGCGGCCGCCACCGGGTGCCGGATGGAGTTCCTGCGCCGCCAGCTGGACGACGAGCAGGCCGCGCCGTGCGGGCGGTGCGACAACTGCGCGGGCCCCCTGCACACCCCGGAGGTCTCCGACGAGACGCTGGCCGCGGCCCGGGCCGCGCTCGGCCGCCCGGGGGTGAGCTTCGAGCCCCGCCGACTCTGGCCCACCGGGATGGATGCGCTCGGAGTGCCGCTCAAGGGCCGGATCCCGGCGGGCGAGCAGGCGGAGACGGGGCGAGCGCTCGGCCGGCTCTCCGACATCGGCTGGGGCAACCGGCTGCGCACCCTGCTGGCCGAGCAGGCACCGGACGTGCCGGTACCCGGCGAGGCGGTGGACGCGCTGGTGGCGGTGCTGGCCGACTGGGCGCGCGGCCCGGGCGGCTGGGCCGGGCCGGCGACCACGGACGGCGCCCGGCTGGACCGGCCCGTCGGCGTGGTGGCCATGGTCTCCGCCACCCGCCCCCGACTGGTCGGAACTCTCGCCGCACGGATCGCCGAGATCGGTCGGCTGCCGCTGCTCGGCCGGATCGAGTACGCGGGCGGCCTGCCGCCGCACGGAGCCCGCAGCAACAGCGCCCAACGGCTGCACTCGCTGGCCGGAGCGCTGGTACTGCCGCCGGAGCTGGAGCAGGCGGTGGCGGCGGCCAGCGGGCCGGTGCTGCTGGTCGACGACCTCGTCGACTCGGGTTGGACGGTCACCGTGGCCGCCCGGCTGCTGCACCGGGCGGGGGCGAGCGCGGTGCTGCCACTGGTCCTGGCCGTGCAGGGCTGAGCGGGCGGCGTCGGACCGCCGCAAGGCCGTGCCACCCGGCCAGGGCGGTCACCAACCGCCACCACGACCGCCAGCACGACCGTCGCCACCGACTGGGTAACCAACTGCCATCACTCGAATGGCCTAACGAAAGGGGGCTGCCAGGAGATTCCGATCACGCGGCGGACCGACCCGAGAAAGGAGAGCGCACCATGCCGAAGGGGGTTCACCGCACCTTTTGCGCGATGTGGATCAAGGCTGTGCGGCGTCTCCGCGACGCTCGGGCAGTTGTGGAACATATCCGACAGAACATGGGCTATCGGGTGGCGTTCATCATTTCATCATTGCCGGTCTGCCCCCGTTACCCCGAGAATTGGGAGGTACCCGAAACTCGATCCGCTGGATCCGTCCTTCGGTGTACGCAGGCGCCCGACCGCCCACGGGCCAGGAAGGAGGATCGTGGTCAACGGTATCGACCGAGGTCAACATCCCCTCTCCGGGAGGCCGGCGCCAAGACGGCTGCTCGACCTGGAGACCTGGACCGCCTCGGGGTTCCCGTTGCTACGCGATCCGCGCGCATTCGTCCTGGAGTTGCACCAGCGCCACCTGCCCCAGCCGGGGACGGTCGTGGTCGGTGTTCTGGACGCGAGCCACCACTTGGCCGCCTCGGCCTCGTTCACGCCCTGGCCGCACGACACCGACGGCTGGCAGCACCGGAACGACGTGCTGGCACACCTGCGCCGGATCACTCCGCACGACCTGCGACGACCCGAGCCGACCCGCACGGCCGTGCTGCTGCGCTGCCGCGAGGGCGCCCCCGGCTGGACCGAGCAGGACGGGGCCTGGATGTGGGCGCTGCGGGACGCGTCCGCGCTGCACGGGCTGCGCTGCGGCTCGTACATCGGGCTCACCCCGGCGGGCTGGCAGATCCTCGGCGACGGGCGCAGCGGGCGCCACCCGCACGCCGGTTCATGGGCGGAAGGACCGGTGCACACCGTGACCGAGCTGCCTCCGAGATCGGCGCTCGACGACGCTCCGCGCCGACGGCATGCCCGGCAGCAGGCGGCCGAGCAGACCAAGCGCGTGGACGGTCCGCAGCGCGCCCACCCCTCCGAGACCCCGTGGGCCCCGGCGCGGGTCACGGCCGTCGAGTCGAGCCGCCGCACCGGCACCCGCTGAGCCGCGGCCACGGAAAGCCGCGCTGCGGGAATCGGCGGGACGACAGGGCGCCGCACCCATCGGCCGAGTGGTGGACGACGGGTCGGCACCAGGTGGCTGAGGGGCCGGCGATGGGCCCCGGTCGGTCGGGGCTGCGCGGCGAGCGGTTCGGACGGACCCCGGGCTCGGCGCCGTACGGCACCGGGCCCGGGGCGGGAACGGCTGTCGGTCCCTGGCCGTCAGACCTGGGTCTGTCGGGCCTGGGTTCTGTCGGGCCTGGGCTGTGTCACCCCTGGGTTCTGTCGGGCCTGGGCTGTGTCACCCCTGGGCTCTGTCAGGCCTGGGTGGACCTGGGCTCTGTCGGCCTCGGCCCGGTCAGGCCTTGACCGGGCGCCCCGGCGCGCCGCCGGACACTCCGGCAGCGGTCGGGCCGGCCTCTCCGCAGACCACCAGCAGCGCGGTCGCGTGGCCGAGCGCCTTGGTGTAGGCGTCGGCGGCCCGGGCGGCCGAACCTCCGTTGACCACCAGGACGACCACCTCGCGGCGGACCGGGCGGGTCAGCGCGGCGTCGGCGTAGAACACGTCCCCGCCCTCGGCGAGTTGCGCCCAGTAGCGCTCCTCACCGAAGGAGAGCTCGTGCTGCTGCCAGGGGTGGGCGTCCCCGACGGTCAGCACCAGGATGTCGCCCGGGTTCCGGCCGGAGTCCAGCAGCAGGTCGACCGCGTCGTCGGCCCGCTCGAGCGCCTGGGCCGGGGCGGCGGCGATCCGCTGGACCTCGACCTGCGGCACGGGGGCGGCCGGCCGGCGCGGTGCGGGCCCCGGCTTGGGGATCAGGCGCGGCGGGCCCGAGCGGTCGGCGCGCGGCGGAGCCGGGCGCGGTGGCGCCGGCCGGGGGCCGGGCACCGGGGCCGGCGCGGCGGTGACGGTGGCGGGTGCGGTGGTGGGCACGCTGCCGGTGGCAGGCGCGTGGAGGGCTTGTGCGTCCGACTCGCGGGGGAAGGGAACGCCGGGGCCCGGGAGGCTCTCGTGAATCTCCGGCTCCTCGGGGAAGACAGGCATACCCGGATATCTATCAAATGCCGGTCGGACGCGCACGGGCGCCCCACCCCTTGGCCACCGGACCCCCACCCGCCGTGGCTGGGGCAATTCCAGACGGACTGTCAGAAACCGAGCACGAGCTGTTCGTCAGCGGACCCCTGAGCCGCACCGGGAAGGTCCCTGATGCGCTTGAGGTGCCGCCACTTCGGCAGGGCGTCCAGGTAGGCCCAGGAGAGCCGGTGCAACTCGGTGGGACCGTGCTCCTCCAGCGCGGCGCGGTGCACCGGGGACGGATAGCCCGCGTTGTCCGCGAAGCCGTACTCGGGGTGGGCCTCCCCCAGTTCGGCCATCAGGCCGTCGCGGTGGACCTTGGCGAGCACCGAGGCGGCGGCGACGCAGATGCAGGACTGGTCGCCCTTGATCACCGTGCGCACCCGCCAGGGGCCGCCGAGGTAGTCGTGCTTGCCGTCCAGGATCACCGCGTCCGGCTCGACCGGAAGCGCCTCCAACGCGCGGACGGCGGCCAGCCGCAGCGCCGCCGTCATGCCCAGCTCGTCGCACTCCTGCGGCGAGGCGTGCCCCAGCGCGTACGCGGTGACCCAGTCGGCGAGCACCGGCGCCAGCGCCTCACGGCGCAGTTCGGTGAGCAGCTTGGAGTCGGTCAGCCCCTCGGGCGCCCTGCGCAGTCCGGTGACGGCCGCGCCGACGGTGACCGGCCCGGCCCAGGCCCCGCGTCCGACCTCGTCCAGGCCGACCACGACCTTTGCGCCGGCCCGGCGCAGCGAGCGTTCGACGGAGTGCGTCGGCGGGACGATGGGCATCGCAGGGGCTCCGTTCGGCAAAACAGCCCCTTTCCACTGGGGACAGCCTCCAGCCTAAGCCGTCTTACGAGCGCCCAGAACCGGCCCTTCACGACCCGACACCCGGACCGGCACCGCCCTGGCCCCACCTCGGACCGAGCCCGACCCCACCGCGGCCCCACCGCGGGACCGAGCCCCACCCGACCCCGGCCCCACCCCAGGACGGGGCCCCGCCCGACCCCCGTCCCGGACCGGGCCCCGCCCGACCCCCGCCCCGGACCGGGCCACCCTACGGTTGCCGGATCAGCGGCACCAGCACGTCGTCCATCAGCCGGGCCGCGAAGTCGGGGGCCATCTCCCGGTCGTGGATCTTCACCCGGTACAGCAGCATCGCGGGTATGACGTCGGCCACCAGCGGACTGACCGCTCCGGGCCGGACGTCGCCGCGCTCGGCGCCCCTGCGGAGGATGTCCAGGATGGCGTCCTTGGTCGGTTCCATCACCCGCTGCACGATGAAGTCCTTGCACACCTCGGCCTGCTGCTGGGAGAGCTCGCCCATCAGCACGTGCAGCGCGGCACCCGCCCGGGAGCCGATCGCATCGGTGAACAGCTCGACGAGGTGCAGCAATTCGGCCCTGGCCGACCCGAGGTCGGGGACGCCGTGAGGACGTGGGAGAGTGGAGTCCAGGGCGTCGATGACGAGTTCCATCTTGGACGCCCAACGCCGGTAGAGCGCGGCCTTCCCGGTCCGTGCCGCAGCGGCGACGCCCTCCATCGTCAGTCGCGCGTAACCGCCGGAGGTGAGCTGGTCGAGCGCGGCCTCGAAGATCGCGCTCTCCAACTCCTTCCCCCGGCGCCGCGCGGGCCGGGCCAGCGCCTCCCGGGCGGCCCGCACCGCGCAACGCGGCTCCGGCTCCCCGTCCGACACCGCCGCGAGCGCCACCGGTTCCACGGGCGGCGATGCCGCCGGCCCCGGAACCGCCGGCATCGCGGACGACCGAACCGCGCCGTCCGCCGGTCGGGCGGCCGCCCGACCGGATGCCCGGTCCGCCGTGAGTCGCCGCACCAACCGTTCCATCGCCACCGCCCTTAAGGAACGCTTGCGTTCACTATCTTGCCCAGGATATCTTCCAGATTAGTGAACGGGACCGTTCCTTCCCAGCCCGCAGCGCGCCGCGCAGCGACCCGCCCGTGTCCGCGCACAGCAGCAGACCGGACCCGCGTTCGGCCGGATACCGGGCACTGAGCCAACGAGCACCGAGCACCGAGCACCGAGCACCGAGTCAGCGAACACCGGATCACGGAACGCCGGCTCACCGAACACCGAGCACCGAATCGGCAAGGGCCGAGACGCCGAGCGCCAGAACAGCAAGCACCGAGTCACCGAGTCACCGAGTCACCGAGCACGTAGCCAGCAGGGGGAAGCATCCATGGCCATCTCCGACACGCTCAGCAAGAACGCACCACCGAAGGGCCGCCAAGGTCGGGGAAAGGGCATCACCCTGACCGTCATCGCGGCCACGCAGCTCATGGTCGTGCTCGACGCGACCATCGTGAACATCGCGCTGCCGCACATCAAGGACGCGCTGAACTTCTCGACCACGGACCTGTCCTGGGTCATCAACGCCTACACGCTGACCTTCGGCGGCCTGCTGCTGCTCGGCGGTCGTGCGGGTGACATCCTGGGCCGCCGCCGGGTGTTCATCTTCGGCACCCTGCTGTTCGGCCTGGCCTCGCTGCTGGGCGGCTTGGCGCAGGACAGCGGTCTGCTGCTGGCGGCCCGCGCGCTCCAGGGCATCGGTGGCGCGATCTGTTCACCGACCGCCTTCGCCCTGATCGCCACCAACTTCGACGAAGGGCCCGAACGCAACAAGGCGTTCGGGGTGTTCTCGGCGGTGGCCGGCTCGGGTGCCGCGATCGGCCTGCTGGCCGGCGGTGTGCTCACCGAGTACCTGAACTGGCGCTGGGTGTTCTTCGTGAACGTGCCGATCGCGATCCTGATCGCGATCGCCGCGCCGCGCTACATCGCCGAGTCCGAGCGCCACCCGGGCCGCTTCGACGTGCCCGGCGCGCTCACCTCGACGCTCGGTCTGGTCGGCCTGGTCTACGGGTTCATCCGGGCCGCCTCGGACGGCTGGTCGGACGGCATCACGCTCGGCTCCTTCGCGGCGGGCGCGATCCTGCTGGCGGCCTTCTTCGTGATCGAGAACCGCACCGCCCAGCCGATCACCCCGCTGCACCTGTTCGCCGACCGCAACCGCACCGGCGGCCTGGTGATGATGCTCTGCCTGGCCGCGGCCATGTTCGGGATCTTCTTCTACGTCGTCCTGTTCGTGCAGGGACCGCTCGGCTACTCGCCGCTCAAGGCGGGCGTGTCGTTCCTTCCGATCAGCGTCGCGATCATCATCGCCGCGCAGATCGCCTCGGCCCTGCAGGTCAAGTACGGGCCGAAGCCGTTCATGGCGGGCGGCGCGCTGCTGGTCACCATCGGCCTCTCCTGGCTGACCCAGATGGACAAGGACAGCGGCTACCTGGACGGGGTGCTCGGCCCCACGGTGGTCTTCGGCTTCGGCATGGGCCTGATCTTCGTCCCGGTGATGCTGCTCTCGGTCGCGGGTGTGCCGGGCGAGGAGACCGGCGCCGCCTCCGGCCTGCTCAACTCGATGCAGCAGATCGGTGGTTCGCTCGGCCTGTCGATCCTGACCACGGTGTTCGCGCACTACGCGACGGCCGAGGCCAAGGCCCAACTGCCGGGGTTCATGCAGAGCGCATCCCCCACGGAGCTCGGCTACTTCCAGCAGCACCACGAGTTCCTCCCGGGCACCGACCCCGCCAACTCCGTCCTCGCCCAGGGGATTTCGCACGGCTTCATCGTCGGCGCGGCACTCGCGGGAGTCGCCCTGCTGATCGCCCTCTTCGTGATCAAGGCGAAGGCCAGCGACCTGCCCAGCGGCGACTCCGCCGGCGTGGCGATGCACTGAGCCGCGACGGAAGGACAGCGGCGCACCAGCGTCACCACGACTGCGGCGCCACAGACCGTACGGGCCCGCCGGGAGCACCTCGCCCCCGGCGGGCCCGTTTCGTGCGCCGGGCCGGGCAGTGCCGGGCCGAGCTGAGCGACGCCGGGCCGGGGCGGCCAAGGCCGGGCCGGGCAAGACCGCGCCGAGCCACGCCGGGCCGGGCCGGTTGTCAGGCCGTCCGTCCACCCGTCCGCCCGCCCAAGCGCCCGTCCGAACACCCACCCGTTCGTCCGCCCATCCGTCCATCCCGTCCGTCAGGGGTTCGGCCCGACCCGTAGCCCCGCCCACGCGCAGGCGGTCGCGCCATCGGAGTCCCCGTCACTCAACGGCCGGGCGGCCAGGATCCCGCGGGCCTGCTCGGCGGAGCGGCTGGTGGCGTACCAGCCCGGGGAGTGGCCCGCCAGGTCGGTGCGGATCAACTGCAGCGCGCAGGTCCGCTGGGGTTCGGGGAGACGGTCCAGGGCGGGGACCGCGTCCGCGGAGAGTTCGCGGACGTTGCGCAGGTCGATCTGCTGCGAGCGCTCGAAGCGGTCGACGTTCTGCTCCGCGACGATCGAGTCCGGCCCCATCAGCCCGTACACCGCGACGGTGAGCATGCCGCTGAGGACGACGACGCGCGGCAGCCAGTCGGCGCGCCGGGTGAGCCCGGCGGTGATCAGCAGCAGGAAGACGACGCCCAGCCAGGATTCGACCACCAGCACCCACAGCCGCAGCCGGGTGAGCCCGGAGGCGTCGACGTAGAACCACATCCGGCCGAGCGCCGAGGCGACCACCACCAGCGCGAGCAGGCAGAGCAGCCCGAGCAGGACCCTGGCCACCCGGCGGTCGCCGGGTGTGGTGCGCGGGGCCCAGCGCTTGGCGACGGCCACCACGACGAGGGTCAGCGCGGTGATCGCGCTCAGCTGCCAGAAGCCCTGCCGCGCGTACTCGGAGCGGCTCATGCCGGTGTCGCGAAGCACGGCGTCGGCCCCGCCGAGCACCACCACGGCCTGGATCACGGCGAAGGCGCCGAACAGCAGGTCGAGCCCGACCAGCGGCAGGGCCCACTCCAGACGGCGCCGTTCCCGCCCCGGGGCGGCGGTCATGCGGTCCCAGCGGCGCGGGCCGGCCGCGGTGTGCGCGAAGCCGAGTGCGGTGACCGCGCCGACCAGGAACAGCAGCGTCCGCAGTGGCAGTTGACCGAAGTCGACGCTGGGGCTGAGGTCGCTCAGCAGGTCCGCCATGCCGACGTCGGCGCTGGCGAACAGCAGGCCGAAGACGGTCAGCAGAACGGCGGCGACGGCGAGCGCCTTGAGCACCGGGACGATCCGGGCCCGGCCCGGGAGGCCCCTTCCCCGCAGGCCGCTCCAGGCCCAGGCCACGCCCGGTACCGGCTGCCAGACGGCGGCGGGCAGCGCCAACAGCACTCCCGCCCAGCGCCGCCCGCCGTGCAGCGCCAGCGAGGCCAGTCCGAGCGCTCCCGCGACGGCCAGCAGGGCGGCCGGGCCGGCGTCCCGCAGGGCCGGGACGGCGAGCAGGGCGAGGGCGAGCAGGCTCCAGACCACCGTCCACGGCCGGATCCGGCGCCCGGCTCCTCGGGCGACGACACCGGCCCCGACGGCGGTGGCGGCGCCGCAGATCAGCAGGTTGGCACCGACGCCGTCGTACAGCAGCCAGGCCGTCAGGAGGCCGGTGGCCAGGGCCGCCAGGAGGACGCGGGGCGTGGGCGCCGCCCGGTGGTCGGGCTCCGTGCGGCGCAGTCGGTCTCCGTGCGAGGGCACGGGCACGCCGGGCGACCGGAAGGGGCCCGTCGGGCGGTGCCAGGCAGCGGGTAGCGGATCGGTCGGGGCAGGCGTGGACGGACCTGACATGAGTCCCCCTCAGTGGTCGGCGGGCATGCGGAAGCCACCCTCGGGGTGGTCCGCCCGGTGGGCGCGCTGGCCCGGCGGCCGGGGCGCCGTGTGCCTCGGCCGCTGCCGACTGTAGACCATTCTGAACAAGTTCAAAAGTTTGCTCTGAACGTGTTCAGAACCCTCTGATCACCTGCGCTACCCCTTGACCGACCCGGCCAGCAACCCGCGGACGAAGTACCGCTGGAGGCTGAAGAAGACGATCAGCGGCACGATGATCGACAGGAACGCCCCGGCCGTGAGCAGCTCCCAGCGGCCGCCGAACGAACCGGACAGCTGCGCCAGCCGGACCGTCATCGGTGCCACCTCCGGCGTGCCACCGGCGAAGGTGAGGGCCACCAGCAGGTCGTTCCAGACCCAGAGGAACTGGAAGATCGCGAACGAGGCCAGCGCCGGAGCGCACAACGGCAGCACGATGGACCGGAAGATCTTGAAGTGCGAGGCGCCGTCCACCACAGCCGCCTCCATCAGGTCACGCGGCAGCTGGGCGATGAAGTTGTGCAGCAGGAACACCGCGAGCGGCATCGCGAACATGGTGTGCGCCAGCCAGACGGGCGCGTAACTGCCCTTCAGGTCCACCGCCGGGATCAGCGTCAGGGAGCCCAGGTGCGCCCCGCTGGAGAACAGCCGCAACAGCGGGATCAGCGCCATCTGGAGCGGCACGACCTGGAGCGCGAACACCGTGAAGAACACCGCGTCGCTCCCCCGGAACCGCACCCAGGCCAGCGCGTAGGCCGCCATCGCCGCCAGCACCAGCGGGAAGAGGGTGGCCGGGACGCTGATCGCCAGCGAGTTCACCAGGAAGGGCATCAGGCCGGTGGAGACGCCGGAGCCGCCCTCGAACAGCACCGCGTGGTAGTTGCCGAGGCCGAAGTCGGGGTGCAGCAGGGCGTTCCACCACCCGTCGGCGGTCACGTCCTGCTTGGGGCGCAGCGAGGTGACCAGCAGGCCGAGGGTCGGGATCGTCCAGAGCACCGTCATCGCGATCACGAACGCCGAGGCCAGCGGGCTGCTGAAGGCCTTCCGGACGGGGCTCCCCGCGCCGCCGCGACGGCCGGCGGGCTTCCGGCCGAGCGGACCCGGGCCGACCGGCCGATCCCCGCCGGCCTCCCGACGCCTGCCGGCCGCCCGATCCCCGTCGGCCGTCGCGCCCACCGCGTCCGCCACGTCCACCGCGCCCACCGCGTCCGCCTCCGGTCCCCCGCCGGGCCCCGCTCCGACCGCCGCCGCTTCCTCCTCCTCACGAGCGCTCACCGCACCTCACGCTCCCTCCGCAGCTGGATGATGTTGTAGGCCACCAGCGGCAGCACCGCCAGGAACAGCAGGACCGCGAGGGCGCTGCCCCGTCCGTCGTTGAACTGCACGAAGGACTGCGAGTACATCTCGTTGGCCAGCACCTGGGTGCCGAAGTTGCCGCCGGTCATGGTGCGGACGATGTCGAAGGCCTTCAGGGTGATGATCATGACGGTGGTCAGCACGACCATCACCGTGGTCCGGATCATGGGCACGGTGACGGACCAGAACAGCCGCAGGCCGGTCGCGCCGTCCAACCGGGCCGCCTCCGTCACCTCGGCCGGGATCGCCTTGATCGCCGCCGACAGCACCACCATCGCGAAACCGGTCTGCACCCAGACCATGACCACCATCAACAGGAAGGTGTTCAGCGGCTGGCTGAGCAGCCAGTTCGGCGGATCCGACCAGCCGACCGCATGGGCGAGTTGGCTGAGCAGCCCGATCTGCGGCTGGTCCTTCCCGCGCGCCTCGTAGACGAACTTGAAGATGATCGAGGCGCCGACCAGCGAGATCGCCATCGGCATGAAGATCAGCGACTTGTACACCGCCTGACCGCGCATCCGGTCCACCAGCAGCGCCAGCACCAGGCCCAGTCCGGTCGCCGCCAGCGGCGCGACCACCAGCCACAACAGGGTGTTGAGCAGCACCTGCCGGACCGAGTCCGTGGTGAAGGCCCAGCCGAAGTTCTCGCCGCCGACGAAGCGGCTGCCGTCGGAGTTCTGCAGGCTCAGGTAGACGGTCCGCACCAGCGGCACCACCAGCCCGACCGCCAGCAGCACCACGGCGGGCCCGAGGAACACCAGCACGGCCAGCGGTCGGGCCAGGCGGCCCCGGGCCCGGCCGGCCACCAGGAAGACCACCAGCAGGATGCCCAGGAAGCCGGCGATCGCGCCGATGCTGTTGCCGAACTTGACCGCCGCGTCGCCCAGGGTGCCGGCGGCCAGGGGGTCGGCGACCGACGGGTCGACGGACGGCGGGGAGCCGGATACCGGCATGGCTGTGTCCCTTCGGATCCGGTGGGTGAGGGGAAGGGGCGGGCGGTGCGGGTGGGTGGCCCCGCACCGCCCTCGGCAGGTGGTCCTCGTACGCGCGCCCGACGCGCCCACAGCGCCCGACGACCCGAACGGGCCCGGGCGAGCCCGCCCGGGCCCGGCCGTCCTACTTCGGCCAGGCGGCGTCGATGTCCGCGGCGGTCTTCTGGATCGACTGCCCCTCGGCGAACCAGGCGGTCAGCGACTTCCACTCCTGCCCGGAGCCGATGGCCGCGGGCATCAGGTCGGAGGCGTCGAAGCGGAAGGTCGCGCTCGGGTCGGTCAGCGCCTCCGCCGAGAGCTTGTCGATCGGGTCCGTGTAGAGGCTCTTGTCCACGCCCTGGTTGGCCGAGACCCAGCCGGGCGCGGTCTTCACCCGGCTGCTCGCCCAGTCCGAGCTGGACAGGTAGTTCTGCACGGCCTGCACCTCCGGCCGGCTGGAGAACGCGGCCAGGAACTCGCCGCCGCCCTCGACCGGGTTGGCGACCGACGGGTTCACGGCGGGCAGGTGGAAGGCGAAGACGTCGCCGTCCGGGCCGACCTTGGTGCCCTTGGGCCACTGGGCCTCGTAGAAGGAGGCCTGCTGGAGCATGGCGCACTTGCCGGTGAGGATCGGCGCTCCCGCGTCCTGGAAGGTGGTCGTGGCGATCGACTTGACGTCACCGTAACCGCCGTTGACCCAGGCCGGGTTCTGCATCCAGTCGGCGACGGTCCGCATCGCCGTGGTGACCTTCTCGTCGGAGAACTTCACCTGGTGGCCCACCCACTGGTCGTAGACCTCGCCGCCGTAGGTGCCCAGCACCACCTCCTCCAGCCAGTCGGTGGCCGGCCAGCCGGTGGCCGTGCCGGAGGCGATGCCGCCGCACCAGGGCTTGGGGCCGCCCGCCTTGGCGATCCGGTCGCTGAGCGCCACCAGGTCCGCCCAGGTCTTCGGCACCTCGTAGCCGGCCGCTTTGAAGGCCTTCGGCGAGTACCAGACCAGCGACTTCATGTTGGCGCTCATCGGGGCGGCGTAGAAGGTGCCGTCGACGGAGCCGTACGTCTTCCAGACCGGGCTCCACTTCTCCTGGTTGGTGACGGTCTGGGCGGGTGGCTTGACGACCTTGCCGCTCTTGACCATCTGCGCCAGCAGGCCCGGTTGGGGGACGATCGCGAAGTCCGGGGCGTTGCCGCCGGCCACCCGGACCGGCAGCTGGGACTCGAAGTCGTTGGACCCCTCGTAGCTGATCCTTATCCCGGTGCACTTGCTGAAGTCGGCCCAGGACTTCTCCAGGTTGTCCGACTCCGGGCTGAGGATGGAGGCGAACATCGTCACCGTGGTGCCCGAATGTCCGGCGTACGGCTGGTACTTGGCGCAGTCACCGGTCAGGGTCTGGGCTGCTCCGTCACCACCGCCCGAACCGCCGGAACTGTTCGAGCAGGCCGCGGTCAGGGCCAGTGCCGCCAACAGGGCTGGGGCTGCGGCCAGCCGGCGGCGGGAACTCCGTGATGACGCGGTCGAGTTGAGGGCCAATGCGGTACTCCTCGCCAGGGCGTGCTGTCGACGTGGGGTGAACGACGTTGCGCTGTACCTGAGATGGGCGTACGGAGATCGCGGACGAGCGACGGCTGAACCGATTCGACGACGTTAACGCAGCCGTCGGCCGCCGCCAAGGTCCATGGTCGACCTTCGTCCGCCGGCACCCGACCAGCGGCTCCGGAAACCGGCGGCCGCCTCTCGATCACGCCGGCAGCTACCTCCCGATCATGCCGGCGACCGCCCCCCGATCACACCCACAGCCACCCCCCGATCACACCGGCGACCGCCCCCCGATCACACCCACAGCCACCTCCCGACACGCCGGCAGCCCCCCGGCCCGATCACGCCGACGGCCCCGCCCGGAAACCGGACGGGGCCGCGACTCCACCACGGGTCACACCAGTCGGACCGGCAGCTCCAGCAGGCTGTTCACCACCAGCGTCGGGCTCGGCCGCAGCTCGGCGTCCGGCACCGCCAGCGACAGCGCGGGGAACCGCTCGAACAGCGCCGGCAGCGCGATCCCCGCCTCCAGCCGGGCCAGCGGCGCCCCCGGGCAGACGTGCGGGCCGTGCCCGAAGGACAGGTGGCGGGTCGGCTCCCGGGTGATGTCGAACAGCTCCGCGGTCACCCCGTGCTGCAGCGGGTCCCGGCCGATCGCGTTGTACGAGATCAGCACCGGCTCGCCGGCCGGGACCACCACGCCGTCGACCTCGATGTCCGCGGCCGCGAAGCGGAACAGGAAGTTGCTGGTCGGCGGGGTCCAGCGGAGCGACTCCTCGACCACCGCGTCCCAGGACACCTTCCCCGACCGCACGAGCTCCAGCTGGTCCGGGTGGGTCAGCAGCGCCCGCACGGCGTTGCCGATCAGGTTCACCGTCGTCTCGTGGCCGGCCGCGATGATCACCCGCAGGGTGGCCGCCGCCTCGGCGTCGGTGAGCGCCCCGCCCTCGGTGTCGGCCGCGAGCAGCGCGCTCGCCAGGTCCTCGCCGGGCGCCGAACGGCGCTGCGCCACCAGGTCGTCGACGAAGGCGTTCAGCCCGGCGATGGTCGCCTGGATGCCCGCCGGGTCGGGCTTGATGCCGAAGAACCGCTCGTACAGGTCGCGCAGCACGCCGTGGTCCGACTCCGGCACGCCCAGCAGCGAGCAGATCACCGTCATGGGCAGCGGGAAGGCGAAGGCGGTCTTCAGGTCGACCACCGGCTCCCCGGCCGCCAGGCCGTCCAGCAGCGCACGGGTGATCGCCTCGACCCGCGGGCGCATCAGCTCGACCCGCCGCGGGGTGAAGGCCTGGGCTACCAGCGCCCGCAGCCGGCGGTGCTCGGCGCCGTCCGTCGTCACCATGCTCGGGCCCGGCACCGCGAGGCCGATCAGCGGCCAGGTCTTCGGCACCTCGCCGCGCTGGTAGGCCGCCCAGTGCCCGGCGTCCTTCACCAGCCGGGCGTCGGTGAGCAGCTCACGGGCGGCCGCGTGCCGGGTCACCGCCCAGGCGGCGACCCCACCCGGCAGCACCACCGGCACCACCGGGCCGGCGGCCCGCAGCAGGGCGCCCTCGGCCGCGTTGTCACGGGCCAGCGGGTCGAGGGCGATCGGGGCCGGGGCAGCGCTCATCGGCGGCAACTCTCTTTCAGGTACCGGAACTTCGAACGATTGTGCACGTCCTGTGGATCTTGGCTGCCCGGGCCCGGTTTCCGCAAGACGTGCCCGCTACCCCAGCTGGCCCGGAGTGAACGAGACCGGCAGCGCGACCAGCCCGCGGACCCAGGCCGAGGGGCGCCACACCAGCGCGTGTTCGGCCACCGCCAGCCGCAGGTCCGGCAACCGGTCCAGCAGCACCTCGATCGCCGTGGTGGCGATCACCTCGGCCGCCTCCTGGGCCGGGAACGGGCAGCCGTGCTCGCCGTACGAGTAGCTCATGTGCGCCCGGTTGCCCTCCGCCGGACGGCCGTCCGGCTGCCGGACGGCCGGGTCCGCGTTGGCCCCGGCGAAACCGAGCAGCAGCATGTCCCCCTCGGCGATCCGCTGACCGCCCAGCTGGGTGTCCCGCACGGCCCAGCGGCCGGCGAAGATCTGCGTCGGGGTGTCCTCCCAGAGCGCCTCGTTGAGCGCCTGGCTGATGCTGCGCCGGCCACCCGCCAGCGAGGCCGCGAACCGCTCGTCGGTGAGCATCAGCCGCAGCGCGTTGGAGATCCAGTACGAGCTCGGCTGGTGGCCGGCGATCAGCAGCACCCGCAGGTCGCGCATCACCTCGTCGTGGGTGAGCCCCGCCGGGTGCTCCAGCATCCGCGAGGCCACGTCCGCACCCGGGTGCTCGGCCTTCTCCTCCACCAGGGCGAGCATCAGCTCCAGCAGCCGCTGGGCCCCGGCCGGTGCGTCCGCGCCGCCGTCCAGCATGGCCAGCAGCGCCGCGATCAACTGCGGCGCCTGCTCCTCGTCCAGGCCCAGCACCCGGCACAGCACCAGCAGCGGCATCCGGTGCGCGTACTCGGCGACCAGGTCGGCCTCGCCGCGCCCGGCGAACTCGTCGATCAGCCGGTCGGCGATCTCCTCGGAGTGCTTGCGCAGCTCGTACGGGTCGATCGCGGCCAGCGCGTCGGTGACGGCGCGGGAGCGGCGCACGTGCTCCTCGCCCTCGGCGTACAGGATCGACGGCACCGGCGCCATCATCGGCCTCAGCGGCCAGTCCTCCGGCAGCGTCGCCCAGGCGTGCCAGCGGCTGGAGTCGCGGCCGAACAGCTGCGGCTGGCCGGTGACCTGCTGCAGCTCGCGGTAGCCGATCACCAGCCAGGCGGGCACGCCGCCGGCCAGCTCGACCGGGGCGACCGGCCCGTGCGCGGCCCGCAGCTCGCGGTAGAGCTGCGCCGGGTCGGTCTGGAAGCGCGGCCCGTACAGCGGCGTGGCGCCGGCGTGCGCCGGGCAGCCCGGGGGCGGGGTGGCGGCGGGCTGGGTCACGGGGTGCTCTCCTCGTAGATCGCGTCGGCCGCTCCTGCCAGGGCGGCCAGGTGGTGGACGAGTTCGATCAGCACCCGCTTGCCGGACTCCCGGTCGCGGGCGTCGCAGTCCACCAGCGGCACCTCGGGCGGCAGGTCCAGGGCCTCCCGGACCTGCTCCAGGGTGTGGGTGGGCTCGCCGAAGTTGTTGCGGGCGACGATGAACGGGGTGCCGTGGTGCTCCAGCCGGTCGATCGCGTACCAGGAGTCCTCCAGCCGCCGGGTGTCCACCAGGACGACCGCGCCCAGGGCGCCGCTGAACAGGCGGTCCCAGAGGAACCAGAAGCGCTCCTGGCCGGGCGCGCCGAACAGGTAGAGCACCTGGCGCTCGGACAGGGTGATCCGTCCGAAGTCGAAGGCGACCGTGGTGGAGCGCTTGCCCCAGGTGCCGGCCGGGTCGATGCCCTCCCCCGCCCGGGTCATCACCTCCTCGGTGTTCAGCGGACGGATCTCGCTGACCGAGCTGACCAGGGTGGTCTTGCCGACCCCGAAGCCGCCGACCACGACGATCTTCAGCGCGTTGTCGGCGGTCGCCCGCAGCGGGGTGCGCCCCGCGGGCCGGGCGTCCTGGAGGTCAGAGCCGTTGGAGGCCATGCAGCACCTGCTTCAGCGTGTCGAGGTCGGGCAGCCGGGCCTTGTTCGGCGCGAACCGGGGGTGGCGGGCGGTGACCGCCCCGGACTCCAGCAGGTCGCCGAGCAGGATCTTCACCACCGAGATGGGCAGCGCCAGCTCCGCCGCCACCTCCACGACGGCGGTCGGGGCCTCGCACATCCGCAGGATCCGGGCGTGCTCCGACTGCATGCCGGGCACCGGCTCCCGCTCCGCGACGATCAGGGTGACCAGGTCGAAGGCGTTCTCCGGGGCGCGGCTGCGGCCCCCGGTGATGGTGTAGAGGCGGTCCGGGTCGTCGTCCCGGCCCGGCAGCACCGGCCCGCCGTTCATATCCCTGCGCTCTCTTGTGTGGCGGCGGCCTCCGTGGGGGCGCCGCCCTCCCCGCCGGCGGGCCCCCCGGCGGCGGGCTCCCCGGCGGTGCTCTCCGCGGCGGCGGACTCGGCCCGGGCGGGTGCGCTGAGGTGCACCCCGATCTGCTCGATCAGACCGTGCATGTTGTGGCCGACGACGCCCACGTCGGCGTCCTCGTCCGTGACCACCGCGAGGTGGGCGCCCTCACCGGCCGCCACGATGCACAGGATGCCGCCGTGGAACTCGGTCATCGACTGCCGCACGCCGCCGCTGCCGTCGCCGAACTCGATCGAGGCTCCGTGCGCCAGGCTCTGCAGGCCGGAGGCGATCGCGGCCAGCTGGTCGGCCTGGTCGGCGCTCAGCCCGTCGGTGTGGCACAGCTTGAGGCCGTCGGCGGAGAGGACCAGGGCGTGCCGGGTGCCGGGGGTTGCCGCCAGCAGGTTGTCCAACAGCCAGTCGAGGTCGCGGTCGGTGGCGCTGCTCATCAGGAGTCCTTCTTCGTGACGGGGGAAGCGTCGGGCGTGGTGTCGGTGTCCGCGGTCGGCGCCGCCGCTGCGGACGCCGCGGGTGCCGCGGGGGCCGCGGGGGCCGGCTCGCCGGCCGGTACGGGCGCGGCGGCCGGTACGGGAACCGCCGGCTGGGCGGCGCGGCGGAAGGCGCCGAACCGGGCGGCGGCCCGCGCGGCGTCGGTCCGTACGGGCCGCGCGGCGGGGGTGGGCGGGGCGGCCGCCGTGGTGGTGGCCAGGGTCTGCCCACGGCGCCGCTGGGGCAGGCCGCTGTCGGTCGTCCGCACGGGCACGGCCGGGCTCGCGGCGGGAACGCCCTGGGCTGGAGCGCCCTGGGTGGGAGCGCCCTGGGCTGGAGCGCCCTGGGTGGGAGCGCCCTGGGTGGGAGTGCTCCGGGCGGGGAGGGCGGTCGCCGGGACCGCCGGGGCGGCGCTCGGCGCGGTGGGCGCGGGCGGCAGCGGGGCGGGCGCCGGGCGGGCGGGGGTGAGTGCCGGGCGCGCGGACTCCACGGCGGGCGCCTGGCGCGCGGCGGGCGCGGGGGCCTGGAGGGACGCCGGGGACGGGTGGGTGACCAGCTGCTGCGGGATCAGCATCACCACCCCCGTGCCGCCGCGCGCCGACGGCCGGAACGAGATCTGCAGGCCGTACTTGCGCGCCAGCACGCCGACCACCGCGAGGCCCAGCCGGGTGCCGGCGGAGAGCGTGGCGAGGTCCAGCGGCTCGGCGGACACGGCCCGTTCGGCCCGGCGCAGCCAACTGTCGCTCAGGCCCAGGCCGCTGTCCTCGACGGTGACCGCCAGACCGGCCGGCACCTCCTCGACGTAGACGTGCACCTCGGCGGGCGGGGCGGAGAAGTTGGTGGCGTTGTCCAGCAGTTCGGCCAGCGCGTGCATCACGCCCTCGGCCGCGTACCCGGCGACCGCCGCGCTGCTCGCGTTGTGCAGCCGCACCCGCTGGTAGGCGCCGATCCGGCCGAGCGCCCCGCGCAGCACCGACTCCACCGCGATCGGCTTGGCCCAGCGGCGTCCCGAGCGGGCTCCGGTGAGCACCGCGATCCCGTCCGCCATCCGGCCCGCCTGGGCGGTCGAGTGGTCCAGCCGGAGCAGGTCGCCGAGGACCTCCTCGTCGTGCCGGTGCTGCATCTCCCGCAGTTCGGCGTGCATGCTCGTGGCCAGTGCCTGCACCCGCCCGGCGGCGGTCGCGCAGACGGCCAGCGCGGCCGCCCGCAGCCGCTCGCCGCGGCCGATCTCCTCGCCGACGGCGCGCAGCAGCGCGTACTGGGGGTGCTTGCGGTGCGCAGCCAGCGCGCTGTCCACGGACGCGCCCCCACGCAGCTTCTTCACCACGTCGGGCAGCACGCCCTCGGGGATCCGGTCCAGTTCGGCCCGCTCGGCGGCGGCCTGCTCCCGCGCGGCCTCGACCTCGGCCCGGGCCGCCTCGAGCTCGGCCCCCAGCCGGTCCAGCTCGGTGCGTGCGGCGGCGACCTCCGCCTCGGCACGGGCCTGCTCGGCGCGGGCGGCGTCCCGTTCGGCCTGCGCCGCGGTGGCACGTTCCTTGGCCGCCGTCTCGGCCTGCCGGGCGGTTCCTGCGACGACCAGGGCCGACATCGCCTCCTGGCGCTGCGCCTCCACGTCCTCGGCCAGCCGGCGGGAACGCTCGGCCCCGAGGGCCGCCAGGCCGACCGCGATCAGCCACAGCACCGTGACGGCACCGACCGCCAGGGCGGTCAGCGGCTGGTTCGCGTGCAGGGCCCGGCCGATGCCGACCGGGCCGGCGACCAGGGCCAGCAGGACGGCGGCCGCCGTGAGGGCGACGGTGCGCGGCGCCGGGCGGCGACGCGGCTGACCCTCGGGGCTGGTGGCTTCTCTCATCGGTGCGGTCCTCGGCAACGTCGGCGGGCGGCGGCGCGGGCGGCGGATCGGCGACGGTCGCGGCCGCCGACAGCGGGTCGAGCGCATACCAGACCGCCCGGCGACGTCGTGAAACGTCTCCGGGCGGCTGATCCGTTCACGCTTTCGGCCGATCATATCGATTCAGACTTTGCCCTCAAGCGGCAAGTTGACGGGCCATCTCGTTCAGGCACGTCACTCACACCGGGCCGCGACATCTGGTGGCCGCCCGATGAAGCCGGAGGGACGCCGGAAGGAGGGGTCACAGGCAGGTCACAGGCACCCCGATCGACCGTGCCGCACCGTCGCTCAGGCCAGCTTCGCCTCCACTGCCTGCCGGACGGCGCCCAGGTCCAGCCCGTGGTCGACGATCACCCGAACCCCGAGCCCCTCCGCCTCCCGGATCACCCCGAGCAGCAGGTGGCCGACCGCGATCTGGCCCGACTTCAGCCGTAGCGACTCCCGCAGCGACAGCTCCAGCGCCTTCTTGGCCCGGCCCGTGAAGCGACCGCGTCGGCCTTTCGGCTCCGATCGGAACCAGCCGCGCCGCTTCGGCTCCTCCTCCCCGGGGGCGTCCAGCGCCCCCTCCCCGAAGGCGGCCTCCACCGACGACCGGACGGCGTCCAGGTCGATCCCGATCGAGGCCAGCGCGGCGGCGTCGTCGCCCGGGCCGAGCAGCGCGCACACCGCCCGCCGCGCGGTCTCCTGGTCCAGGCCGCTCTCGATCAGGACGGCGGCGGCCGGATCGTCGGGCACCCCGAGGAGGGCCAGCAGCAGGTGCTCCGTGCCGATCTGCGCGTGCCCCAGCGCTGCGGCCTCCTCGTGGGCCGAGGTCACCACGTTCCGGGCCTGGTCCGTGAATCTCTCGAACATCGCTCAGTCTCCGTCCTGGTCCGGGCCGGCCCCGCGCCGGGCGTACTTCTTGTGCACCGCCTGCCGGGTCACCCCGAGGCAGACCGCGATGTGCTGCCAGGACCAGCCCTGCGCACGCGCGTTGCCCACTTGCAGGCTCTCCAGCCGGTCCGCCAGATCGCGCAGCGCCCGGACCGCCCGGAGCCCCACGGCGGGGTCGCGGCTGCTCGCGGCGGCCGCGAGGTCTCCACTGTCGCTCATGCCGTCAACTTTGGTTGACGTGACCGCTGATGTCAACCCTGGTTGACATCGGCGGTCCCGAAACGCCGCTCCAGCGCCTCCTCGAAGGTCCCCCGCCCCACCGCCCGCTCCGGGGCCGTGAGCCCGCCGGCCCGCAGCGCCCGGCCCGCCGGCCCCGGGAGCGGCACCGGCAGGAGCACCCGCCGGCGCCCAGCGGCCCGCAGGTACGCCTCGGCCAGGTCCCGGTGTGTCCGCACCTGCGGCCCACCCACCTCCGGCGCGTAGCCGGACGGGCCCTCCCCCACCAGACCCGCCACGTGCTCGGCCACCTCCCGGACGTCCACCGGCTGGATCCGGGCGCCGCGCACCACCGGGAACACCGGCAGCTTCGCCGACGCGTCGGAGAACCTCAGCAGCAGGTCGTGGAACTGGGTGGCCCGGAGCACCGTCCAGCCCAGCCCCGACTCCCGCACGACCCGCTCGCAGGCGAGCTTCGCCCGGTAGTAGGCGAGCGGCACCCGGTCGATCCCCACGATCGACACGTACACCAGGTGCCGGACCCCTGCCCGCCGGGCCTGCTCCACCAGCCGCTCGACCCCGGTCACGTCCTTCTTCCCCTGGGTGGTCGCGCAGTCCAGCACCGTCTCCACCCCGGCGAGCGCCTCGGCGATCCCCTCGCCGGTCACCAGGTCCCCGACCACCCACTCGACCCCGTCGCCCCCGGGCCGCGCCCGCCGGCTCAGCCCCCGCACCGCGGCGCCGCGCGCCACCAGCAGCCGCACCACCTCCCGGCCCAAGGTCCCCGTCGCGCCGGTCACCAGCACCGTTCCCATCACCACACCGTTCCTCTCGGTCGCAGCCTTCACCAGTACCGACCGGACACCGGACCCGTCCGTGACATCGGCGCGCCCGGGAACACGGAGAGGATCGAGCGAGGACCGTCAGCGCCCCGAGAACGCGGAAAGGGCGGGGCGAGGACGTCATGTCCTCGCCCCGCCCTCGGCGGCTCACCTCGTGGTCACCTCATCCGAGGCGACCACCGGTGGTCAGCTGCAGCCGCTGGTGGAGCCGCACCCCTCGCAGAGGTAGCAGCTGCCGGCGCGGCGCATCTTGGTGCCGCAGGAGAAGCACAGCGGCGCGTCGGCGTTGAGGCCGAGCTGGATCTCCATCAGCTCCGTGGAGTTGTGGGCCTGCTTCGGGGCCGCCTTGGGCGCCTCGACGGCCGGGGCCGGCTTGGCGACCACGGGGGCGGACTGGGCGAGCGACTCGGTGTCGATCTCCTCGGCCTCCAGCGGCTCGTAGGAGCCCGTCTCCAGGTGGCGCTGGCGCTCCTCGACGGAGTGGATGCCGAGCGCCGAGCGGGTCTCGAACGGCAGGAAGTCCAGCGCCAGGCGGCGGAAGATGTAGTCAACGATCGACTGCGCCATCCGCACGTCCGGGTCGTCCGTCAGGCCGGCCGGTTCGAAGCGCATGTTGGTGAACTTGGAGACGTAGGTCTCCAGCGGCACGCCGTACTGCAGGCCGACCGAGACGGCGATGGAGAAGGCGTCCATCATGCCCGCGAGGGTCGAGCCCTGCTTGGACATCTTCAGGAAGACCTCGCCGAGGCCGTCGTCCGGGTAGGAGTTGGCGGTCATGTAGCCCTCGGCGCCACCGACCGTGAAGGAGGTGGTGATGCCCGGGCGGCCCTTGGGGAGGCGCTTGCGGACCGGGCGGTACTCGACGACCTTCTCGACCGCGGCGGGGGCCTCGGCCGCGGCCGCCTTCTCGTCCTTCTTCTTGGCCGAGAGCGGCTGGCCGACCTTCGAGTTCTCGCGGTAGATGGCGAGCGCCTTGACGCCCATCTTCCACGCCTCGAAGTAGATCTCCTCGACGTCCTCGACGGTCGCGCCGGCCGGCATGTTGACCGTCTTGGAGATCGCGCCGGAGATCCACGGCTGGATCGCCGCCATCATCCGCACGTGCCCCATCGGGGAGATGGAGCGCTCGCCCATCGCGCAGTCGAAGACCTCGTAGTGCTCGGTCTTCAGGCCCGGCGCGTCCACCACGTTGCCGTGCTCGGCGATGTGGGCGACGATCGCCTCGATCTGCTCGTCCTGGTAGCCGAGGCGCTTGAGGGCGCGCGGGACGGTGCCGTTGACGATCTGCATCGAGCCGCCGCCGACCAGCTTCTTGAACTTCACCAGGGCGAGGTCGGGCTCGACGCCGGTGGTGTCGCAGTCCATCATCAGGCCGATGGTGCCGGTCGGGGCGAGGACCGAGGCCTGGGCGTTGCGGAAACCGTTCTGCGCGCCGATGCGCAGCACGTCCTGCCAGGTCTTGTTGGCCGCGAGCCAGACCGGGGCGTCCAGCTCGTCGGAGGAGACGGCGTCCAGCGAGGCGTCGGCGTGCTGCTTCATGACCCGCTGGTGCGCGACCGCGTTGCGGGCGTAGCCGTCGTACGGGCCCACCACGCCGGCGAGTTCGGCGCCGCGGCGGTAGGCGGTGCCGGTCATCAGCGAGGTGATGGCGCCGGCCAGGGCGCGGCCGCCCTCGCTGTCGTAGGCGTGGCCGGTGGCCATCAGCAGGGCGCCGAGGTTGGCGTAGCCGATGCCGAGCTGGCGGAAGGCGCGGGTGGTCTCGCCGATCTTCTCGGTCGGGAAGTCGGCGAAGCAGATCGAGATGTCCATCGCGGTGATGACCAGCTCGACGACCTTGGCGAAGGTCTCCGCGTCGAAGGAGTCGTCCTCGCGCAGGAACTTCATCAGGTTCAGCGAGGCGAGGTTGCAGCTGGAGTTGTCCAGGTGCATGTACTCCGAGCACGGGTTGGACGCGTTGATGCGGCCGGACTCCGGGCAGGTGTGCCAGTGGTTGATGGTGCTGTCGTACTGGATTCCGGGGTCGGCGCAGGCCCAGGCGGCCTCGGCCATCTTGCGGAACAGCTTCTTGGCGTCGACGGTCTCGATGACCTCGCCGGTGAGGCGGGCGCGCAGGCCGAATTCGGTGCCGTTCTCGACGGCGGTCATGAATTCGTCGTTGACGCGGACCGAGTTGTTGGCGTTCTGGTACTGGACGGACGTGATGTCGTCGCCGCCGAGGTCCATGTCGAAGCCCGCGTCGCGCAGGGCGCGGATCTTCTCCTCCTCCTTCACCTTGGTCTCGATGAAGGCCTCGACGTCCGGGTGGTCGACGTCCAGCACGACCATCTTGGCCGCGCGGCGGGTGGCGCCGCCGGACTTGATGGTGCCGGCGGAGGCGTCGGCGCCGCGCATGAACGAGACCGGGCCGGAGGCGTTGCCGCCGGAGGAGAGCAGTTCCTTGGAGGAGCGGATGCGGGAGAGGTTGAGGCCGGCGCCGGAGCCGCCCTTGAAGATCATGCCCTCTTCCTTGTACCAGTCGAGGATCGACTCCATGGAGTCGTCGACGGACAGGATGAAGCAGGCGCTGACCTGCTGGGGCTGCTTGGTGCCGACGTTGAACCAGACCGGCGAGTTGAAGCTGAACACCTGGTGGAGGAGGGCGTGGGTCAGCTCGTGCTCGAAGATCTCGGCGTCGTCCGCGGTGGCGAAGTAGCCGTGCTTCTCCCCGGCCGCGCGGTAGGTGAGGACCACGCGGTCGATGATCTGCTTGAGGCTCCACTCGCGCTGCGGGGTGCCGACGGCGCCGCGGAAGTACTTCGACGTGACGATGTTGACGGCGTTGACCGACCAGAAGTCCGGGAACTCGACGCCGCGCTGCTCGAAGTTGATCGAGCCGTCGCGCCAGTTGGTCATGACGACGTCGCGCCGCTCCCAGCGGACCGCGTCGTAGGGGTGCACGCCAGGAGTGGTGTAGATGCGCTCCATCCGGAGACCGCCCTTCGGGGCCTTCGCGCCCTTGGCCGCAGCCTTCTCGGACTTCGACCCGCGCGCGGAACCGCTCGTGGTGTCTGTCACTTCTCGCTCCTCCTCCTGGGCAAACGCCCGAAGTGCCCCGAAAAATCCGGGCACCGCTGGTTCGTTCTTCCGGTGTGCGGGCAGCCGGAGACCTCGCCTGCTCGCACACGGTTCGTTGTGTTCCGTGCCCCGGTTTCGGGCACGCGGGGGCCCCGGAGGGCCGTGTGGTACTGGCTGGAGGCCCCGGCGGGGCCCCGGCGCCGCCTAGGGCGCGCTGGCGGGAACGGGCACGGGGGTGCCGTCCGCCTCGGGGACGGGCCGCTCGGCGCGGAGTTCCGCGATGGCGGCCTCGAAGTCTTCGAGTCCGTCGTACGCCTGGTACACGCTGGCGAAGCGCAGGTAGGCGACCACGTCGAGTTCCTTGAGCGGGCCGAGTATGGCCAGCCCGACGTCGTGGGTGGTCAGCTCGGCGTTGCCGCTGGCGCGCACGCACTCCTCGACCCGCTGCCCGAGCTGGGCGAGGGCGTCCTCGGTGACCGGGCGGCCCTGGCAGGCCTTGCGGACGCCGGTGATGACCTTCTGCCGGGAGAACGGCTCGGTGACGCCGCTGCGCTTGACGACCATGAGCGCGGCCGTCTCCACGGTGGTGAAACGGCGGCCGCAGTCGGGGCACTGTCGACGACGGCGGATGCAGCTGCCGTCCTCGGTGGTCCGGCTGTCGACAACGCGGCTGTCGGAATGCCGGCAGAAGGGGCAGTGCACCGGGGGATCCCTCCCTGGCAGGACGTGCGGACCGGGTGAGTCTATGCGATGCGCCCCCGGCCTCGGCAAGCTGATCATGTGACGCGACCACTAGTACTGGGCACGCGGAGGACTCTAGCCACTACATCTAGGTTTCGGGGGGAGGCGACACCCCAGGCGTGTCGACGCCGATTAGACTTCCGGCGTCGACATCCGGTCGAACGTTTACTCGATCTACAGCAAAGCCTTGATCGAGTCAGCCAACTCCCGAATAATTCACTCGAACGTGTGTTTGGCGCAACCTTTCGATAGGAGGTGCGTTGGGCTGGAAAAGGGGAGAGGACAGCCGTCGAGAGGGGCCGCCGTGAACACCGTCGAAACCAACACCATCCCGGTGCAGGAACACTCCCAGTTCAAGGTGGGGCAGCGCACCGTGAATCAGCAGAGCGTGGACATCAGCATGGACCGTAGCGAAGACCACCGCCTTTCCGGCCCCGCGCTCTCCACCGCGAGCCGCGTTCCCGACCAGCCGATCGAACACACCCCCGCGATGGACGACACCCACCCCTCCCCCGCCCGCGCGATGCCCGGCCGCCCCCCCGGGATCCGCACCGACGAGGCCGGCCTCACCGAGCGCCAGCGCCGGGTGATCGAGGTCATCCGCGACTCCGTCCAGCGCCGGGGCTACCCGCCGTCCATGCGCGAGATCGGCCAGGCCGTCGGCCTGTCCAGCACCTCCTCGGTCGCCCACCAGCTGATGGCCCTGGAGCGCAAGGGCTTCCTCCGCCGGGATCCGCACCGGCCGCGCGCCTACGAGGTCCGCGGCGTCGAGGTCGCCCGCCCCAACACCGCCGAGACGGCCGGCCGCCCGTCCACCTCCTACGTGCCGCTGGTCGGCCGGATCGCCGCCGGCGGCCCGATCCTGGCCGAGCAGACGGTCGAGGACGTCTTCCCGCTGCCCCGCCAGCTGGTCGGCGAGGGCGAGCTCTTCGCGCTCACCGTGCGCGGCGACTCGATGATCGAGGCGGCCATCTGCGACGGCGACTGGGTCACCGTCCGCCGCCAGCCGGTCGCCGAGAACGGCGACATCGTGGCCGCGATGATCGACGGCGAGGCCACCGTCAAGCGGCTCAAGCGCGAGGACGGCCGGATCTGGCTGATGCCGCACAACCCGGCGTACGAGCCGATCAACGGCGACAACGCGACCATCCTGGGCAAGGTCGTCGCGGTCCTGCGCCGCCTCTGACAGCCGGACGCACCGCCTCCGCCCGCAACGGCGGCGGCCAGGCCTCCGGCACCCACGGCGCGTCTCCGACCAACGGCGCGTCTGCGGCACGCACGGGCGCGTCTCCGACACTCACGGCGTCGGCGGCACCCGCGGCAGGTCGGCGGCAACCACGGCACGCCTGCGCCACCCGCAGCGCGTCCGCAGCTCGGGCGGCCCCCACCGGGAAGGGGCTCCACCGCGTCAGCGGGGAGCCCCTCCGTCGTTTCCCGGCGCCGGCCGAGGGTCCTCAGCCGGCCGAAGGGCCGCCCTCAGCCCCGCTTCGCCACCGGCCGCACCGGCGCCGCCGACGCGTCGATCGCCGCCAGCGAGCGGCGCACCTGGTTGCGGTCCGTGGTGTACCAGAACTCCGGCATCGAGGACCGGAAGAAGCTCCCGTACCGCTTGGTCTCCACCCGCGGGTCGAGCACCGCCACCACGCCCCGGTCGTCCGCCGCACGCACCAGCCGGCCCGCGCCCTGCGCCATCAGCAGCGCCGCGTGCGTCGCCGCGACCGCCATGAAGCCGTTCCCGCCGTGCTGTTCGACGTCCTTCTGCCGCGCGCTCATCAGCGGGTCGTCCGGCCGGGGGAAGGGGATCCGGTCCATCACGACCAGCTGGCAGGCCGAGCCGGGCACGTCCACGCCCTGCCACAGCGAGAGCGTGCCGAACAGGCAGGTCGTGGCGTCCGAGGCGAACTCGCGGATCAGCTCCCCCAGCGTCTCCTCCCCCTGGAGCAGGATCCGGTGGTCCAGCCGCTCCCGCATCGCCTCGGCCGCCGCCTGGGCGCCGCGCATCGAGGAGAACAGCCCCAGCGTCCGGCCGCCCGCCGCGCCGATCAGCTCGGCCAACTCGTCGAGCATGTCCGGCCGTTCCGGATCGCGCCCGGGCTCGGCGAGGTGCTTGGCGACGTACAGGATGCCCTGCTTGGGGTACTTGAACGGCGAGCCGACGTCGATGCCCCGCCAGTACGGGACGACGTCCTCCCCGAAACCGGTCTCGGGGTTGTCGCCGGGCGTGCGCTCGTCCGGCAGCCGGGCCTCCTTGGGCAGGCCGACCGAGCCGGCCACCCCGTTGAAGTCGCCGCCCAGCTTGAGCGTGGCCGAGGTGAGCACGACCGAGCGCTCCTTGTACAGCCCCTCGCGCAGCAGCCCGGAGACGCTCAGCGGCGCGACCCGCAGCGAGGCGGTGCCGAGCCCGTAGCGGTCGCTCCGCTCGATCCAGATCACGTCGTACTCGGAGTTCTCCAGCAGCCGGTCGGCGGTCTCGTGCAGCGTCTCGGCCGAGGCCATCGCCTGCTTGCGGACCGCGTCCTCGTCGCTGAGCCCCTTGTCCCTGGTCTCGCCGAGCGAGGTGATCACCTGCCGGGCGGCGTCCCGGATCGCGGTGACCGCGTACGCCAGGTACTCGGGCAGCTCCTCGACCCGGCCGGGCTGGGCGGTCTCCATCAGGCCGTGGTAGTTCTCGGCGGCGGCCTGCAGCGCGTCCACGGCCTTCTCGTTGGCCAGCCGGGCCGCCCGCTTCACCGCCCGGTTGACCGCGCCGACGGTGAGTTCGGCGGTGGCGGCACCGGTGACCCGGTTGACCAGCTCGTGCGCCTCGTCCACGATCAGCAGCCCGTGCTCCGGCAGCACCGGCGCGCCCTCGATGGCGTCGATCGCGAGCATCGCGTGGTTGGTGACCACGACGTCCGCCAGCTTGGCCCGCTCCCGCGCCTTCTCCGCGAAGCACTCCTGCCCGTACGCGCAGCGCGTCGCGCCCAGGCACTCCTTGGAGGTGACCGCCAGCTGCGCCCAGGCCTTGTCCGAGACGCCGGGGCTGAGGTCGTCGCGGTCCCCGGTGTCGGTCTCGTCCGCCCAGTCGCGCAGTCGCAGCACCTCCTGGCCGAGCTTCCCGGTGGGGCCGCCGAGCGCGTCCACCGGATCGAAGAGGCCCTCGCCCTCGTCGCTCGGGGTACCCTCGTTGGCCCGGTGCAGGCACAGGTAGTTGGAGCGGCCCTTGAGCATCGCGAACAGCGGGCGGCGGCGCAGCACCGGGTGCAGCGCCTCGACCGTGCGCGGCAAGTCCCGCTCCACCAGCTGGCGTTGCAGCGCCAGGGTGGCGGTGGCGACCACCACGCGGTCCCCGTGGGCGAGCGCCGGCACCAGGTAGGCCAGGGACTTCCCGGTGCCGGTGCCGGCCTGGACGAGCAGGTGCTCGCCGTGGTCGACCGCGTCGGCGACGGCCTCGGCCATCCGCACCTGGCCGGGGCGCTCCACGCCGCCGACGGCCGTCACCGCGGCGTGCAGGAGTTCGGGGATCCGCGAACGCGGGACGGCGACGGCTTCCTCGGCCTCGTCACCGAGGTCCGCCGCGGGCTGGGATTCGGAGTCGTTCGTCATGACCCCTCCACCCTACGGGGCGGGGGTGACAATGCGGTCCCGTTGGGCCGGAACGCTCCCGTCCACGGCGACCAGCGCGTTCGGGACGGTCCCGTGCCGGGCGGCGTGCGGGCGGTGCGGGCGGTCCTGGTAGCCGTCCAGCAGCAGCCGGTTGCGGTTGAGGCAGAGCCGGGTGATCCGGGGCTGGAACAGGTCGAACAGCTCGAAGCGCTCGCGCAGCTCGGGGAAGCGGTCCTGGTAGCGGTGGACCTCGGCGCGCAGGAGGGCCCAGAACGCGGTCTCGGGCAGTCCGGTCTGGACCTCCAGCAGCGGGGCGAGGTAGCGGAACACGCCGATGAACAGCCCGGAGTGGATGAACTGGCAGAGCTCCGGGGGACTGTCCCGCAGCAGGACGCCGGCGACCTCGGCGGGCAGGCCGCGCAGTTCGGGCAGGTCCTGGTCGCTGAGGTTGACGTCGTCGACGAAGTCCTTGACCGCCAGCCGGGTCGGGGTGTCGTGGTCGTCGAAGACCACGATGGCGTTCTCGCCGTGCGGGGAGAAGACCAGTCCGTAGCGGTACAGGAAGTGCAGCAGCGGCGGCATCATCGCGGCGAACAGCCGGCCGGTCCACTCGGCGGGGGCGAGGCCGGAGCGGGCGATCAGCTCGGCGGCCAGCGACCGCCCGTCCGAGCCGGTCTGCAGCAGCGCGGCCAGGGTCCGGGCACGCTCGCCCCCGGTGAGGAAGGGGCCGAGCGGCTCGCGCCAGATCGCGCCGAGCAGTTCTTTGTACTGGTACGGCGACTCGGGCATCTCCCGGTACACCGGGTGGTCGACGGTGACGGAGGCGATCTCGCCGAGCAGGATCACCCGGCACTCGTCCCGCAGGTACGGGTCGGCGTCGCGCAGCCCGTGCAGCCAGGCGGTGACGGCGGGCGCGGCGAGGGTCCGCTCGACCGGCAGCCCGCGCCAGACCAGGGTGTTGAGGATGGACAGGGGCAGCTTGACGGTGCAGCGCTCGGGGTGGGCGGTGTTGAAGAACGAGCGGATGGACTGCTGGGGCAGCCGTGGGTCGCCGTCCGAGGGCAGCGGGACGATCTCGCCGGACGCGATCCAGGGCGCGAACAGCGGCAGGACCGTCTCGTCCCACTGCCAGGGGTGGACGGGCAGCAGCAGGTAGTCGTCGGCGTCCGGGCCGAGCGGGGCGCGCAGCGCGTCCACGTCGTCCAGTTCCCGGGCGTACAGCTGCTCGGGCCGCTCCAGGCCGGGCACCCCGCGGTACTCGGCGAGCCGGCGGTGGACGGCGATCCAGGGCAGCGGGCGCGGGCTGCGCGCCTCCGGGGTCCAGCGGGCGGCGTCGGTGCCGGAGAAGCCGATCCGGCCCTTGTTGGGGACGATCCACGGGTGGCCGCCCTGCCGCCCCTCCAGCGCGGGGTGGTCGAGGTCGGCGAGTTCGGCGGCGGTGAGCGCGGTGGCGAGCTGGCGGGCGTCGGCGGTCAGGGTGGCGGACAGCTCGCGGATCAGGTGGGCGGTCGTCTCGCCCCCCGTCCCGAGGGTCTGCCGGGCGTACAGGAGGAAGCGCAGCGGGTCCAGGCCGTCCGGGCGGGAGCAGCGGACGGACTCCGGGTCGACGTGCCAGCTGTCGTAGGCGCCCCGGCGGGCGGTGAAGCGGTACTCGGCCTCGGGCAGTTTCACCAGGTACTCGCCGTCGAGGGCGCCGGGTGCGGGGATGAGCAGCTCCTCGTAGGAGAACTCGGCGAACATCTTGGCCAGCAGGGCGCGGCCGGCCCGCTGCCAGTGCCCGGCGGTGAGGTGCGGGGGCAGGTAGAGCGGCGGTTCAGCGGCCGACGGTTGCGGCACGGGTCAGCTCCTGGGGGCGGGGGACGACGGAGGTGGGCTGGGCGGCCCGGCCGGCGGGGGCGGGCGGCGCGAAGCCGGTCCAGGCGGTCCGGTCGGGCAGTCGGTGGACGGTGCGGCCGGTGACGGCGTTGAGGATGACGGCAGCCCGGTGGGCGCCGAGGCCGAGGTCGGGGGTGCCGACGCCGTGGGTGTGCAGTTCGGCGTTCTGGACGTAGAGGCCGCCGGTGAGCTCGGGCCGGGTGGCGACCCGGTGGTCGAGGTCGACCCGGTAGCGCCCGGACCGGTCCCAGTCGATCAGGTGGGCGAGCGGTTCGATCGCGGCGGGGCGGGCGGCGCGGTAGCCGGTGGCGAGCACCACGGCGTCGGTGCGCAGCACGTGCTCGGTGCCGGAGTCGGTGTGCCGGCAGTGCAGTTCGAGGCCGCCGCAGGGGCCGGGCCGGGCGTCGGTGACGGCGGTGCCGGGGGTGATCTCGACCGGTGCGGTGTCGATCGGCCGGCCGATGGTGCGCTCGTACAGGTGGTCGTGGATCTCGGCGAGGGTCTCGGCGCTGGCGGCCTTGTGCAGCTGCCACTGGGCGGTGACGAGGGAGTCCCGCACGGTTTCGGGCAGGCCGTGGAAGTAGCGGGTGTAGTCGGGGGTGAAGTGTTCGAGGCCGAGCTTGGAGTACTCCATGGGGGCGAGCGCCCGGGTGCGGGTGAGCCAGCGCAGCCGCACGCCGTCGCCGTCGTGGCGGCGCAGGAGGTCGAGGAAGACCTCGGCGCCGGACTGCCCGCTGCCCACCACGGTGATGTCCCGGGCGCCGGCCAGGTCGGCGCGCCGGTCGAGGTACTCGGCGGAGTGGAAGGCCCTCGGGTGGTCCGCGAGCCCCGCGAAGGCCTCGGGCAGGACGGGCCGGGTGCCGACGCCGAGCGCGAGGTTGCGGGCCCGTACGGCGGAGCGCCGGCCGGTCGCGGTGTCGGTCAGCTCGGCCAGGAACAGCGGGCCGTGCTCCGGGGTGGTGGTCCAGTGCAGCGCGGTGACCTCGGTGCCGAAGCGGCAGTTGGCCAGTCCTTCGGCGGCCCACCGGCAGTAGTGGTCGTACTCGCGGCGGGGCAGCTGGAAGCGCTCGGAGAAGTAGAACGGGAACAGGCGGTCCTGGGCGCGCAGGTAGTTGAGGAAGGACCACGGGTTGGTCGGGTCGACCAGGGAGACCAGGTCGGCGAGGAAGGGCACCTGCATCCGCGCCCCGTCCACCAGCATCCCGTGGTGCCAGCGGAACTCCGGGCGTTGGTCGCAGAAGAGGGTGCGCAGGCCCGGTACGGGCTCGGCGAGTGCGGCGAGCGAGAGGTTGAACGGGCCGATGCCGACGCCGAGCAGGTCGTAGGGAGGGGGTGTCGAGGTGTCCACAGGTGTCCTAGGCGGGGAGTTGGGCCTGTCCCGGGGCGGGCCGGGGGTCGCGGTCACGGACCATCAGGGCGGCGCGCTTGTCGGGCAGGTGGAGTTCGGCCGCGGCCCGGAACCCGGCCCGTTCGAAGGCCCGGACCGAGCGCCGGTTGCGCACGTCCGGTTCGGCCACCACCCTTTCGCAGTCCGGCCGCCGGTGCAGGACCAGCTCGGCCGCGGCGGCCAGCAGCCGGGCGCCCAGGCCCCGGCCGCGGCTGGCGGCGGGGCCGAGCAGCAGGTGCAGGCCGGTGTCGTGCGGTCGGGCCTGGTAGTACCCGGCGAGCGGGTCGAGGTCGGCGCGGTAGACCTCCCAGTAGCTCATCGGCGCGCCGTCGAGCAGCCCCAGGCAGGGCACGCTGCGGCCGTCGCCGTCGAGTTGGGCGCGGACGTGCCGCTCGGTGGTTCCGGGCGGCCCGGCCAGGTCCCAGAACTCGTCGACCTCGGGGTCGTTCATCCAGCCGACCAGCAGGTCCAGGTCGGCGGGCAGCCGTACGGGGCTGAGCCGGAACTCGCCGACCGGGGTGGGGACGGCGCCCCACCCGGGCAGGTCGTCCAACATCAGCGGCCCGCCACCGGGTTGGGGATGTCCACGTACACGGACTGGGAGGCGACCGGGCCGACCAGCTCGTCCAGGCCGTTGATCCGGGTGAGCAGGTTGGCCTTGCAGGGCAGGGTCGGCGCGTCCAGCAGCAGGGCGGGCAGCGCCGAGCCGGTGGCGGCCGCCCGGGGGCCGGCCAGGAAGCGGCGCAGCCCGGCGATCAGCACCGTCTCGTCGGCCAGCCCCTGGGAGCCCAGGGCGCCGACCAGTCCGAGCACGTGGTTGATGCCGAGGTAGTAGGCGAAGTGGTGGTCGATCACCGCGTCCGGCAGGAAGGTGTCGCTCTGCGCGCCGAGGCCGGGCAGCCGTGCGGTGAGCCGTTCTGCGGCGCTGTCCCGGTAGTAGTAGCCCTGGTTGTCGCGGTAGCGGCCGCCGCAGGGCCAGCCCTCGGCGTCCAGCAGCACGATGCTGTTCTGCTGGTGGGCCTCCAGGGCGATGCCGCCCCGGCCGTCGAGCCACAGGACGGGCAGGACGACGGCGTCCAGGTACCGCAGGAACCATTCGGCGGCCACCGTGGGCAGCGGGCGGCCGGTGCGGGCGGCGAGCGAGCGCAGGGTGTCGCCGAGCCGGGACGGCACGGTGGCGCCGGTGCCGAGCGGCTGTTCGGCGACCAGCCCGGCCACGCACAGCGCCCGGTCGGCGGGCGCGAAGGGCTGGGCGCGCAGGACGGTGTCCAGACCGCCCGGGTCGCCGAGGTCGGGGTGGTCGACGCCGATCCAGGCCGGGTCGCGGACGACGTCGAAGCCGGGGTGGGCGGCCCGCCACTCGGCGGCCAGGCCGCTCTCCAGCAGCCGGTGCATCTCCAGGCCGCGGTGGAGCTCCTTGCGCAGGTTCTCCCGGCGGGAGTTGGTGATCCGCAGGCCGAGCGAGAGCTTGAGCATCCACGGCACGCCGGGCCGGTAGACGGTGCGCACCGAGGAGGTGGGGTACCAGGGCTCGCCGGCCGGCCCGAGGTCGTGCAGCAGCCCGTCGGCGAGCAGCGCGGCCACGGCCGGGCGGTGGGCGAGTTCGCGGGCCTGCCAGGGGTGCAGGGGCAGGGCGGCGGTGCCGGGCGGCAGGGCGGCGCGGCCGTCGAGCAGGGCGGCGGTGAGCCGGTCGGCGCTGTCGTCGACGGCGGAGCCGGCCGCGAGCAGGTCGCGGTCCACCGCGTACCAGTGCAGCTGGAAGGAGCCGTGCAGTTCCGGCGAGTACGCGGCGCTCTGGGCGGGGCCGAGGCCGTCGCGGCTCTTGGGGGTGGGGTGCAGCGGGTGGCCGAGCAGCAGGGACTGTTCGGCGGCGAGGAAGTGCGAGCGCTCGGGGCCGCCGGGTTCGGCGCCGGTGCGGCGGTGGGCGAGGATCTCGGCGGTGCGCACCACCGAGTCGGCGACCCGGGCGGCGAGGTCGGCGACCTGCCCGGGGTCGGGCCGTTCGGCGGCCGCGGCGGCGAGCAGCGCGGCGGTGGTGACGGCGTCCACCGGGGCCTCGGCGGTGCCCTCGCCCGCCGAGAGGGTGGCCGCTCCGAACCGGTGCCACCCGCCGGGGGACCAGTAGCGGACCGGCGCGGTGAGCCGGGCGGCGCCGCCGAGGACGTCGATCCGCAGCCGCCCGTCCGCGCCGGGCCGGGCGCCGGTCTCCCTGGTCCAGCAGCGCAACAGGGCTTCCAGGGCTGCCTGTTCGGCGGCGACGGCCGGGTCCCGGTGCAGCAGCGGGTCGGGCCCGGGCCGGTGGTCCCCGCTCGTGCCCGGGTGCTCCCGGCCCGGCGTCGGGACGCCCCGCTGGTCGCGAGGCGGCTCCGCGGGCTGCGGGGATTCGGGCGGGGCTCCGGTGAGGGCGGTGCTCAAGGCTGCTCCTTGGTGGCGCGTGGGGGTGCGGACGCGCGCTGGTGGCGGAGGGGATCGGCGGGCGCTCGCACCGTCGCGTCAGGTAAGGGTTACCTATCCCTGACGGGTGATCACAAGGACGGCTCACTCGTCCGGGTGAAGATCGGGGATTGTCCGCCTCGGGGGCGGAGGGCCCTGCTGTGCCAACGAGTCGGCCTGTCCGGCGTCACGGATCGGTGACCTCGGGTCAGCTCCGCAACCCGGGGGCCGGGCAGGGCCGTCCTGGACGGCGATGGAAGACTCCATGGCGGCGAGCCGCCGCACCGACGCCCGACCGAGCACAGGGGGAAGCGCACAGATGCCATCGATCCACCGGTCAGCCCTGGCCGCCGCCCTCGTCGCCGGAACGCTGCTCGCCACGAGCGCCTGCGGGCCGGACGGCCCGCCCGGTGACGGCGGCCGGACCGCCGCGGCGCCGCCGGACGCGGCTGTCGCGAGCGGAGCCGCCGCTCCCGGCGGTGGTGGCGGCGTCATCGGCGGGATCACCCTGCCTTCCGGTCTGCCGACCGGCCTGCTGGAGGGCCTGCCGCGGAGCTGGGACGACCTGAAGAAGTGGAAGTTCGAGGACTGGGACAGGTGGGCGTCCAAGCACGTCTTCCACAACCCGGTGGTGAAGGACTTCTGGGACCCGGACACGATGGGCGACGCCAAGCCCGCGGACCCTGCCCCGCCCGCCGCCAAGCCGTCGCCGTCCACCCCGGCGCCGTCCACCCAGGGCCCCGCCGCCGGCGACGGCGTGACCGATCCCGAGCCCGCAGTGGTGAAGGCCGTCCCGGTGCCCCGGCCGTACCTCGGCCAGCCCTCCGGCAAGGTGTTCTTCTCCGCCCAGGGAGGCCGGGGCAACTGCTCGGCCACCGTGGTGGCCGACCCGCAGCACCCGGGCAGGAGCAACCTGGTCTGGACGGCCGCGCACTGCGTACACGAGGGCAAGGGCGGGAACTTCTACAAGGACCTGGTCTTCGTCCCCGCCTACAACAACTCCGGCGCCTCCAGCGGCGGCAGGAAGGCACCGCTGTCCGAGCTGGCCCCGCTCGGCACCTGGTGGGCCGAGCAGGTCACCACCTCCCCGCAGTGGATGGTCGAGGGCGGCCGGAGCGGCGACGCCGCCAACCAGTACGACTTCGCGGTGATGCGCGTGCGCAGCCAGAACGACACCGGCAAGTCCCTCGAGGAGACGGTCGGTTCGGCCGTTCCGGTGTGGTTCGAGGCACCCCGTGACCAGCTCCGGGTGTCGGCCGCCGGCTATCCCCTGGTCAAGCCGTTCGACGGCCAGGAGCTCTACCGGTGCGACGGCGGCAGGCCCACCCGGCTGTCCTTCGACGCCAAGCGCCCGGCGATGCTGACCATCGGCTGCGACATGACCCAGGGCGCCAGCGGGGGCGGCTGGTTCGCCACCCTGCCGGACGGCAGGAAGGCCCTGGTCAGCAACACCTCGATCGGCACCCAGGAGCACACGTCGCTGAGCGGCCCCTACCTGGAGACGGTCGCCAAGCAGGCCCTGGACTGGATCTCCAGGAAGCAGTGACCGGTACCGCGACGTGGGACGAACGAGCATGCGCACGCTCGGCACCAGGACGCGCAGGGCCGCCACGGCCGGCGCCGCCCTGCTCGCCGCCCTGACCCTCACCGCGGCCGCCTGCGGGCCCGAGGGCCCCGCCGTCCCGGCCGCACCACCCGCCGCCCTGCCGAAGGCCGCGCCGACCAGCCTGGGCGACCTGAGCGGCTGGAAGGTCGAGGACTGGGCGCGGTACGTCGCCGAGAGCGGCTTCACCAACCCGGTGGCCCCGGGCTACTGGTCCGTCTCCCGGATGGAGACCGCCAGGGCCAGGCCCACCCCGGAGTACTCGCTGACGGCCTCCGCGCCCGCCACCGGACCCGGCGCCGTCCAGCGCGACGCCCCGCCCGCCGCCGTCCCGGCCGTACCGCAGCAGCACCCGTACGGCCCGGACTCCGCCGTGGTCGGCAAGCTGTTCATGACCACGCCCCAGGGCGACGCGGTGTGCTCCGCAACGGTCGTCTCCGACCCGCTCGACCCCGGCCGCAGCAACCTGGTGTACACCGCCGCCCACTGCCTGCATGACGGCAGGGGCGGCGGCTGGGCGAGGAACCTGGTCTTCGTGCCCGGTTTCAACCGGGACGGCCGAGCCCGCCGCGGCCGCCCGTACGACGACCAGCAGGCCGCCCCGTACGGCCGGTGGACGGTGGTCCGGGCGCTGGTGTCACCGACCTGGCTGAAGGAGAGCGGCGTGGGCGCCCACGAGCAGTACGACTTCGCGGTCCTGCGGGTGCGCGGCGAGGCCGACTCCGGGCCGTCCCTGGAGGAGGCGGTCGGCGGCTCCGTCCCGGTGTGGTTCAACGCCCCCCGGGACCAGGTCGGTTCGGTGGTCTCCTACGGCTACCCGGTGGAGCGGCCGTTCGACGGCATGGAGCTGGACCGCTGCGGCTCCCCCACCGCACCTGGCCTGCTCTCCTTCGACCGGACCCGGCCCCCGATGTACGTGGTCGGCTGCACCATGACCGGTGGCGCGGGCGGCGGCGGCTGGTTCGTCACCAAGGACGGCAAGCCCAACCTGGTGAGCGTCAGCGCGCTCGGCGACCGCAACCCGGCCGGCTACCTGGCCGGGCCCGCGCTGCTGGACCAGGCGAAGCAGGCCTTCGACTACTTCACCAAGAACGTGAAGTAGCGCTCCGACAGGTAGCCCCGAAGGGGAACGCGCAGGGCCCCCGGACGCGATCGTCCGGGGGCCCTACGCGGAGAAGCCGTGCGAACCGGCGGCCGGCCTGCCCCGTGCAGCCGGGGCAGGCGAGCCGTGCAGCGCGGCCCGGTCAGCCCTGCAGGGCCACCGAGAAGTGCTCCAGCTCCGCGGCCAGCTCAGCCGGCACCTTGGCGTGCAGCAGCGTGCCCTCGCCGGTGTGCTCGGTGGCGAGCAGCTCGCCCTCCTTGTGCACCCGGGACACCAGCGCGCCCTGGGTGTAGGGCACCAGGGCCCGCACCTCGACGGCCGGGCGCGGCAGCTCGTCGTCGATGAGCTGCAGCAGCTCGTCGATCCCCGCCCCACTGCGGGCCGACACCACGATTGCGTGCGGCTCGCGGCGCAGCAGGCGCTGCAGCACGTGCGGGTCGGCGGCGTCCGCCTTGTTGATCACCACGATCTCGGGCACGTCCTGCGCCTCGACCGAGACGATGACCTCCCGGACGGCGGCCAGCTGCGTCTCCGGCTCGGGGTGCGAGCCGTCCACCACGTGCAGGATGAGGTCCGCGTCGGCGACCTCCTCCATGGTCGAGCGGAAGGCCTCGACCAGGTGGTGCGGCAGGTGCCGGACGAAGCCGACGGTGTCCGCCAGGGTGTAGAGCCGCCCGCTCGGGGTCTGGGCCCGGCGCACGGTCGGGTCCAGGGTGGCGAACAGCGCGTTCTCCACCAGCACGCCCGCACCGGTGAGCCGGTTGAGCAGGGAGGACTTGCCGGCATTGGTGTAGCCCGCGATGGCCACGGACGGCACCTGGTGGCGCTTGCGCTCCTGGCGCTTGGTGTCGCGGCCCTTCTTCATCTCGGCGATCTCCTTGCGGAGCTTCGCCATCTTCTCCCGGATCCGGCGCCGGTCGGTCTCGATCTTGGTCTCACCGGGACCACGGGTGGCCATGCCGCCGCCCGAGGAGCCGGAGCCGCCGCCACCCATCTGCCGGGACAGCGACTGACCCCAACCGCGCAGACGCGGCAGCATGTACTGCATCTGGGCCAGCGAGACCTGCGCCTTGCCCTCCCGGGACTTGGCGTGCTGGGCGAAGATGTCCAGGATCAGGGCCGTCCGGTCGACGACCTTGACCTTGACCACGTCCTCCAGGTGGATGAGCTGGCCGGGGGTGAGCTCACCGTCGCAGACCACGGTGTCGGCGCCGGTGGAGGCGACGATGTCGCGCAGCTCCTGCGCCTTGCCGGAGCCGATGTAGGTGGCCGCGTCGGGCTTGTCGCGGCGCTGGATGACGCCGTCCAGCACCTGGGAGCCGGCCGTCTCGGCCAGCGCGGCGAGCTCGGCCATCGAGTTCTCCGCCTCCTCCAGCGTGCCGTCCGTCCACACGCCGACGAGCACCACGCGCTCCAGGCGGAGCTGGCGGTACTCGACCTCGGTGACGTCTTCGAGCTCGGTGGAGAGGCCGACGACCCGGCGCAGGGCGGCGCGCTCGCTGCGGTCGTACTGGTCGCCGTCGTAGGTGTGGCCGAGGTCCTCGTCGATGGCCGCGAGGTCCTCGTCCATGAGGGCTTCAGCCCGTCGACCGTCGATGCGGCGCGGGGCGTCGGCGTGGTCGCGGGTGTCGAACGTGGAGGTCATTCTGTCCTTTGGTCGCTGTACGGCTGTGGCGAGGACCCTCGACCGTCACCGGGGCCCATGTGCCCTGACAACGCCGTGGACCGGCCGTGAATTCCCCACGATGGTCGCACGCCCGGCGCGGGCCGGTCACCCCCATTTTCCCCGGAGTGGCGGCCCCGGGCGCCCTCCGGAGCGTGCGGGCGGCTCACGTCGTACACCCCGGACACCCGGAGCATCGCCCGCATCAGCGCGGGCAGCGCACCCGGCTCGGGCAGTTCGACGGTGTAGGTGTGGCGGACCCGCAGCTCCTGCGGCGGCTCGACCTCGGCCGAGACGATGCCGACGCCCTCGGCGGAGATCGCCGCGGTGAGGTCGGCGAGCAGCCGGGGCCGGTTCAGCGCCTCGGCCAGCAGGGTGGCGCGGTGCCTCGCCGTCGGGGCGTCCTCGGACCGCCAGCGGACCTGGAGCTCGGTGCGGCCGTCCGCGCGCAGCCGCTGACCGGCCGGGCAGCCGGTGCGGTGCACGGCCACCGCGCCGCCGCGGATCGGGTAGCCGGCCACCTCGTCCGGCGGGACGGGCGTGCAGCAGCGGGCCAGCCGCACCGTCGCCCCGGGCCGCCCGGCCACGGCGACGGGGGCGGACCGGCGCTCCCCGGCCCGGTGCGCGGGCGGGGCGGGCTGGCCGCCGGCCGGCCCGGTGCGCACCACCGGCAGCCGGGCCGGGTGGTCGGCCAGCCAGCGCTCGATGGCCAGCCGGGCGGCGGGGGTGCGGGCGTGCGCCAGCCACTCCGGTGACGGGCCCGAGGGTTCGGCGCCGCGCTGCCCGCCGTCGGCCGGGGGGCCCTCGGTGAGGACGGCGAGCACGTCCCCGTCGCGCAGGACGGTGGACAGGGCGGTGAGCCGGCCGTTGACCCGGGCACCGATACATCGGTGGCCGGTCTCCTCGCCGAGCAGGTAGGCCGCGTCCACACAGGTGGCGCCCGCCCTCAGCTGAAGCGTTTCGCCACTCTCCGTCACCACGGTGATCTCGCGGTCGCCGGCCAGGTCGGCGGTGAGCGCCGACCAGAACGCGTCCGGGTCGGGCGTCTCCTGCTGCCACTCCAGCAGCCGGCTGAGCCAGCCGGGCCGGGCCGGGTCGGTGCGGTCCAGCTCGTCGGTGTCCTGGGCGGGGCCGGCCGGGGTCGGGTCCCCGAGCGCGACCACCCCGGTCTCGGCCACCTCGTGCATCCGGCGGGTCCGCACCAGCACCTCGACCACCGCGCCGCCCTCCAGCGCCACCGCGGTGTGCAGCGACTGGTAGAGGTTGAACTTGGGCGCGGCCACGAAGTCCTTGAACTCGCCCGGCAGCGGCGTCCAGCAGGTGTGCAGCTCGCCGAGCACGGCGTAGCAGTCGGCGTTCTCCTCGACCACCACCAGCAACCGCCCGAAGTCGGCCGGCTGCGGCCCCCGGGGCTGGCCGTCCGGCCCGGGCGCGGCCGCCCGTTCGAGCAGCACCCGGTGCAGCGAGACGCAGTGCCGGGGCCGCACCGTGACCTCGGCGGCGATCCCCGCCTCGGCCAGCTGGCGGGCCAGCCGGCCGGCGAACGGCCCCAGCACGGTGTCCGGCTCGGCCTCGTGATCGGCCATCAGGGCGCGGGTGCGGGCGTGCTCCTCGGGGTGCAGGGTGGCGAAGACGATGTCCTCCAGCTCCGCCTTGAGCACCTGGATGCCGAGCCGCTCGGCCAGCGGGATGAGCACGTCCCGGGTGACCTTGGCGATCCGCACCTGGCTGGCCGGCTTCATGTGCCGGATGGTGCGCATGTTGTGCAGCCGGTCGGCGAGCTTGATCACCATCACCCGGACGTCGTCCCCGGTGGCGACCAGCATCTTGCGGAAGGTCTCGGCCTCGGCGGCCGCGCCGAAGTCGACCTTCTCCAGCTTCGTCACCCCGTCGACCAGGTAGGCGACTTCGGGCCCGAACCCGGCGCTCACCTGGTCCAGCGTCAGGTCGGTGTCCTCGACGGTGTCGTGGAGCAGCGAGGCGACCAGGGTGGTGGTCCCGGCGCCGAGTTGGGCCAGGATCATGGTGACGGCCAGCGGGTGGGTGATGTACGGCTCGCCGCTCTTGCGCTTCTGGCCGCGGTGGCTGGCCTCGGCCAGCCGGTACGCCCGCGCGAGCAGGGCCAGGTCGCCCTGCGGGTGGTGCTGCCGGTGGACCCGGACGAGCGGCTCCAGGGCGTCCGGCACCGGCGGTCGCCCGGTGGCGAGTAACGCGGCGCGTCCGGCCCGGCCGAGGGCGGCCAGGCCGAGCTCCCCCAGGGGCCTCCGGGCCCCGGCCTGCCGTGCGGTCGTCGGCTGCCCCGCGAGGGGCTGCCCGGCTTCGATGGTCATCGGCACCTCCGGCAACGGTCGCCGGGTGCTGCCCCTCCCGGGGGGTGGTCTGCCACCCCTCCCGGGGGACGACCCGGTGGTCCATGCTACCGAGCAGAGCACGGTCCGCGATGCCGTGGTTCCCGTCCGCGACCGGTATCACCCGATCGGGGGGATTCGTCGCCGTACGAAATGGGCAAACCGGCCCGTCAGCCTCGGCTCAGTGACCCCCACCAGCGCGGGTCGAGCCGCCCCTCGGCCACGATCACCGCCGGCCCGGCCATCTCGACCCGGCCGTCCGGGTGTTCCGTGATGACGAGCCGGCCGCCCAGTACGTCCACGGTGTACGAGACCGCCTCGCCGGTGGCCGCCGGGTCCAGGCCGTCACGGCGGATCGCGGCCACCGCGACGGCGCAGGCGCCGGTGCCGCAGGAGCGGGTCTCGCCGGAGCCGCGCTCGTGCACCCGCATCGCGACGTGCCGCGGGCCGCGGTCCACCACGAACTCGACGTTGACGCCCTCCGGGTAGACGCCCTCGGGGCTGGTGAGCGGAGCGGTGCGCAGCTCACCGGCGTGGTCGAGGCTCTCGACGAAGGCCACCGCGTGCGGGTTGCCCATGTTGACGTTCAGCGCGGGCCAGCGCCGTTCGCCGACCGCGACCTCGATGCCGTCCGGCCCGGGCAGCCCGGCGCGGCCCATGTCGATGGTGACCTCACCGGGGGTGCCGTCCGCGGCGTCCTCGGCGACCGTCGCGGTGCGCACGCCGGATCGGGTGGCGATCGCCTGCTCGCCGGGCTTGGCGAGACCGGCCTCGACCAGGAAGCGGGCGAAGACCCGCAGGCCGTTGCCGCACATCTCGGCGATGCTGCCGTCGGAGTTGCGGTAGTCCATGAACCACTCGGCCCGGTCGGCCAGGTGGGCGGCGGCCGGGTCGGCGGCGGCCCGCACCACCCGCAGCAGCCCGTCCCCGCCGATGCCGGCCCGCCGGTCGCACAGCGCGGCGACGGCCTCCGGGCCGATCTCCAGCACGCCGTCCGGGTCCGGCACGATCACGAAGTCGTTCTGGGTGCCGTGTCCCTTGAAGAAGGGGAGACCGGCCTGCTGGGGAGAGGATGCGCTCACCCCTCCGATGGTACTGATGCCCACCCGCCCGGCTCGGCGCGGGAAGGGGCCCGCGGCCGCCCGGCGGGCACGGGCGCCCGCCGCGACCCGCTCGGCACGGGCACGGACCGCCGGAAAACCCGGTCAGCGCAGGTAGGCGACCCGCCAGACCGCGAGCGCGCAGGCGACCAGTGCGATCAGGGTGTACACCACGATCGCCTTCCAGCCGGCCCGCTGCCCCGAACCCCGGCGCGGCAGCCCGGGCCACTTGTACCCCGCGTGCCGGGCGGCCATCGCGCCCCAGCCGACCGAGGCGGCCGTGAGCAGCAGCCCCAGCATCCCGACCATGGTGGCGCGCGCCCCGGCGGAGCCGAAGGCGAGCGGGAAGGCGAACATCAACGAGCCGAGGGTGCCGAGCAGCGCGATCGGCAGGGTCTGCCACCAGCGGAGCCGGCGCCGCGGCCGGATCTCGCGTTCGTGCACCGCTCCCCCAGGCGGGGTGCGGGTGTCCAGGGCGGGCACCGCGACCGCGTACGAGGTCGGCGCCTCCAGGCCGGTCAGCACCGGGAGGTCCCCTCTCGTCGACTCGTCGAATCCCTCGGCCGGTGCGGTGACGCTCCCGCCCTGTCCGGGTTCGGGGCCGGTACCCGTTGACACACGGCCTCCCCTGACAGTTCGACACGAGCGGACTCGCGGCCGGGCACGGTCGGCCCGCGCGGGCCGACCCCTATGGCATCGATGATGGCATGTCCAGAGGATCCGTTCGGGGCCTGACCGGGGTCCTCGGGTGATCCGTGGCCATCACGTGATCGGGCCGTGACCCCCGGTTCGTCCTGCACGGTCGGCTGCGCGCGCAGGTGCACCGCCGGATTGGCCGGAACCGCGCTACGCGGCCGGAATCCCCTGACGCGCGATCAGTTCGAGGGAACGTTCCAGCAGCTCGACCGGGTCGGTGCCGGTCGGGCGGGAGAGCCAGTGGATCCGGTCGTCCCGGCGGAACCAGGACTCCTGCCGGCGGGCGAAGCGCTTGGTGGCCCGTACGGTTTCGGCCCGCGCCTCGTCCTCGGTGCACTCCCCGGCGAAGTGGTCGAGCACCTGCTGGTAGCCGAGTGCCCGGGAGGCGGTCCTGCCCTCGCGCAGTCCGACCTCCTCCAGCCGCCGCACCTCGTCCAGCAGTCCGGCCTCCCACATCCGGTCGACCCGCAGGGTGATCCGCTCGTCCAGCTCGGGGCGCGGCACCGCGACGCCGATCTGCACGGTCCGGTAGACGGCGGTGTTGCCGGGCAGGTTGGCGGTGAACGGCCGGCCGGTGATCTCGATGACCTCCAGCGCCCGGACGATCCGCCGCCCGTTGCTCGTCAGGATGGCCTCGGCGGCCGCCGGGTCCAGCTCGGCCAGCCGCCGGTGCAGCGCGTACGGGCCGTGCTCCTCCAGTTCGGCCTCCAGCCGGGCGCGCACGGCCGGGTCGGTGCCGGGGAACTCCATCTCGTCGATCGCCGCCCGGACGTACAGGCCGGAGCCGCCGACCAGCACGGGCGTGCGCCCGGCCGCCAGCAGCCGGTCGATCTCGGCCCGGGCCAGCCGCTGGTACTCGGCGACACTGGCGGCCTCGGTGACCTCCCAGACGTCCAGCAGGTGGTGCGGCACGCCCCCGCGCTCCTCCGGGGTGAGCTTGGCGGTGCCGATGTCCATGCCCCGGTACAGCTGCATCGAGTCGGTGTTGATCACCTCGCCGCCGAGGGCGCGGGCAATGGCGACGGCCAGGTCGGACTTGCCGGCGGCGGTGGCGCCGACGACGGAGACCACCTGGGGAGGGGCGGCGTTCGGGGTGCGGGAGCTGCTCACCGCTCCAGTCTCGCAAACCGCGGAGGCCGCGGGGACCGGGCTGCCGCGCCTGCCCCGCCGCGCGACCACGTGACGGGAGGCCGGGGCCCGGTTTTGCGAACGCTTTACCGGTCCCGTGCGTTGAGCATGGGACAGGGAGAGAAGGAGATCGCCATGGGTCTGATGGACAACCTCAAGGGCAAGGCCGAGGAGCTCAAGGAGAAGGCGAGCGACCTCGCGGGCAAGCACAGCGACCAGATCGAGCAGCTGGTGGACAAGGCCGGCGGCGCGATCGACAAGGCGACCAAGGGCAAGTACAGCGACAAGATCGAGCACGGCGCCGACAAGGCCAAGCACGCGGTGGACGACTTCGCCCACAAGCCGAAGCCGGGCGACGGCGGCCCGGCCCCCAGGCCCTGACGCCCCGCCGCTCGGTGCCCGGCTGCTGGGATGCCCGGCCGTCAGGCGCCCGGCCGTTCGGTGCCCGGCCGCTCGGTGCCCGGCCCCGGGCCGGACGCCTGGCCGGGGCCGAACGCCGGCCCGGCCCCGGCACTCAGCTCCAGGACGCCACGAAGTACCCCACCCCGTACGGCGCGTCCTGGTAGCGAAGCCGCGCGGTGAGGCCGGCGCCCTCCGCGGCGCCGGCCAGCACCTGCCAGGGGGCCCGGCCCTCGGCCTTGAGCTCGGCGGCGAGCCCGCTGTCCAGGGCGGCGAGGGCGGCCAGGTCGGCCGATCCCAGGGCAGCGGCCAGCGCGGCGTCGAACCCCTCGGCGCGCTCGTCCAGGTAGCCGGGCGCCCGCACCGTGCGGCAGGCACTGCCGTCGCCCAGCACCAGCAGGGCGACCCGGTCGGCGAGTCCGGCCAGGCCCTGACCGAGCCCGAGCATCCGGTCGGCGGGAGCGTCCGGGGGCACCGCGCAGGCGTGCGTGGGCAGGGTGATTCCGGCGCGCTCCAGCAGCCAGGCGCCGACGGTCAGCGAGGGCGCCAGCTCCGGCCCCTCGACCCGCCCGCCGGGCAGCTTGGCGACCAGCGGCACCCCGTACCGGTGGAAGGAGCCGGCCCCGCCCTCGGTCCAGACCTCGGCCTCCGGCCCGGTACCGACCGCCACCACCAGCTGCGGCTCGGCCGCGACCAGCGCCGCCAGCGCCTCGTCGCAGGCGGCGCGCAGCCCGTCCAGCTCGGGCGCGGCCCCGGCGGCGATCTCGGGGACGATCAGCGGCGGACAGGGGCACACGGCGGCGGCTACCAGCATGTGGATCACTCTAGCCGGGCGGACGGACGGCCCGGTGGGAGTCCGGACTCCCACCGGGCCGCGACCGCGCCGGAGCGGACCGTCAGTCTCCGCAGCAGGCGCCGCCCGCCGGCGCGGCGAGCGGCAGCCCGGCCGGGGCACCGATCCCCGGCAGCCCGAGCATCACGCCGGCCGGCTTGGCGGCGGGCTTGGCCTGGCGCTTCTCCCAGGCGTCGCCGGCCCGGGTGCGGCGCACGGCCAGCGCCGGGCCCTCGGCCAGCAGGTGGTGCGGGGCGGCGTAGGTGATCTCGACGGTCACCATGTCCCCGGGGCGCACCGGTACGTCCGGCTCCGCGCCGTGTTCGTCGCCCGCTCCCCGCAGGGTCGGGTTGAAGTGCACCAGGCGGTTGTCGGGCGCGCGGCCGGAGAGGCGACGGGTCCGGTCGTCCTTCTTGCCCTCGCCCTCCGCGACCAGGATCTCCAGGGTCCGGCCGACCTGCTTCTTGTTCTCCTCCCAGGAGATCTCCTCCTGGAGGGCGATCAGCCGGTCGTATCGGGCCTGGACGACCTCCTTCGGCACCTGGTCCGCCATCTCGGCGGCGGGGGTGCCGGGGCGCTTGGAGTACTGGAAGGTGAAGGCGTTGGCGAAGCGGGCCTCGCGGACGACGTGCATCGTCTCCTCGAAGTCCTCCTCGGTCTCGCCGGGGAAGCCGACGATGATGTCGGTGGAGATGGCCGCGTCCGGCATCGCCTCGCGGACCTTGCGGATGATCCCGAGGAAACGCTCCTGCCGGTAGGAGCGGCGCATCGCCTTGAGCACCCGGTCCGAACCGGACTGCAGCGGCATGTGCAGCTGGTGCATCACGCTCGGCGTCTGCGCCATCGCGGCGATCACGTCGTCGGTGAAGTCGCGCGGGTGCGGCGAGGTGAAGCGGATCCGCTCCAGGCCCTCGATCTGGCCGGCCGCCCGCAGCAGCTTGGAGAAGGCCTCGCGGTCGCCCAGGTCGGAGCCGTAGGCGTTGACGTTCTGGCCGAGCAGCGTCACCTCGATGACGCCCTCGTCCACCAGCGCCTCGATCTCGGCGAGGACGTCGCCCGGGCGGCGGTCCTCCTCCTTGCCGCGCAGCGCGGGGACGATGCAGAAGGTGCAGGTGTTGTTGCAGCCGACCGAGATGGCGACCCAGGCGGCGTACGCGGACTCGCGGCGGGTGGGCAGGGTGGAGGGGAAGGTCTCCAGCGACTCCAGGATCTCGACCTGGGCCTTGCGCTCGACCGCGGCCCGCTCCAGCAGCGCCGGCAGGTGGCCGATGTTGTGGGTGCCGAACACCACGTCCACCCACGGGGCCCGCTTGACGATGGTCTCGCGGTCCTTCTGGGCCAGGCAGCCGCCGACGGCGATCTGCATGCCCCGGTGGCGGCTCTTGACCGGCGCGAGCTGGCCGAGGTTGCCGTACAGCTTGTTGTCGGCGTTCTCCCGCACCGCGCAGGTGTTGAACACGACCAGGTCCGGGTCGCCCTCGGGGCCGGCCTTGACGTAGCCCGCGTCCTCCAGCAGGCCGGACAGCCGCTCGGAGTCGTGGACGTTCATCTGGCAGCCGTGCGTGACGACCTTGTAGCTCTTCAATCCGCTCTCACCGCTCACCAGACCAGGGTACGGGCAGCCGCGAGCCGGTTTTCCCCGAGCTTTGCACGGGCCGTTCCCCTCCCGTTCGGGGAGAGCGCCTGGCAGTATCCCTGCATGACCCCCACCGATCCGTCACGTCTCGGCGCCGCCGTCCGCCGCGCGGCCCGCAGCCCGTTGTGGCGGACGGTGCTGGTGCTGGTGCTGGTGGCCGGCGGCCTGGGCGGCTGGTGGCTGTCGGCGGGCCGCTCCCCGGCGTACCCCCTCGGCGAGACCCGCTTCGCGACCGGTGTGCAGCGCGGCGTCTACGACCGGTACGGGCAGCTGCTGCAGGGCCACGTCTCCCGGGCCATGCCGGGGGTGCGGCTGGCCCTGGACAACACCGAGGGCTCGGTCGACAACCTCACCCGGGTGATCACCGGCCAGGACACCTTCGCGATCGCCACCGCCGACGCGGTCGCCGGCTACCAGGGCCCGGGCAAGGACCGGCTGCGGGCGATCGCCCGGCTGTACGACGACTACCTCCAGCTGATCGTCCCGGCCTCCTCCCCGGTGCGCCGCACCGCCGACCTCAAGGGCCTGCGGGTGGGCGTGGGCCTGCCGCAGTCGGGGGTGAACCCGGTGACCAAGCGGCTGCTGGCGGCGGCCGGCCTGGACCCGGACCACGACATAACGCCCGTGATGGCGGGCGTCGGCGACGCCGCCGACCAGCTGCGCGAGGGCAAGCTGGACGCCTTCTTCTGGTCCGGCGGCCTGCCGACCAGCGCGCTCACCGACCTCTCGGACCGCTTCCGGATCCGGCTCGTCCCGCTGAGCGACCTCTCCGAGGCGCTGCACAAGGCCGAGGGCGGCGGCACCGACGCCTACCGCGCGGCCACCATGCCCAAGGGCACCTACCCGAACGCCGAACCCAAGGACGCCGTCGCGACCGTGGCCGTGCCCAACCTCATGATCACCCGGGACGACGTGGACCCGGACCTGGTCGAGGGCATGACCCGGGCGGTGATCGACAGCCGCGACCAGATCGGCGCCCAGGTGCACGCCGCCCAACTGGTCGACCTGCGCACCGCCGTCTACACCGACCCGCTCCCCCTGCACGAGGGTGCGGCGCGCTACTACCGCTCCGTGAAGCCCTGAGACCCGCCCGGACGGGCGCTCAGGACGCCTCCGGCCGCGGCACCGCCAGGGTCACCGCGAGCCCGGTCGGCTCGACCGGGGCGAACCGGAGCGAGCCGCCGCCGGCCGCCAGCAGGGTGCGGGCGATGGACAGGCCCAGCCCGGAGCCGTCCACGTTCTGGTGCCGCGGGCTGCGCCAGAACCGGTCACCGGCCCGGGACAGCTCGTCCTCGGTCAGGCCCGGCCCGGCGTCGGTGACGGTCACCGCGACCTCGTCCCCGAGCACGGCGACCCGCAGCCGCACCGCACTCCCGGACGGGCTGAACTTGAGCGCGTTGTCGAGGACGGCGTCCAGCGCGGAGCCGAAGCCGATCGGGTCCGCCATGCCGATCGCCAGCGCCGGCCCGTCCCAGGTCAGCCGGATCCCGCGCCGCTCGGCCACCGGCTGCCAGCCGTCCACCCGGGCCAGGGTCAGCCTGGTGAGGTCGGTCTGCTCGGGTTCGGGGCGGGCGTGTTCGGCGGTGGCCAGGCCCAGCAGGTCGTCCAGCACCCGGGCCAGCCGGGCGCCCTCCTCCCGGACGCCGCTGAGCTCCTCCTCGTGGCCCTCGGGCAGCTCCAGGCCGAGCACCTCGACCCGCAGCAGCAGCGCCGACAGCGGGTTGCGCAGCTGGTGCGAGGCGTCCGCGACGAAGGCCTTCTGCTGGTCCATGGCGTGCACCACGTGGTCCGCCATCTCGTTGAACGAGCGGGCCAGCCGCTGGAGCTCGGGCGGTCCGCCGCCGGGCGCGACGCGGGCGGCCATCCGGCCGGTGGCGATGTCGTGGGTCGCCCGGTCCAGGGTGCGCACCGGGCGCAGCACCCACTCGGTGAGCCGGACGGCCAGCAGCACGGCGACGATCATCGCGACCGCCTCGCCGCCGGCGACCACCAGCCACTTGTGCAGCACCCGGGTGCGCAGCGCCCCGGTCGGGGACTCGCTGAGCACCACCGCGACCACGTCACCGTCGCGCACCACCGGGGCGGCGACGGTGATCGTCCGGTCCTCCGTCCACGGCCAGACCTGCGGCGGGTTGTGGCTGCGCCGCCCGTCCAGCGCCTCCTGGAACGCCTGGGCACCCCAGCCGACGGCGGGCACCCGCCAGTCCGCGGGGGCGACCGCAATCGGCGTGCCGTCGCGCTGGAAGATGCCCAGCCGCACGCCGTACAGGTCGTAGTAGCGCCGGACCTCGGCGTCGATCGCGTGCCGGCGGCTGAGGTCGCCGGGGGCCGGTTCCGGGTCGCCCTTGCGGGCGGAGTCCAGCGCGGCGGCGCCGGAGGTGGGCAGGTCCTGGGCGAAGCGGGCGGCGTCGTCGAGCCGGTCGACGACCACCTTGCTCTGCTCGGCCGCCGCGAACGCCGCCGCGAGCGGCAGCCCCAGGGCGGCCAGGACGCAGAGCATGAGGGCGATCAGGATGCCGAGCAGGCGGGTGCGCACGTGCGGTCAGTGCTCCGCGGGGGCGGGCGGGGCCGGGTCGGCCGCAGGGGTCGCAGGGCTGTCCGGGATCAGGCGGTAGCCGACGCCGCGGACGGCCTCGACCAGGCCGGGCAGCGCGAGCTTGTTGCGCAGCGAGCCTATGTGCACCTCCAGGGTGCGGCCGTTGCCCTCCCAGCCGCTGCGCCAGACCTCGCTGAAGATCTGCTCGCGCCGGTAGACCACGCCGGGGCTCTGGGCGAGCAGCGCCAGCAGGTCGAACTCCTTGCGGGTGAGCGGCACGTCGCGGCCCTCCACGCTGACCCGGCGGCGCTCGCGGTCGATCCGTATGCCGCGCGACTCCAGCGGCCCGCGCTGCTGGGGCACGGTGTCGAGGGCGGGCGCCGACCCCGGGTTGGGCACGGCACCGCGCCGGGCGACGGCGTGGATGCGGGCGAGCAGCTCGCCCATGTCGTACGGCTTGGTGACGTAGTCGTCGGCGCCGAGGTTGAGGCCGTGGATCCGGGAGCGGATGTCGGCGCGGGCGGTCACCATGATCACCGGCACTCCGCTGCCGGCCCGGATCCGGCTGCACACCTCGAAGCCGTCGCGGTCGGGCAGCCCGAGGTCGAGCAGCACCACCCGGTACGGCTCGTTGCCGTCCGGCACCAGGGCGTCCAGTGCCTCGTGCCCGCTGCGGGCGTGGCGCACCTGGAAGCCGTGCCGGCCCAGCACCGCGACCAGCGCCGCGGCCACCCGTTCGTCGTCCTCCACCAGCAGCAGTCGCATCCCGTTCTCCTCCTCTCCCCACGTGGTCACCGGGCCCGATCGGCCGGTGCCCGGTCCTGCGCAGTATGGGCCAGCGGGCGGCCCGGCGCCAGGTAGGACGGCGCACCGGGCCCGTGGGGACGGGGAGCACCGGCGTGGATTCCCGCTGTGACATGCCCCGTCCTCACCTTCGCGAACAGCGGGTACGCGTCGTGTGGCCGTTTCGTGATCCTCAAGTTCCGCTCAGATCGGCTGACGGGGCACCGTCAGCGCTCCTATGGTCGCCCCACCGGGGGCTGCGGCTCCGCCGGTCGCGGCTCCCGGATTCGTACCACCATTGCCGCCCAAGGGAGTTGACACTCCTCGGGTAGGCGTGATCCGACACAGAGGGAGCAGGCGCGATGACCGAGAGCCCGGTCGAGGACTCCACCCCCGCAGCCGCCCCACTGGTCGTGCTGAGCAACGTCAACAAGCACTACGGCGCGCTGCACGTGCTGCAGGACATCGACCTCGAGATCCACCAGGGCGAGGTCGTCGTCCTGATCGGCCCGTCCGGCTCGGGCAAGTCCACGCTCTGCCGGACGATCAACCGGCTGGAGCCCATCGACTCCGGCACCATCACCATCGACGGCCGCCCGCTGCCCGCCGAGGGCAAGGAGCTCGCCCGGCTGCGCGCCGAGGTCGGCATGGTGTTCCAGAGCTTCAACCTGTTCGCGCACAAGACCGTGCTGGAGAACGTGGTCATCGGCCAGGTCAAGGTGCGCAAGGTGATCCGCTCGCACGCCGAGCAGACGGCCCGTGCCCTGCTGGAGCGGGTCGGCCTGGCGGCGCACGCCGACAAGTACCCGGCCCAGCTCTCCGGCGGCCAGCAGCAGCGGGTGGCGATCGCCCGCGCGCTGGCGATGAAGCCCAAGGTGATGCTCTTCGACGAGCCGACCTCGGCGCTCGACCCGGAGATGGTCAACGAGGTGCTGGAGGTCATGCGCCAGCTGGCCGCCGACGGCATGACCATGGTCGTGGTCACCCACGAGATGGGCTTCGCCCGCTCCGCCGCGAACCGCGTGCTGTTCATGGCCGACGGCCGGATCGTCGAGCAGGACACCCCGGACGCCTTCTTCACCGCGCCGCGCTCCGAGCGCGCCAAGGACTTCCTCTCGAAGATCCTGCACCACTGAGACTTCGAGACCACGCGGGGCAGTTCCGGCAACGGCGCCGGTCCGCCCTGCCCGTGCACGACTTCCCGACGCCAGAGCCCGGTTCACCCCGTGGCCCAGCCCCAGGAGAACAACCCTCATGAGGACTTCTCGCACCCTCGCCGTGGCGCTCTGTGCCGTCGCGCTCACCGCCACCGCCGCCTGCGGCAAGGACGGTTCCCCGGGCGGATCCGCCGCCTCGAGCGCGAGCAACGCCCCGGCGCTGCCGACCTACACCGTCAAGACCGACGTCAAGGTCGACTCCCCGGTGATCGCCGAGGCCAAGAAGCGCGGCCAGCTGATCATCGGCGCCAAGGCCGACCAGCCGTTCCTCGGCTGGGAGGACGTGGCCAGCGGCGACCGCAGCGGCTTCGACATCGAGATCGCCAAGATGATCGCCGCCGACCTCGGCTTCACCCCGCAGCAGATCAAGTGGCAGACGCTGGTCTCCTCGCAGCGCGAGCCCGCCATCGCCAAGGGCCAGATCGACTTCTACGTCGGCACCTACAGCATCAACGACGAGCGCAAGAAGACGGTCTCCTTCGCCGGCCCGTACTACATCGCCGGCCAGGACCTGCTGGTGAAGAACGACAACACCTCGATCACCGGCCCGGAGAGCGTCAGCGGCAAGAACGTCTGCACCGCCACCGGCTCGACCTCGATCAAGAACATCCAGCAGTACAACCCCAAGATCACGCAGTTCGACACCTACTCGGCCTGCGTCGAGAAGCTGCTGTCCGGCGAGGTCGACGCCGTCACCACCGACGACGCGATCCTCAAGGGCTACGCCTCCAAGTACGCCGGCAAGCTCAAGGTGGTCGGAAAGCCGTTCACCAAGGAGAACTACGGCGTCGGCCTCAACAAGGACGACAAGACGCTGCGCGACGCGATCAGCGACGCCCTCAAGGCCCACGAGGACAACGGCGACTGGAAGAAGGCGTACGACGCGACCCTGGGCCTGTCCGGCTCCGCCGCGCCGGCGGTCCCGACCCTCGAGCGCTACTGACCCCGCGCCGTACCGACCAACCGTCCTGACCATCTGTGAGAGGAGGGCCGCCGGATGGGGTTCCTGTTCGAGCAGGACAACTTCGCGTTGTTCCGCGACGGCTTCCTGCAGACGATCGAGCTGAGCGCGCTCAGCGCCCTGCTCGCCCTGCTGCTGGGCACCCTGCTGGCGGCCTTCCGGGTCTCCCCGGTGCCGATCCTGCGCGCCTTCGGCACCACCTGGGTGACGCTGTTCCGCAACACCCCGCTGACCCTGCTGTTCTTCGCCGTCACCTTCGGCCTGCCACCGCTGGGCGTGCACTTCAGCCACCTGGTCTTCGCGGTGCTGGCGCTCGGCGGGTACACCGCCTCGTTCGTCTGCGAGGTGATCCGCTCGGGCATCAACACGGTGCCGCTCGGCCAGGCCGAGGCCGCCCGCAGCCTGGGCATGAGCTTCGGCCAGACCCTCACCCTGGTCGTCCTGCCGCAGGCCACCCGCACCGTGCTCGCGCCGATGAGCAGCGTGTTCATCGCGCTGCCCAGGAACTCGGCGATCGCCGGCGCGTTCAGCGTCCCGGAGCTGTACAGCGCCCAGCAGACCTTCTCCGAACGCGGCTACTCGATCTTCGCGATCTTCTTCTGGGTGGCCTGCGCCTACCTGCTGATCAGCGCGACGATCGCCACCCTGTTCCGCTTCCTGGAAACCCGACTGGCGGTGGCCCGATGAGCCTGTTCGACCGGCCCGCTACGGCCAGCGTCCTCTACGACGTCCCCGGCCCCAAGGCCCGCGCCCGCTACCGCCTGTTCGGCATCCTCTCGCTGCTCGGCGTCGCCGGACTGCTCTGGTACGTCATCGCCACGCTCGCCGACAACGGCCAGTTCGACGCCGACCTCTGGGACCCGTTCCAGTACAACGCCGTCCAGCAGATGATCGTGGACGGCCTGCTGTCCACCCTGAAGGCCTTCGGCCTGGCCGCGGCCCTCTCGCTCACCCTGGGCGCGCTGCTGGCCACCGGTCAGCTGTCCGACCACCGGCCGGTCCGCTGGACCTGCACCGCCGTCGTCCAGTTCTTCCGGGCGATGCCGCTGCTGATCCTGATCGTCGCGCTCTACTACGCGTTCTTCGCCAAGGACCCGATGTGGGCGCTGGTGCTCGGCCTCACCCTCTACAACGGCTCCGTCCAGGCCGAGATCATCCGCAGCGGCGTCAACGCCGTCGCACGGGGCCAGGGCGAGGCGGCGTACGCCCTCGGGATGCGCAAGTCCCAGGTGATGTCGTCCATCCTGGTGCCGCAGGCCGTCCGCTCGATGCTGCCGTCGATGATCGGCCAGCTGGTCGTCACCCTCAAGGACACCTCGCTCGGCTACATCATCACGTACAACGAGCTGCTGTTCATGGGCAAGAAGATCGCCAGCCAGCCGCTCAACGCCGCGGGCTTCCCGTACATCCCCGTGGTGCTGGTGATCGGGCCGATCTACATCGCCCTGTGCCTGCTGCTGACCGCGCTCGCGCGGTGGATCGAGGCACGTGGTCGTCGCGGCGCGAACCGGCGCACTTCAGCTGCTGCTTGACGGACACGCAGGTGAACTGTTGCATTGCTCTTCGTGACACCTCCCGGGAGCATCCACGCGGCATATGCGGCAGCGGTAACTGACGCCGGCCCATGGGCCGGTCCGTGCCCGGAGGTCCCCGCATGGACCCGGTGATCGTGGTCGGGGCCGGACCGATCGGTCTGGCCCTGGCCCTCGCACTCGCCCGGCACGAGGTACCGACCGTCGTCCTGGACGAGGGGTCCGGGCTCTGCCCCGAGGGCCCCCGCAGCGTCGTCCTCGGAGCCGACACCGCCGCCTTCCTGACCCGGATCGGCTACTCCCGGGCCGTGTCCGACTCCACCCTGTGGGACTCCTTCAGCATCTGGCGGCGCCGCCAGGAGGTGCTGCGGATCGACCTCACCGACTCCCCCACCTTCCACCTGCCCCAGCACCGCCTCCAGCGCGGCCTGCGCGACGCCCTGACCGGCACCCCGCTGGTCAGGCTCGTGCCGCTGAGCCGGGTGGTCGAACTGGAACAGGACCGCGACGGCGTCAGCGTGCGCACCCACGGCACCCAGGACGGCTCCGCCACCTGGTGGCGCGGCAGCCACCTGGTCGGCTGCGACGGCGCCCGCTCCACCGTCCGCAAACTGCTGAGGATCCGCTTCCCCGGCCGCCCCGCGGTCGACCGCAACGCCATCGCCACCGTCCGGGTCGACCTGCCCTTCGACGGCGCCCGGCTGCACCGCGAGCCGCCGTGGCGCGGCGACCGCGAGGCCTCCGCCCGACCCCTGCCGGACGGCGTGTGGCGGCTCGACTGGCGACTGCCCCCCGGCCGGCCCGCCCCGACCGAGCAGGTCGACCCGCACGCCACCTGGCCCGGCATCGTCACCGGCGACACCCTCCTCACCCGGGTCACCTCGACCCTCACCGGCTGGTGCGGCGAACTGCCCCGCTTCGAGCTGCTCGCCGCCGCCGACCACACCGCCCAGCAGCGCCTCGCCGCCCGCTTCCGCAGCGGCCGCTGCTTCCTGGCCGGCGACGCCGCCCACCTGCACGGCGCGCTCGGCATGCAGAACCTCGCCGACGGGCTGCGCGACGCCGACAACCTCGCCTGGCGGCTCGCCCTCGCCTGGCACCTCCACGCCGGCGGCCCCCAGCCCGGCGGCTCCCTGCTGGACGGCTACGAGGCCGAGCGGCGCGGCGCGGTCGGCGCCCGGCTGCGCGCCGTCGACCAGGCCATGCCGCTGCTGCGTCCGCTGCGCGGCTGGCAGCAGACCCGGCGCTCGCTGCTGGTCGGCGGCTTCCGCAAGCACGCCCCGATGCTCGCCGACGGCCAGCTCGGCACCGGCCGCTTCGGCGGGGCCCCCGCCTACCCGGCGGCGCCCTCCGGCGTCCCCGGCCGGGTGCCGGTGCAGCGCAGCACGCGCACCACCACCTCGCTCAGCGAGCTGCTGCCCGCCACCGCCCCCGGGGTCCTCGTCCCGGACCTGCCGGTGCTCGCCTCCGACGGGACCCCCGACCACCTGCACGCCCGGCTCGGCGTCACCTTCCTGCTGCTGCTGGTCGCCCCCGGCACCGCCGTCTGGTCCTCCGAGCACTGGCTCGGGGCGGGGCTGATGCCCCGGCTCGCCGAGGTCGCCGCCGCGCTGCCGGTGCCGGCCGAGGTGCTGGTCACCGAGGAGTACCCGGGCGCCGGGCCGCACACGGTGCTGCTGATCCGGCCCGACGGACACCTGGTCGGCGTCACCCAGGGCGCCGCCGCCGAGGACCTGCTGGTGCTCGCCGACCGGGCCCGCGGCGGCCCGGCGCCGATCGCCGGCGCCCCGGAGCCCGAACCGGCGCCGGAACCCCAGCAGGTGGACTCGGCGAGCTGACCCACGGCGGCGAGCTGAGCCACGGCGGTCCGGCACGCCCCGAGTCGTCCCCCGGCCCCGTGCGCGCCCGGGCCGACGCCGGACAGACGTCCGTTCCAGGACGGGAGCGGACGGGCTGCCGCTACTCCCACCCGGTTTCCGGCAGCCCCTCGACCGCCTCCTCCTCCAGCGCGCCGCGCACCACCCGGAAGGCCAGGCCCTCGGAGTAGCCCCGCCGCGCCAGCATGCCGACCAGACGGCGGGTACGGACCTGCGGATCCAACCCTCGCGTGGCTCGCAGCTTGCGCTCGACCAGCGCCCGGGCCGCGTCCTCCTCGTCATCGTGGTCGACCTGGACGAGGGCCTGCTCGACCAGGTCGGCGGCCACGCCCTTGATCCGCAGTTCCTGTGCCAGCGCCCGCCGGGACAGGCCGCGGACGGCGTGGCGGGACTCCACCCACGCCGCGGCGAAGGCGGCGTCGTCGATCAGGCCGACCTCTTCGAGCCGGGTGAGCACCTCCTCGACGACGTCCTCCGGGATCTCCCGCTTGCGCAGGGCGTCGGCGAGTTGCTTGCGGGTCTTGGCGGCGCCGGTCAGCAGCCGCAGGCAGATGTCCCGGGCGCGGGTCTCCGGATCGACCGGTTCCTCGGCCCGGGTGCGGGCGGCGCGGGTAGCGCCTTCCGCCTCGCCCGGCGGGCCGTCGCCGGACCGCCCACGGCGCCGGCCGCTCCGCGCGCCGGAACGGGCGGCTGAGGCGGCCGCACCCCCGTGACCGGCCGCCTCGGCCCCGCCCCGGTCACCTTCCGTGGACCCGAAGGCTTCCGGCTCCTCGGCCATCAGCTCCGAACGGCGCCGACGACGGCCGGTCGGCAGCTCGGAGGCCGGGACCAGTCCGAGCTCCTCGACCGCGGCCTCCGCCGGCCCCGGCCCGGACGCCGCGCCGCGCCGCGCCCGGACCGGAGACCGGTCGAACTCCGGCTCCGCGCCGGATGCCCACGGCGTGGTGGACGCGCGCTCCCGCCGCTTGCGCGACCGCGGTCCCGGCGCCGGCTCTCCTTCCGGCTCCGGTTCCTCCGCGACCGCGGCGAACCAGTCCGGCGGCCCGTAGTCGTCGTCCTCGGGGCCCGCCGGGCCGCCGCCCACCGTGTCGTACTCCGTCAACGGCTCAGGCCTTGGCAGCCGCCGTCTTCTTGGCCGCGGCCGTCTTGGCGGCGGTCGCGGTGATCGGCTTGGCGGCACCGTCGACGGCGACCTCCGCCTCGACCGCCGCGGCCGGCTCCTCGGTCTTGGGGCCGATGCCGAGCTTGCCCTTGATCTTCCGCTCGATCTCGTCGGCGAGCTGCGGGTTGTCCCGCAGGAAGTTGCGGGCGTTCTCCTTGCCCTGGCCGAGCTGGTCGCCCTCGTAGGTGTACCAGGCGCCGGACTTGCGGATGAAGCCGTGCTCGACGCCCATGTCGATCAGGCCGCCCTCACGGCTGATGCCGATGCCGTAGAGGATGTCGAACTCGGCCTGCTTGAACGGCGCGGCGACCTTGTTCTTGACGACCTTGACGCGGGTGCGGTTGCCGACCGCCTCGGTGCCGTCCTTCAGGGTCTCGATCCGGCGGATGTCCAGGCGGACCGAGGCGTAGAACTTCAGCGCCCGGCCACCGGTCGTCGTCTCCGGCGAACCGAACATCACGCCGATCTTCTCGCGCAGCTGGTTGATGAAGATGGCGGTGGTGTTCGACTGGTTCAGCGCACCGGCGATCTTGCGCAGCGCCTGGCTCATCAGGCGGGCCTGCAGACCGACGTGCGAGTCACCCATCTCGCCCTCGATCTCGGCGCGCGGGACGAGCGCCGCGACCGAGTCGATGATCACCAGGTCGATCGCGCCGGAGCGGATCAGCATGTCGGTGATCTCCAGGGCCTGCTCACCGGTGTCCGGCTGGCTGACCAGCAGGGCGTCGGTGTCCACGCCGAGCTTCTTGGCGTACTCCGGGTCGAGCGCGTGCTCCGCGTCGACGAACGCGACCGTGCCGCCGGCCCGCTGGGCGTTGGCGGCCAGGTGCAGGGTCAGGGTGGTCTTGCCGGAGGACTCGGGGCCGTAGATCTCGATCACCCGGCCGCGCGGGATGCCGCCGACCCCGAGGGCGACGTCCAGGGCGGTGGATCCGGTGGAGATCACCTCGACCGGCTCATTGGCCTTCTCGCCGAGGCGCATCACCGAGCCCTTGCCGAACTGCCGCTCGATCTGGGCGAGAGCGGTCTCCAGGGCCTTCTCGCGGTCCGTACCTGCCATGGCTTTTTCCCTCGGGTTCTGTGCTGTGCGCTTCATCGTCATCGACGCTAGCGCGTCCCACTGACAAACGAGCCCCACCCGGCTCGGCCTGTGGAAAACTCCTCGCCGGAGAGTACAAAGAACATCTGTTCGATTCAAGCCTCGCACGTCGCAGGACTTGCAGGGCCCGGCCCGTCACCCGCCGTCGCCGCCGACCATCCGCCGCAACCGCCGCGCCGCCTCCCGGCGCAGCTCCCGGCGGGCCCGCCGCTGCTCCCCCCGGTCGATCCGCGGGTCGGTGGCCACCTCGTACCGCCGCACGTACGTCCCGACGAAGCCCTGCAGGGTGGCCGCCGCCGGGATCGCGATCAGCGCGCCCACCGCACCCAGCAGCGCCGCGCCCGCGATCACCGCCCCGAACGCCACCGCCGGGTGCACGTCCACCGTCCTCGCGGTGATCCTCGGGTGCAGCACGTAGTTCTCGATCTGCTGGTAGACCACCGTGAACGCCAGCACCCACAGCGCGTCCACCGGCTCCACGGTGAGCGCCACCAGCACCGGCAGCGCCCCCGCGAGGTACGTCCCGATGGTCGGCACGAACTGCGACATGACGCCGACCCAGATCGCCAGCGCGGCCGAGTACGGCAGCCCGATCAGTTCGAACATCACCCAGTGCCCGGCCGCCGACACCACCGCGAGCAGCGCCCGGGAGTACAGGTAGCCGCCCGTCTTGGCGAGCGCGATCTCCCAGGCCCGCAGCACCTCCCCCTGCTTCGAGGGCGGCAGCAGCGAACACACCGTCCGGCGCACCCGCGGGCCCTCGGCCGTGAAGTAGAAGGTGAACAGCCCGACGGTGAAGGTCTGGAAGAGCCCCCCGATCAGGGTCGACGAGACGCCCCAGACGTTGCCCGCGGCCTGCTGGGCGTACCCCTCCACCGTCCCGGAGTCCTTGAGCAGCCGCTTCTGCAGCTCACCCAGCGAGAGGTCCTGGTGGAAGGTCCGGTTGACCCAGGCGATCAGGGTGTCGACCAGGTGCGGCAGGTCCCCCGCGATCTTCCCCACCTGGTCCACCAACAGCGTCCCCAGCGCCGCCAGGAACCCCACCACCGCGACCGCGACCGCCACGAACACCAGGAAGGTGCCGACCCCGCGACGCACCCCCCGCGCCGCCATCCGGTCCACCGCCGGCTCCAGCGCCAGCGACAGGAAGAACGCCACCAGCAGCATCACGAACAGGTCGATCAGCTGCCGGAACGCCCAGTCGGCGAGCTGGAACAACCCGACCAGCACCAGGAACAGCACCATCGCCCGGGGCAGCCACCGGGGCATCCCGCCCCACCCCCGCGCGTCGTCGGCGACCGGCACCGACCCTTCCGTGTCCTTGAGCTCTTCGCTGACCGTCACGCCGACAGTCTGTCCCACCACCCCCGCCGCGAAAGCTCACCGCAACAGCGGGGACACCCCCTGCGTCTCACAGACCACCCGCCAGACGTCCTTGGCCTCCCAGCCCGCCTCCAACGCCTGGCGCACCGTCCGCCCGCCCAACTCGCTCATCACGTGGTCGGACGCGAACGACTCCGCGTACGCCTCCCCGAAGTGCGCGTACATCCGCCGCCAGAACTCCGTCAACCTCATGCCCCCCAGTATCCCGGACCCCCCTGCGCACCCCCACCCGCAGCACCACCCCCGAATCCCCCTACCGCGGCAGGGCCAGCACCCCCGCCCCGAGATACTGCCGGTCCCCACAGGCCCGCGGCCCCACCGGACAGGCTCCCGCCGCCGACGCCGCCAGCAACTCCACCAGCCCGTCCGCCCCCAGCTCCGGATGCAGGGCGGCCGCCACCGCCACCGCCCCCGACGCGTGGGCCGCCGCCATCGAGGTGCCCGCCAGCGCCGCGTACTGCCCGCCGGGCCAGTCGGAGACGACCGCCCCCTGCGCCCCGGCGTCCGGGTCCCCGCCCGGTGCGGCCAGCGAGACGCGCCCGCGGCCGTAGTTGGAGTAGGACGACGGGCGCCCGTCCCGGTTGACCGCGCTGACGGTGACCACGCCCGGGAGTTCGCCGGGGAGGCGGATGCACTCGGTGCCCAGGTAGCGGGTGGGGGCCGGCCCGGAGACCCGGTCGTTGGGGCTGCGCCCGTCGGTCCGGCCGGTGCCGAGGTCCTGCCCGTCGTTGCCGGCCGAGGCGACCACCACCGCGCCCTTGCGCTGGGCGTACCCGACGGCCCGGCCGACGGCCTCGATCAGCGCCGCCTGGTCCTGGTCCTCGGGGCAGTTGTACTTCCACGGGTCCGCGAAGTAGCTGTTGTTGATCGCCTTCGCCCCGTGGTCGGCCGCCCAGAGCACGCCGCAGACGATGTTCTCCGCGTAGTACTGCCCCAGCGGCCCGAGCAGCCGGACGGCGGCGATCCGCACTCCCGGCGCGACCCCGATGACGCCGTGGCCGTCCCGGGCCGCCCCGATGATCCCGGCGACATGGGTGCCGTGCCCGCTCTCCCCCATCCCGGGGTCGGGCCGCCAGGAGCCGGACCGGGCGTCCGGGCGTCCGTCCGCGCAGGAGGCCGAGGCCTTCGGGTCGACGGCCGCCCGCAGGTCCGGGTGGGTGTCGTCCACGCCGGAGTCCAGGACGGCGACCAGCACCTTCCGCATCGCCTCGGCGCTCGGCGCCCCCGCGGCGGCGTCCCCGGTACGGCCGGAGGCGGGCCCCAGCATCGCGAGGTTCCAGGCCCCGGCCTCCGCCGGATCGGGCACCGTGGGGGTCGCACCGTCCTGCCCGTCGGCGGCCCGCAACCAGGCCGCGGAGTCACGAGCCCCGCCGCCGTCCAGGCCCCTGCGCTCCGCGCCGGTCCGCCGGCCGTCCGAGCTGCTGCCCTCCGAGCCCGCCGTGAAGTCCCCGGCACCCTCCACCGCCCGCGGCGGGCCCACCACCGGGGCGGTCCGGGTCGCTCCGACGGCGGCGATCCCGGGCCGGCTCCGCACCCTGCCCGCGAAGCCGCCGGTCGCGTACGCCAGCACCGCCCCGATCTGCGGGTACTCCTGGACCACCTGCCCGCCCGCCGCCCGGCTCTCCGCCCCGGCCCGGGCCGCGCCCACGCCGTCCGGCCGCTCGGCCAGGACGAGGTAGCTCAGGTACGCCCGCCCGGGCCCCGAGGCGTACGGGACGGCACCGCCGGCCACCAGCGCCGTGAGCAGCATCGCCAGCAGCGCCCGGGCGGGCCCGCAGATCCTGCGGCGGCGGACCGTACGCACGGGGCCGCAGGACTGGTGCGCCTGCGCCATCCGCGGTCTCCGCTCGTCCGGTCGGGTGAGGTCAGGGCATGCGGCCACGGCCGTCCGGCAGCGGCCGGAGATTGATCACATGTCCGTTTCATCACCATATGAGCCGATCACCGTTCCCGCCCCCGCAGCTACACCCCCCGCCCCCGGCGCCTCCCGCCGGGCCCGCCGCACCGGTGCCCGCCGCCCACCACCCGCCGCCCACGCCCACGCGCACCCGAGCCCGCACCCGCACCCGCCGCCCCACCGGCCGTCCTCCCGACCGCCCGGCCGTCCCGCCGCATGTCAGTCCCACCCGGCACCATGGGGGCATGGCGCCCGAGCACCCGACCCCACCGGCCGACAAGCCGCCGACCGGCCTCCCCCGGCCCGACGGCCCCCAGGCCGCCGACGACCCCCTGGCCGGCTTCGCCCCGGCCACCCGGGCCTGGTTCACCGGTGCGTTCTCCGCCCCCACCACCGCCCAGGCCGAGGCCTGGCGCGCCATCGGTCGCGGAACGGACGTCCTGGTGGTCGCCCCCACCGGCTCCGGCAAGACGCTCGCCGCCTTCCTCTCCGCCCTCGACCGGCTCAGCAGCACCCCGCCCCCCGCCGAGACCAAGCGCCGCTGCCGGGTGCTCTACGTCTCCCCGCTCAAGGCCCTCGCGGTGGACGTCGAGCGGAACCTGCGCGCCCCGCTGACCGGCCTGCGCCAGGCCGCCGTCCGCCTCGGCCTGCCCGAGCCGGAGGTGCAGGTCGCCATCCGGTCGGGCGACACCCCGGCCGCCGACCGCCGCCGTTTCGCGAGCCACCCGCCCGACATCCTGATCACCACCCCCGAATCGCTCTTCCTGCTGCTCACCTCCGCCTCCCGGGAGGCCCTGCGCGGCGTCGACACGGTGATCCTGGACGAGGTCCACGCCGTCGCCGGCACCAAGCGCGGCGCCCACCTCGCGCTCAGCCTGGAGCGGTTGGACGAGCTGCTGGACCGCCCGGCGCGCCGGATCGGCCTGTCCGCGACGGTGCGCCCGGTCGAGGAGGTGGCCCGCTTCCTCAGCCCCCGGCGCGGCGCCGTCGTCGTCCAGCCCGCCGCCGCCAAGCAGTTCGACCTCTCGGTGGTCGTCCCCGTCCCCGACCTGGACGACCTGCCCGCCGCGCCCGCCACCGGCGGCGCCGCCGGGAGCGACCCGCAGCGCCTGGGGGCACCTCCCGGCCCCCAGGCCGGGGGCGCGTCCATCTGGCCGCACGTCGAGGAGCGGATCGTCGACCTGGTCGAGGCGCACCGCTCGACCATCGTCTTCGCCAACTCCCGCCGCCTGGCCGAGCGCCTGTGCAACCGGCTGAACGAGATCGCCCACGAGCGCGCCACCGGCAGCGCCTTCCCGGAGGCGCACGCCCCGGCCCAGCTGATGGGCGGCTCGGGCGCCGCCAAGGGCGCGCCCGCGGTCATCGCCCGGGCCCACCACGGCTCCGTCTCCAAGGAGCAGCGGTCCCTCGTCGAGGAGGAGTTGAAGGCCGGTCGGCTGCCCGCCGTGGTCGCCACCTCCAGCCTGGAGCTGGGCATCGACATGGGCGCGGTGGAGCTCGTCGTCCAGGTCGAGTCCCCGCCGTCGGTCGCCTCCGGCCTGCAGCGGGTCGGCCGGGCGGGCCACCAGGTCGGCGCCGTCTCCACCGGCGTGTTCTTCCCCAAGTACCGGGGCGACCTGGTGCAGTCCGCCGTGGTCACCGAGCGGATGCGGGCCGGCCGGATCGAGGCCCTGCGCATCCCGCGCAACCCGCTGGACGTGCTGGCCCAGCAGCTGGTCGCGATGACCGCCCTGGACACCTGGCAGGTGGACGACCTGCTCGCGGTGGTCCGCCGCGCCGCGCCGTTCGCGACCCTCCCGCAGTCCGCCTTCGACGCCGTGCTCGACATGCTGGCCGGCCGCTACCCCTCGGACGCCTTCGCCGAGCTGCGCCCCCGGGTGGTCTGGGACCGGGTCGCCGGGACGGTCACCGGGCGCCCCGGCGCCCAGCGCCTCGCCGTCACCTCCGGCGGCACCATCCCCGACCGCGGACTGTTCGGCGTCTTCATCGCCGGCACGGACCCCAAGAAGGGCGGCGGCCGGGTCGGTGAGCTCGACGAGGAGATGGTCTACGAGTCCCGCGTCGGCGACGTGTTCACCCTCGGCACGACCTCCTGGCGGATCGAGGACATCACCCACGACAAGGTGCTGGTCACCCCCGCCCCCGGCATCCCCGGCCGGCTCCCGTTCTGGAAGGGCGACTCCCTCGGCCGCCCGCTCGAACTCGGCCGCGCCCTGGGCGCGTTCACCCGCGAGCTGGGCACCCTCCGACCGGAGGCCGCCACCGAGCGCCTCAAGCAGGCCGGCCTGGACGACTGGGCCGCCGCCAACCTGCTGGACTACCTGGCCGAGCAGCGCGCCGCCTGCGGCCACCTCCCGGACGACCGCACCATCGTGGTCGAGCGCTTCCGGGACGAGCTCGGCGACTGGCGGATCGTCATCCACTCCCCGTTCGGCGCCCAGGTGCACGCTCCCTGGGCCCTGGCCCTGGGCGCCCGGCTGCGCGAGAAGCACGGCCTGGACCCCCAGGTCATGCACGCCGACGACGGGATCGTGCTGCGCCTGCCCGACGCCGACCTGTTCGCCCCGGACTTCGACTTCAGCAGCCCCGCCGCACCCTCCGGCCCGGCCCCGGACGAGGCCCCGGTCGGCGCCGACGCCGCCCTGTTCGAGGCCGGCGAGATCGAACAGCTGGTCACCGAACAGGTCGGCGGCTCCGCCCTGTTCGCCGCCCGCTTCCGCGAGTGCGCCGGCCGCGCCCTGCTGCTCCCCCGCCGCAACCCCGGCCGCCGCACCCCGCTCTGGCAGCAGCGCCAGCGCGCCGCCCAACTGCTCGAGGTCGCCTCCGAGTACGGCTCGTTCCCGATCGTCCTGGAGGCCGTCCGCGAATGCCTCCAGGACGTCTTCGACGTCCCCGGCCTGGTCGAGCTGATGGGTGACCTCGAGTCCCGCGCCGTCCGCCTGGTCGAGGTCACCACCCCCGAGCCCTCGCCCTTCGCCCGCTCGCTGCTGTTCGGCTACGTCGCCCAGTTCCTCTACGAGGGCGACTCCCCGCTCGCCGAGCGCCGGGCCGCCGCCCTGTCACTGGACTCCCGGCTGCTGTCCGAACTCCTCGGCCAGGCCGAGCTGAGCGAACTGCTCGACCCGCAGGTGCTCGCCGAGCTGGAGGCCGAGCTCCAACGCCTCACCCCGGAACGACGGATCAAGGACGCCGAGGGCGTCGCCGACGCCCTGCGCCTGCTCGGCCCGCTCACCGAGGCCGAGCTGACCCTCCGCGGTGCCGAGCCGCTCTGGGCACTGGAGCTGGAGGCCGCCCGCCGGGTGATCCAGGTCCGGATCGCCGGCGAACAGCGCTGGGCCGCGATCGAGGACGCCGGACGGCTGCGGGACGCGCTCGGCACCCCGCTGCCGGTCGGCGTCCCCGAGGCCTTCACCGAACCGGTCAAGGACCCGCTGGGCGACCTGCTGGCCCGCCACGCCCGTACCCACGGCCCGTTCACCGCCGCCGAGGCCGGCGCCCGTTTCGGCCTCGGCACCGCCGTCGTCACCGGCACCCTGCACCGGCTCACCGCCGCCGGCCGCCTGGTCCAGGGCCAGTTCCGCCCCCCGGCCGCCCGCCACCCCACCGCGCCGGAGGCGCTCGGCGCGGCACCCGCCGGCCACGCCGTCCCCGAGTGGTGCGACGCCGAGGTGCTGCGCCGGCTGCGCCGCCGCTCGCTGGCCGCCCTGCGCCAGGAGGTCGAGCCCGTTCCGCCGCGCGCCCTGGCGGCGTTCCTGCCGCAGTGGCAGCACCTGGCCGGGCACCGGCTTCGCGGCCCGGACGGCCTGCTCCGGGTGGTCGAACAGCTCCAGGGCACCGCCCTGCCCGCCTCCGCCCTGGAGAAGCTGGTCCTCCCGGCCCGGCTCTCCGACTACTCCCCGGGGCTGCTGGACGAGCTGATGGCGGCCGGCGAGATCGGCTGGTGCGGCGCCGGCGCGCTGCCCGGCAAGGACGGCTGGCTCAGCCTGCACCTGGCCGAGAACGCCCACCTGCTGCGGCCCGAGCCCGTCCCGCCGACGCTCACCCCGGTGCACAGCGCCCTGATGCAGGCCCTGGCCGGCGGCTACGGCCTGTTCTTCCGCCAGCTCGTGCAGCAGCTTCCGGAGCACACCCCGGAGCCGGAGGTCGTCGAGGCGCTCTGGGACCTGGTCTGGGCCGGGTACGTCACCAACGACACCCTGGCCCCGCTGCGTGCCCTGCTCGGCTCCGGCCGCACCGCGGGCGCCACCGCCCACCGCGCCCCGAGGGCCACCCCCCGCGGCCGCTACGGCGGTGCGGGCCGGCCCTTCGGCCGGGTCGGCGGCGCGGGGCGCAGCGGCCCGCCGACGGTGGCCGGGCGCTGGTCGCTGCTGCCCGCCTTCGCCACCGACCCGACGCTACGGGCCACCGCCCAGGCGCAGAGCCTGCTGGACCGGCACGGGCTGCTCACCCGCGGCACGGTTGCCGCCGAACGGGTGCCCGGTGGCTTCGCCGGGGTCTACCGGGTGCTCGCCGCGATGGAGGAGCGCGGCCGGGCCCGCCGCGGCTACTTCGTCGAGGGCCTGGGCGGCGCCCAGTTCGCGATGGAGGGCGCCGCGGACCGGCTGCGCTCGGTCAGCGGCCGGCTGGAACGGGCCCGCAGCGCCGAGTGGCCGGCTGCCCCGACCGCGGAGCCGCCGCAGCTGCTGGTGCTGGCCGCCGCCGACCCGGCGAACGCCTACGGCGCCGCCCTGCCCTGGCCGGAGCCGCCCACCGCCCCCGACCGCAAGGAGTCCACCGCCCATCGACCGGGCCGCAAGGCGGGCGCCCTGGTGGTCCTGGTGGACGGCGAGCTGGCGCTGTACGTGGAGCGGGGCGGGAAGTCGCTGCTGGCCTGGCCCCAGGACGCCGCGACCCGGGCGCTGGCCGCCGGGGCGCTCGCCGACGCGGTCCGCGCGGGGGCCCTGGGCAGTGTCACGGTGGAGCGGGCCAACGGCGAGCCCGCCCTCGGCTCCGAGCTCGGCCGCGCCCTGGAGGACGCCGGTTTCCACGCCACCCCGCGCGGCCTCCGGCTGCGCCCCTAGCAAGCCCCCGCAGGCCCCCAGGGCCGCGCCGCAGGGCCTCGCAGGGCCCCGCAGGGTTCCCTGGCCCCTCGCGGGCCCTCGGGCCGGGCGCGGGAGGAACGACGGAGGCCGCGGAGTCAACGACCCCGCGGCCTCCGGCCACGTCCGATCACCCGCTCGGGGGCGGCTGTGCCTCCATCCGGCTCACGGGCTTCCCCGCGCGGCGTCGGCGTCCGCGTCGCACCGGCCCGGTCGCGTTCCGGTCGGCGTGCACGGGGATGAGACCGAGCCCCCAGCCGCCGGCCGCGAGCAGTCCCAGCACCGCACCGTCGGCGAGCTGCTCCCGGACGGCCGGGAGCCAGAGGGCGAGCCCGGCAGCGAGGACCACCAGGACCCAACGGGCCCGCCAGGGCACCGCGCGCCGCACCTGCTGCCGTATTCGGGCCGGGGCCGCCGCGCGCACCGCCACGAGTCTTCGCACGACCGCCCTCCTCCGCTCGTCCCGGGCGTCGGAGCAGCCCGGGTGGCGAGGCCGGAGTCAGGCGGCGACCACGTCCATCGCGGCGGCCTTGGGCGAGAGGTTCGCCCGGTCGGTGCCGGGGGCGGGCAGCGGAACCGGTTCGAGTACCGGCCTCAGCAGATCACCTTCGGAGAGGGTGGCCATCGCCGCAAGTTCGGCGAGCGACAGTTCGTCGCTGACCTCGCGCATGACCTCGGACATCCGGACGTCGAGTGCGTCGCAGATGGCGGAGAGCAGCTCCGAGGAGGCCTCCTTCTGACCCCGCTCCACCTCGGAGAGGTACCCGAGCGAAACCCTGGCGGCCGCCGACACCTCGCGGAGTGTGCGGCCCTGGCGCTGGCGCTGCCGACGCAGTACATCGCCCAGTAGGCGACGGAGCAGGATCATCGGTGCCTCCCTCCTCGGACTGCGGATCGAGATGTCACGCCCCCACCGTACCGCCTTGCCCGCTTCGCGTGCGGGGACCCCGGTCGTGTTCACTCTGGGCTGCAAGGCCGCCCCCCTCCTCGTTCCGGTGCCGCCTCCGGGTTCGCGGGCCCCTCGTGGTACCCGTTGCGGCCCACCCGGCCACCGTCACGCAACTCGTTCGCCACCTGGTTTCTGCCCAACCAGGACCTTGGATGTAACACGATCCTCCAGCTCTGCCATACCCGCTCGCCAGTTCGACGGACCCCGCTCCGGCGGAGAACCTGCGGAGAACCTGCGACGGGCCCCTAGCGAGCGAGCCGGACGACCAGCAACTCCAGTGCGGCGGTCACCGCACCGTGACGGATTGTGGCACGGTCGCCGGACAGCAGGGGCGAAGTGACCAGAGTTCCCTCCGGGCCGGCCACCGCGAGGTGTACCGTGCCGACCGGCTGACCGTCCTGCGGCTCCGGACCGGCCACCCCGGTCGTCGCCAGCCCGTACGTGGCCCCCAGCAGCCCGCGCACGCCCTCGGCCATCTGCCCGGCCACCACCGGGTGGACCGGGCCGTGCACGTCCAGCAGGCCCTCGTCCACGCCGAGCACCGAGGCCTTCAGCCCGGTCGCGTAGGCGGTGACCGACCCCCGGAAGGTCGCGGACGCCCCGGGGACGTCCACCAGGGCGGCGGCCAGCAGCCCGCCGGTCAGCGACTCGGCGACGGCCAGGGTGCCGCCCCGGGCGCGCAGTGCGGCATGCGCCCGCTCGGCCAGTTCGTAGTCCGTCACCAGGTCTCCCCCTTCTTCGTTCACGGGCCTCACGAGCCCGCCACCGGTGCGACCGCCGCTCAGTGCTCCGCCCGCTGCGCGGCCCTGCCCTCGCGGCGCAGTCGCACCGCCTGCCCGACGTAGTCCAGCGCGGTGCCGACGGTCAGCAGCACCGCCAGGCCCATCAGGACCGCCCGCCCGGTGGCCAGCCAGTCGGTCAGCGGCAGGACGTACATGCCGACCGCGGTGCCCTGGGTCAGCGTCTTGAGCTTGCCGCCGCGGCTGGCCGGGATGACCCCGTAGCGGATCACCCAGAAGCGCATCAGCGTGATGCCGAGTTCGCGGGCCAGGATCACCACGGTGACCCACCAGGGCAGGTCGCCGAGCAGCGAGAGGCCGATCAGCGCCGAGCCCATGATCGCCTTGTCGGCGATCGGGTCGGCGATCTTCCCGAAGTCGGTGACCAGGCCCTTGCGGCGGGCCAGCTCGCCGTCGAACAGGTCGGTGATCATCGCGATGGCGAACGCGGCCCAGGCGACCGCCCGCCACTTGGGGTTGTGCCCGCCGTCCGCGAACAGCAGCGCGACGAAGACGGGCACCAGGAGCACCCGGGCCATCGTGAGCACGTTGGCGATGTTCCAGATGCCCGGCGCCGGCGGAAGGGCGGCCGCCGGTCTGCCCGGGTGGGCCGCGGCCGGGGCGCCGGGCCCCTTGGTCATTCCCCGGCTCCCGGCGCCTCGGCCCCCGCAGTGCCGGGCAGGCGCACCTGTTCCAGCGCCTCGGCGATCAGGTCGACGCCTTCGCTGGCCACCACGGTGGCCCGCCAGAACTGCCCGACCCGCGGGTCCTCGACGCCGTGCAGGGTGGTCAGGCCGTCCGTCTCCGGGGCCTGGTGGGCGGCACGGCCCTCGACCACCCCGTCCTCGACCGACTCGATCAGCACCTCGACCTCGGTGCCGATCCGCTGCTCGGCCCGCTGGGCGGTCATCTCCTCGGCGAGGCGGCTGAGCCGGTTCAGCCGGTCCGCGACCACGTCCTCGGGCAGCTTGCCGTCGTAGCCGGCCGCCTCGGTGCCCTCCTCGTCGGAGTAGCCGAAGACGCCGATCGCGTCCAGCCCGGCGTGGGTGACGAAGCGTTCCAGCTCGGCGAAGTCCTCCTCGGTCTCCCCGGGGAAGCCGACGATGAAGTTGGACCGGGCGCCGGCCTGCGGGGCCTTGTCGCGGATGGTCTTCAGCAGCTCCAGGAACTGGTCGGTGGAGCCGAAGCGGCGCATCCGGCGCAGCACGGCCGGCGCCGAGTGCTGGAAGGACAGGTCGAAGTAGGGCACCACGCCGGGCGTCCCGGTCATCGCGTCGATCAGGCCCGGCCGCATCTCGGCCGGCTGCAGGTAGGAGACCCGCACCCGCTCGACGCCCTCGATCGCGGAGATCTCGCCGAGCAGCGTCTCCAGCAGCCGGATGTCGCCGAGGTCCTTGCCGTACGAGGTGTTGTTCTCGCTGACCAGGACGATCTCGCGGACGCCCTGCCCGGCCAGCCACTGGGCCTCGTGCAGCACGTCGGAGGGCCGGCGGGAGATGAAGGAGCCCCGGAAGGCCGGGATGGCGCAGAAGGAGCAGCGGCGGTCGCAGCCGGAGGCGAGCTTGACCGAGGCGACCGGGCTGTCGTCCAGCCGCTTGCGCAGGGTGCGGGGGCCGGAGGCGGGCGCGAGGCCGTCGGGCAGGTCGGCGATCGGCGCGGCGGCGGCCTCGGCGCCGTGGCCGGGCAGGGCGACGGCCTCGGCGGCGGACTGCCGCTCGGCCGGGCTGATCGGCAGCAGCTTGCGGCGGTCGCGGGGGATGTGCGGGGCGTGATGGCCGCCGGACAGGATGGTCTGCAGGCGGTCGGAGATGTCCGCGTAGTCGTCGAAGCCGAGCACGCCGTCCGCCTCGGGCAGCGCGTCGGCGAGCTCCTTGCCGTAGCGCTCGGCCATGCAGCCGACGGCGACGACGGCCTGGGTGCGGCCGTGGCCCTTGAGGTCGTTGGCCTCCAGCAGGGCGTCGACGGAGTCCTTCTTGGCGGCCTCCACGAAGCCGCAGGTGTTGACGACGGCGACGTCGGCTTCGGCGGCGTCGTCGACCAGCAACCAGCCGTCGGCCTCCAGTCGCCCGGCGAGTTCCTCGGAGTCCACCTCGTTGCGGGCGCATCCGAGCGTGACAAGGGCGACAGTACGGCGTTCAGGCATAGGCCCAAGATTAACGCGCGGCCTCCGGTGCCGTTCGCCCCGGAGTCCGCGCGCCCTGGATCAGCTGATCACCACCGGCCCCCGCCGGCCCCTGTGGTCAGCCCGCCTGCGGGTCTCCGGGGGTGTACGTGACGTGCACCACCTGGCCGTCCTTTCCGAGGAGGCCAAGGTCCTTGCCGTTGACGTACGCGTGCACGGCCCCGCCGTTGCCGAGCACCAGCTTGATCTGCTTGGGGTCGGTGAAGGTCTGGTCCTGGCCGCCGCTGATGTTGTTCTGGAACAGCGACTTGCCGTTGCCGTCCATCGCGGACACCCAGCTGGTGCCCTCGGCGACCAGCTTCACGGTGACCTTGTCGGCCGGCACGGCGGCGATCGCGGCGGCGCTCGGCGCGGGCGCCGGCGGCTGGACGGTCGGCGTGACCGGGGCGACGGAGCCGGTGCCGGAGCCGCTGGGCAGCGGGGCGCTGGCGGAGCCGGTGGTGCTCCGGCCGTCCTTGCCGTTGACCAGGTTGAAGCCGATCAGCGCGACCACCGCGACGATCGCGGCGACCATGGCCGCCGTCCAGTTCGGCCGGCTGCGGCCGGGCACCTTGATCGGACCGCTGTCGATCAGCTGGGTGGCCGGGCTCTTGGAGGCCGGCGAACCGCCGTGCGCGGCGTCGTAGCGGGCGACCAGCTCCTCGCCGTCCACGCCGACGGCGCGGGCGATCGAGCGGATGTGCCCGCGGGCGTAGAAGTCGCCGCCGCAGCGGCCGAAGTCGTCCTCCTCGATGGCGTGGACGATCGGCACCCGCACACGGGTGGCCGTACTCACCTGGTCCACCGTGAGTCCCGCCTCGATCCGGGCGGCGGACAACACCCGGCCGATGCTCGGGGCATCGGCCGCCTGCACCTCGTCGTCGGTCGGCTCGACGGACTCGTCGGTCGGCTCGGCGGGCGACGGGGCGTTCTCGCGGTCGGGGGACTTGCCGATGGTCACGGGGCACGCCTTTCGAGCGGATGGCCACCTGCTGGAGAACAGTCTAGGGGCGGGGGCGGATCGTTTCTCAAGCGGAGCGGGCCCGAATGCGCGCGCCCGCCGCCCCCGGGGGCCGGCCCCCCGTTGACCGGCCGTCAACGGGGGTGCCCGGCGGGCCCCGGGGTGCGCTTTCCGGCGTGTGACGCGGCGCGCGGGCATCCGGTTCCTTGCGGCTCGTCTACCCTCCACCGAACGAGTGAACGCCTCGATCGGCGGGGTCCGTCAGCCGCACGTGAGGGCGTCCTCGGCGGCTCCCATGGGCGCCCGTCAGTTCCCCTGCCGATACCGCCACTCCCGGCCGACTCGGTCCGCTCAGCCCCTCAGGGTGACCAGCACACCGTCCAGCTCGTCCGGCTTCACCAGCACGTCACGGGCCTTGGAGCCCTCGCTCGGACCGACGATCCCCCGCGACTCCATCAGGTCCATCAGCCGGCCCGCCTTGGCGAAGCCGACCCGGAGCTTGCGCTGGAGCATCGAGGTGGAGCCGAACTGGGTGGAGACCACCAGCTCGGCCGCCTGGATCAGCAGGTCCAGGTCGTCGCCGATCTCCTCGTCGATCTCCTTCTTCGGCCCGGACCCGACCGTCACGTCGTCCCGGTAGACGGCGCTCAGCTGGTCCTTGCAGTGCTGCACCACCCGGGCGATCTCCGCCTCGGTGACGAAGGCGCCCTGCATGCGGATCGGCTTGCTCGCGCCCATCGGCAGGAAGAGCGCGTCGCCCTTGCCGATCAGCTTCTCCGCGCCGGGCTGGTCCAGGATGACCCGGGAGTCGGCCATCGCGGAGGTCGCGAAGGCCAGCCGTGACGGCACGTTGGCCTTGATCAGACCGGTGACCACGTCCACCGAGGGCCGCTGGGTGGCGAGCACCAGGTGGATGCCGGCCGCACGGGCCAGCTGGGTGATCCGGACCACCGAGTCCTCGACGTCCCGCGGCGCGACCATCATCAGGTCGGCCAGCTCGTCGACGATCACCAGCAGGTACGGGTACGGCGTCAGCTCCCGTTCGCTGCCCGGCGGCGGGGTGACCTTGCCGGCCCGCACCGCCGCGTTGAAGTCGTCCACGTGCCGGAAGCCGAACGCGGCGAGGTCGTCGTAGCGCATGTCCATCTCGCGCACGACCCACTGGAGGGCCTCGGCGGCCTTCTTCGGGTTGGTGATGATCGGCGTGATCAGGTGCGGGATGCCCTCGTACGCCGTCAGCTCGACCCGCTTCGGGTCGACCAGGACCATCCGCACCTCGTCCGGCGTGGCCCGGGCCAGGATCGAGGTGATCAGGCAGTTGATGCAGGACGACTTGCCCGCACCGGTCGCACCGGCCACCAGGATGTGCGGCATCTTCGCGAGGTTCGCCATCACCGTGTGGCCCTCGACGTCCTTGCCCATGCCGACGAGCATCGGGTGGCTGTCCTCGGCGGCCGCGCGCGAGCGCAGCAGGTCGCCGAGGTTGACCATCTCGCGGTCCCGGTTGGGGATCTCGATGCCGACCGCGGACTTGCCCGGGATCGGGCTGATGATCCGCACGTCCGGGCTGGCCACCGCGTAGGCGATGTTCTTGGCGAGGGCGGTGATCCGCTCCACCTTGACGGCGGGGCCCAGCTCGACCTCGTAGCGGGTGACCGTCGGGCCGCGGGTGAAGCCGGTGACCCTGGCGTCCACCTTGAACTCGGCGAAGGTGCTGGTGAGCTGGGCCACCACCTCGTCGTTGAGGGCGCTGCGGGCCTTGGCCGGGCCGCCGCGCTCCAGCAGGTCGAGCGGGGGCAGCGCGTAGGTGATGTCCCCGGCGAGCTGGAGCTGCTCCATCCGCACCGGCGCCGGGCCGTGCTCCGCGGGCGCGCCCGGGCCACCGCTGCGGGCGGCCGGGACGGCCGGCTCCTCGGGCGGCGCGGTGAGGTCCTTGACCTGGTGCATCATGTCCGCCACCGCCGAGGAGGCGGGCACGCCGTAGACCAGCGCGCCGTCCAGGTCGGCGGCCGCTCCGGCGGCGAGGTCGCGGGTGGCGTAGGGGTCCGGGGCCTCCCCGTCCAGCGGCTCCTTGTCCAGGGAGAGCCGGACGGCCTCCGGCCGCTCCTCGGGATCGGCGCCCTGCTTGCGCCGACGGCGGCGGCGGCGCGCGGCGACCTCGTCCGTCGGGTCGTCACCGACGGTGTCCAGGGTGAACGGAAGCGCGTCGGGATCCGCGTCCTCCGGCGGCTCGGTGGACAGCTCGCGCTCCGGCGTGCGCCCCCAGTGCACCTCGTCCTGGGGCCCGGGCTCGACCACGCCGAGCCGTATCCCGATGCCCCGCAGCCGCTCGCCGATCCGGTTGACCGGGGTGGCGGTGACCACCAGCAGGCCGAAGAAGGCCAGCAGCAGGAGCAGCGGCACCGCCAGCGCCGGGCCGGCGGCGGCCATCATCGGGGTGGACGCGGCCCAGCCGACGATCCCGCCGGCCGCCCTTATCCGGGAGGCGCCGCTGCCCATCACGGGCGCGCCGCAGCCGATGTGGACCAGGCCGAGGACGCCGACCAGCAGCGCGCTCAGCCCGATCACGATCCGGCCGTTGGCCTCCGGCAGCTCCGGGTGGCGCCAGAGCCGGATCGCGATGCCGGCCAGCAGGAACGGCACCAGCACGTCGAGCCGCCCGAACAGTCCGGACACCACGGCGGTGGCCGCCTCGCCCAGCCAGCCCTGCGGGCTGAACCAGGTGCCGGCGGCGATCACCATCGCGAGCGCGAAGAGCACCAGGCCCAGCCCGTCCTTGCGGTGGGCCGGGTGGAGGTTCTTGGCGCCGTCGCCGACACCGCGGAAGATCGCGGCGATCGGACTCGCCAGGGCGTTGAGGAAGCGCACCAGCCCCGACCGGGACGGCGGCGGGGGCGGCGGGGCCGACTTGGCCGCCGCCTTCTTCGCGGGGGCCCTGCGGGCTGCCGCCTTCTTCGCGGGCGGCTTCCCCGGGGCCTTCGCCGCGGCCTTCTTGGACGGTCCCGGAGTCGGCTTGCGTGCTGCGTTCCCGGGCGTGCGAGTGGCCATGGGTCAGCAGCCTACCGGTGCTGACCACCGGTGCCCACGCGCCCGGGGCGGGGTGCCCGGACGTGTCGCAGACACACCGTCACGCTGACCGGGTTTCACCCGGCTGCACCGCTGAACCACCCGGACGGGCGAGCGCGGAGCCGCGGTTCCGCACCGAACGGCACCGAGCCGAGGCCGGTCCTCCGAGCTGCCCGGACGCGCCGAGCCGTACCGGGCCGACCCTACGAACTGCCCGGCCGCATCGCGTCCAACGCCCGGCGCAGACCGGCCAGCTTGCGCTCCAGGTGCGCCGCGGTGGCGGCCACCCCGGCGTCCTGCGTCCCGTCCAGCTGCTTCCCGAGCGCCTCCGCCTGCTCCTCGACCGCCGCCAGCCGCGCGGACAGCTCGCCCAGCAGCGCCCCGCCGAGCTCCTGCTCGCCGCCGCCCTCCTCCAGCTGCAGCCGCAGCAGCGCGGCCTGCTCCTTCAGCTGGCAGTTCTTGACGTACAGGTCCACGAAGACCGAGACCTTCGCCCGCAGCACCCACGGGTCGAAGGGCTTGGAGATGTAGTCCACGGCCCCGGCCGCGTAGCCGCGGAAGGTGTGGTGCGGGCCGTGGTTGATCGCGGTGAGGAAGATGATCGGGATGTCCCGGGTGCGCTCGCGGCGCTTGATGTGGGCGGCGGTCTCGAAGCCGTCCATCCCGGGCATCTGGACGTCCAGCAGGATCACCGCGAAGTCGTCGGTCAGCAGCGCCTTCAGCGCCTCCTCGCCGGAGGCGGCGCGCACCAGCGTCTGATCCAGGGCGGAGAGGATCGCCTCCAGCGCCAGCAGGTTCTCCGGCCGGTCGTCGACCAGGAGGATCTTCGCCTTCTGCATGGGGGCCCGTCCTCCTGTCGCCTGCCTGCCGCCCGGTGAAGGCACCCGCACACTGCCCACCGCTACTCCGGTCATGCTAGCCGCACCCCCTCGCCCGGCACATCGCTCCATCGGGACCCGATCCGGAGCGGCGCGCTGCCAGTGCACCGGCGCACGCTCAGCAGGGTGTCGCCGTCCGGTCACTGTTCGCAACGCTCGGTGACCCTACCGGGTTCCCGGGTCCGACCGCCAGCAAACAGGTCCACCGGCGGGCGCGAACCCCGGGGTCCGGCCCGGGGTTCGCGCCCGCGCCCGGGTTCACGCGCGGTCGCCGTTCAACCACTCGTGCATCACCGCCAGCAGGTGGTCGGTCTCCACCGGCTTGGTGATGTGGTCGGTGGCGCCCGCCTCCAGCGACTTCTCGCGGTCGCCCTTCATCGCCTTCGCGGTCAGCGCGATGATCGGCAGCCCGGCGAACTGGGGCATCCGGCGGATCGCCTCGGTGGTCGCGTAGCCGTCCATCTCCGGCATCATGATGTCCATCAGGACCAGCGCCACGTTCTCGTGCTGCTCCAGCATCTCGATGCCCTCGCGGCCGTTCTCGGCGTACAGCACGGTCAGGCCGTGCTGCTCCAGCACGCTGGTCAGGGCGAACACGTTGCGCACGTCGTCGTCCACGATCAGCACCTGCTGGCCGTCGAAGCGGGTGTCGCCGCGGTCGGGCCGCGGCTGCTGCGCGGGCTCCGCCGTCCGGGCCGCGGCGGCGCTCTCGAGCGCGGCGCTGCGCCGGCGCTCCACCGCACCGCGGCGGCGCTCCTCGGCCATCTCCCGGACCTCCTGGGCCCAGTGGTCGGCCGGGTTCTCGCCGACCGGCACCGGCAGGCCCACCGGGGTCACCCCCACCGAGGCGCGCGGCGCGGGCGCGGCCGGACGCTCCGCCGGCCGGTCGGCGGGCACGGCGTCCGGGGCCTCGGTGCGCAGCGGCAGGTAGAGGGTGAACGTCGACCCCCGGCCGAGCTCGCTCTCGGCGTGGATCTCGCCGCCGAGCAGCCGGGCGATCTCCCGGCTGATCGACAGGCCGAGGCCGGTGCCGCCGTACTTGCGGCTGGTGGTCCCGTCGGCCTGCTTGAACGCCTCGAAGATCTCCCGCAGCTTGTTGCCGGGGATGCCGATGCCGGTGTCGGAGACCGAGAAGGCGATCAGCTCGTCGTCCGGGCCCTGGATCGAGCCGGACTCCAGCAGCCGCTCGCGCACGTGCTGCGGGACGTCGTGGCCGGCCGGGCTGATCGAGAAGTCGACGCCTCCGGTGTCGGTGAACTTCACCGCGTTGGAGATCAGGTTGCGCAGCACCTGCTGGAGCCGCTGCTCGTCGGTGTGCAGCGTGACCGGCAGGGCGGGCGAGACCCGCACCTCGAAGGCCAGGTTCTTGTCCAGCGCGACGGGCTGGAAGGTGGCTTCGACGTAGTCCACCAGCTGGACCAGGGCGATCCGGGTCGGGCGGACGTCCATCTTCCCGGCCTCGACCTTGGACAGGTCGAGGATGTCGTTGATCAGCTGGAGCAGGTCGGAGCCGGCGCCGTGGATGGTGTCGGCGAACTCGACCTGCTTGGGCGAGAGGTTGCCCTCGTTGTTGTCGGAGAGCAGCTTGGCCAGGATCAGCAGCGAGTTGAGCGGGGTGCGCAGCTCGTGCGACATGTTGGCGAGGAACTCGCTCTTGTACCGCGAGGCCAGGGCGAGCTGCTCGGCACGCTCCTCCAGGACCTGCCGGGCCTCCTCGATCTCGCTGTTCTTGATCTCGATGTCCCGGTTCTGCTGGGCGAGTTGCTCGGCCTTCTCCTGCAACTCCTCGTTGGTGCGCTCCAGTTCCTCCTGGCGCGCCTCCAACTCGGCAGACCGCATCGAGAGTTCCGCGGTGAGCCGCTGGGACTCCAGCAGCAGGCCCTCGGTCTTGGTGTTGACGCTGATGGTGTTGACGGTGACGCCGATCAGGTCGGCGATCTGGTTGAGGAAGTCCAGCGCGACGGTGGTGAAGGAGCTGAAGGTGGCCAGCTCGATCACGCCGAGCAGCCGGCCCTCGAACTGCACCGGCAGCACCACGATGTGGGCCGGGGAGGCCTCGCCGAGCCCGGAGGCGACCTTGAGGTAGCCGGGCGGTGCCTCCTTGACGATGATCGCCCGCTTCTCCACGGCGGCCTGCCCGATCAGCGACTCGCCGGGCCGGAAGGTGGTCGGCATCGCCCGCCGCTGGTAGCCGTAGCTGCCGATCAGCCGCAGCACGGTGTCGTTCTCGTCGTCGTCCTCGGTGATCAGCTCGGCGGTGCGGCCGGCGGGCTGGGCGAGGAAGAAGGCGCCGTGCTGGGCGGAGACCACGGGGGTCAGCTCCGTCATGATCAGCGAGGCGACCGCCTCCAGGTCCCGGCGGCCCTGCAGCAGGCCGGAGATCCGGGCCAGGTTGGTCTTGAGCCAGTCCTGCTCCTGGTTGGTGCGGGTGGTCTCGCGCAGGTTGGCGATCATCTGGTTGATGTTGTCCTTGAGCTCGTCGAGCTCTCCCGCGGCGTCCACGTCGATCCGCAGGCTGAGGTCGCCCCTGGTCACCGCGGTGGCGACCTGGGCGATCGCGCGCACCTGCCGGGTCAGGTTGTTGGCCAGCTCGTTCACCGACTCGGTGAGGTCCTGCCAGGTGCCGTCCACGCCGGGCACCCGGGCCTGGCCGCCGAGGCGCCCGTCGGTGCCCACCTCGCGGGCGACCCGGGTGACCTCGTCGGCGAAGGCGGACAACTGGTCGACCATGGTGTTGATGTTGGTCTTGAGCTGGAGGATCTCGCCCCGCGCGTCGACGTCGATCTTCTGCGAGAGGTCTCCGCGCGCCACCGCCGTGATCACCAGTGCGATGTTGCGGACCTGGCCGGTCAGGTTGTTGGCCATCTGGTTGACGTTGTCGGTCAGGTCCTTCCAGATGCCGGCCACGCCCGGCACGCTCGCCTGGCCGCCCAGGGTGCCGTCGGTGCCCACCTCCCGGGCGACCCGGGTGACCTCCACCGCGAACGCGGACAGCTGGTCGACCATGGTGTTCAGGGTCCCGGCGAGCATCGCGATCTCGCCCTGGGCCTCGATGGTGATCTTCTTGGAGAGGTCGCCGCGGGCCACCGCGGAGGCGACCTCGGCGATGTTGCGCACCTGCCCGGTCAGGTTCGAAGCCATGAAGTTGACGTTGTCGGTCAGGTCCTTCCAGATCCCCGACACCCCGCGGACCCGGGCCTGACCGCCCAGGATGCCCTCGGTGCCCACCTCGCGGGCGACCCGCGTCACCTCGTCGGCGAAGGCCGACAGCTGGTCGACCATGGTGTTGACGGTGGTCACCAGCTCGAGGATCTCGCCCCGGGCGTCGACGGTGATCTTCTTCGACACGTCGCCGCGCGCCACCGCCGTGGTCACCTCGGCGATGTTGCGGACCTGGCTGGTCAGGTTGTTGGCCATCAGGTTGACGCTGTTGGTCAGGTCCTTCCACGTCCCCGACACCCCGGGCACGCTGGCCTGGCCGCCGAGGATGCCCTCCGTACCGACGTCCCGGGCCACCCGGGTCACCTCGTCGGCGAACGAGGAGAGCTGGTCGACCATCGTGTTGATGGTGTTCTTCAGCTCCAGGATCTCCCCGCGCGCGTCCACCTGGATCTTCTGCGACAGGTCGCCCTTGGCGACCGCGGTCGTCACCTGCGCGATGTTGCGCACCTGGTCGGTGAGGTTGTTCGCCATGAAGTTGACGTTGTCGGTCAGGTCCCGCCAGACCCCGGCCGCCCAGGGGACCTGCGCCTGACCGCCCAGCCGGCCCTCGGTGCCCACCTGGCGGGCCACCCTGGTCACCTGTTCGGCGAAGCCGGAGAGCTGGTCGACCATCGTGTTGATGGTGTTCTTCAGCTCCAGCATCTCGCCGCGCGCGTCCACCTCGATCTTCTGCGAGAGGTCCCCGCGCGCCACCGCCGTCGTCACCTGCGCGATGTTGCGCACCTGGCCGGTCAGGTTGTCGGCCATGAAGTTCACCGAGTCGGTCAGCTCGCGCCAGACCCCGGCCACGCCCGGCACCTGCGCCTGACCGCCCAGCCGCCCCTCGGTACCGACGTCCCGCGCCACCGTCGTGACCTGGGCGGCGAAGCTGTTCAGCTGGTCCACCATCGTGTTGACGGTGTTCTTCAGCTCCAGCATCTCGCCCGCCACGTCCACCGTGACCTTGCGGGACAGATCGCCCTTGGCCACCGCCGTGGTCACCTGGGCGATGTTGCGGACCTGCGCGGTCAGCCGGCCCGCCATGGTGTTGACCGAATCCGCCAGGTCCTTCCAACTGCCGGACACGCTGCGGACCTTCGCCTGACCGCCGAGCTTGCCCTCGGTGCCCACCTCGCGGGCCACCCGGGTCACCTCGTCGGTGAACTCCGAGAGCTGGTCCACCAGCCCGTTGACGGTCCGCCCGATCTTCAGGTACTCGCCGCGCAGCGGGTGGCTCACCCCGTTGCTGTGCAGCGAGCGCAGCTCCATCTTCTGGTCCAGGTCGCCCTCCGCGATCGAGGTCAGCACCCGGCCCACCTCGGCCATCGGACGGGCCAGGTCGTCGATCAGCGCGTTGCAGTTGTCGACGGCCGCCATCCAGGCGCCCTCGCCCGCGCCGGTCTCCAACCGCTCGTTCAGCCGGCCCTCGCGGCCGACCGCCCGGCGCACCCGGGCCAGTTCCCCGGTCAGGTGCTGGTTGCGCTCGGCGACCTCGTTGAACACCGCGGCGATCTCCGCCAGCGGCCCGTCGCCCGGGACCGTCAGCCGGCGGCGGAAGTTGCCGTCCCGCATCGCGGTCAGCGCGGACAGCAGCTTGCGCAGGTCGGCCGGCTCGGCACCCCGGTTGTGGCCCGAACGCCGGCCGGCCACGTTCCGCGGCGCCGTCCCGGACCGTCCGCCGCGCTGGGCGGGCGGCGTCGAACCGGATGCGTCCTTGGTTGCGTCCTTGGTGGCCGAACTCAACGGGCCCCTCCCACGTAGTGAACTGTCCGGTGACCGCCGCGCCGTTCCGGCACGCGCCCGGGCACCGGCCCGGCTGGGCTGCGCACCGGCGGACCCACTCGGCACACCGGCACCCACACGACCGTACTGCTCCCACCGGCCGTCGCGGACCCCCCAGTCTGGCAGCACTGGCGCCGAGTGCACGGCCGGTTGCGCTCGGTTGGTACCGCACCGTCCGAAACAGGTGGGCAGAATCACCCTCCAGTGCCTGTTTCACCGCCCCGCCCCCACGGGGAACCAAGCGGAAAGTAGGGTGGAGCGCTGCACCGGGCCACGACCCGACCCAGCGCCGCCGCACCCCGACGGCGCGCGCGGGGAGTCGGCGCCGCACCGGACAGCCAGGGCAAGACCAGCAGAGGAGACGTGGCAACGTGGTCACCGCGCGCGCAGCCGCCACCTTCGACCCCGACGGCAGGTCCGCGGCCGCCGCCCGGGGCTTCGTCCGGGACGCGCTGCTCGGCTGGGGCCTGCCCGAGGTCGTCGACGACGCCGTCGTCCTGGTCAGCGAGCTGGTCACCAACGCCGTCGTGCACGCCGGCACCGCCGCCGAGGTCTGCTGCCTGCGCGAGGAGGAGACCGTCCGGATCGAGGTCACCGACCACCACCCCGAACGCAGCCTGCCCTCCCTCGGCGACGGGCCCGCCTCCGCCTCCGACCGCTACGCCGACCCCGACGGCGAGGGCGGCCGCGGCCTGCTGATGTGCTCCGCCCTCGCCGAGCGCTGGGGCGTCGAGTACGCGGCCGGGCAGAAGACCGTGTGGTTCCGGCTCAGCCTGCCCGCCCACGTGGTCGGCACCGCCTACGCCGTCCCCGCCACCCCCGGCAGCGACCTGCCCAGCAGCGCCGGACCGCTGCACGTCGCCGTCGTCCAGCTCGACGAGGACGGCCGCGTCCTGGCCTGGAACCCCGACGCCGAGGCCCTCTTCCAGCACCCCGCCTCCGCCGTCCTCGGCCGCCCCTGGGCCGACCTCGCCGTCTGGCCGCAGTCGCCCGGCCGCGGCCTCGGCCTCTCCGACACCCTTCAGCTGGCCCGCTGGGAGGGCGGCTACGGCGTCCGCCGCGCCGACGGCGAGGAGGTCGAGGTCTACGGCGTCCAGGTCCGGGTGCGCGACACCGAGGGCGTCCCCTCCACGCTCTGCCTGCTCGTCCGCGAACCCGACCGCGCGGTGCTGCGCTCCCCCGCCCGCGCCCTGCCCGGCGAGCGCCCCGAATCCGCCGGCCCCCGGCTCGACCTGCTGGCCGGCCCGGTCGCCACCGACGACCTGGACACCCTGCTCCAGCGCACCGTCGAACGCGCCCGCGACCTGCTCGACGCCGACGCCGCCTACCTGCTGCTCACCACCGACGACGAGACCGAGTTCGAGCTCCGCGCCACCACCGGCTTCAGCACCGGACTGCGCCGGCACGCCCGGTTCCCCGTCGAGACCGGCAACCGCTACGACTCCGCCCGGCTGCCCACCGTCCACGAGGACCTGGCCGCCCGCCCCACCGGCCTGCCCCTGCTCGCCGACAGCGGCATGCGCTCCCTGATCACCGTCCCGCTCAAGGTCGAGGGCCGCCTGATCGGGTCGCTCGGCATCGCCACCACCGTGCCCGGCCGCTACGACAACGAGGACGCGCTGCGCCTCCAGTTCGCCGCCGACCGAGTCGCGCTGGCCGTCGAGAGCACCCGGCTGACCGAGCTCGAACGGCTGCGCCGCGGCTCGCTGTCCTTCCTCGTCGAAGCCTCCGACCTGCTCGCCGGCACCCTCGAACACGAGCAGACCCTCGCGCTGATGGCCCAGATGGCCGTCCCCACCCTCTCCTCCTGGTGCGCCGTCTACACCAACGGCGACCACGGCTCCTCGGCCGGCCCGGCCTTCGTCCTGCACGAGGACGAGGACCGCATCGACCCGCTGCGCGACCTGCTCGACAAGACCCCCGCCCCCGAGGCCGGCCCCACCCACGGCGTCCGCTTCTGGTCGGCGCCCACCGAGACCGCGGCCGCCCGCGGACTCGCCGACAGCCCCGAACTGGCCGGCCTGCTCGGCGAGACCGTGGTGCTGCCGCTGACGGCCCGCAACCGGGTCATCGGTCTGCTCGCGCTCGGCGTCCCGGCCGGCACCCGCTTCCGCCAGGAGATCCTCGAACTCGCCGAGGACCTCTCCCGCCGGGCCGCCCTCGCCCTGGACAACTCCCGGCTCTACTCGGAGCGCACAGCCACCAGCCAGGCCCTCCAGCGCAGCCTGCTGCCGCCCGACCTGCCCGAGATCCCGGGCGTCGAGGTGGACGTCTACTACCAGGCCGCGGGCGAGGGCAACGAGGTCGGCGGCGACTTCTACGACCTGTTCACCATCCGCGAGGGCACCTACGGCTTCGCCATCGGCGACGTCTGCGGCACCGGCCCCGAGGCCGCCTCGGTCACCGGCCTGGCCCGGCACTCGCTGCGCCTGCTGGCCCGCGAGGGCCTGGACGCCCCGCAGGTGCTCAGCCGCCTCAACGCGGCCATCCTGGACGAGGGTTCGCGCAGCCGCTTCCTGACCCTGCTCTACGGCGAGCTCACGCCCCGGCCGGACGGCAGCACCGAACTGTCCCTGGTCTGCGCCGGCCACCCGCTGCCGCTGCGACTGCGCACCGACGGCCGGGTCGACCGGGCGGCCACCCCGCAACCCCTGCTCGGCGTCATGGACGACCTCGACCTCACCGCCGAGCACCTGGTGCTCTCCCCCGGCGAGGTCCTGCTCTGCGTCACCGACGGCGTCACCGAGCGCCGCGAGGGCCCGCGGATGCTGGGCGACGACGGGCTGGCCGAGGTGCTCACCGGCTGCACCGGCCTGACCGCCGGGGCGGTCGCGATGCGGGTGCAGCGCGCGGTCGAACGGTTCGCCGCGGAGCCGCCGTCCGACGACATGGCGATCCTGACGCTGCGGGTCCCGAACCAGCGTCAGCCCTGAACGGTCCGCAGCTGACGCAGTCACAAATTGTTATATTCACAAGGGTACAAGGGTCCCGTGTCGGGTACACCGATCACACCGGGGAATCCCCCGGAGGGGACGTGACCAGCGGATCTCCGCCGGCCCATCACTTCTGACCTCACCTCTGACCGCTGCCCGCGCGCACCTTCGCCGTGCGCCCCCGGCGCGGTCGCGCGCACCCACTCCTCGAACCCACACCAAGCGTCACTGCGCCCTGCGCGCGCCCAGAGTGAAAGGAGCCTCCGGTGAGCAACGACGCTACCGGGGCATCGAACGCCCGCTCCACCGGCGCCGACGCGGGTAGCCTCGGCTACCTCGCCCTCGGCCTGACACTGCTCGCCTACGGTCTGCTCTCCACCGGCATCCTGCACGGCGCCGGGGTCGGGGACGCCGGCCACCTCGCCCACCTGCTCGGCGGCGTCACCCTCTTCATCGCGGGCCTGTGGCAGCTCCGCCGCGGCGAGGGCTTCACCGGTACCGCCTTCACCAGCCTCGGCGCCTTCTGGGCGACCTGGTCGGTCGCGGGCGGCGCGAGCAAGAACGCCGCCGGCCTGTTCCTGCTGCTGTGGGCCCTGCTCGCCCTCAGCCTCACCGCGGCGAGCTGGGGCTCCGGACTCGTCGGCCGCGCCGTCTACGGCCTGCTGACGCTCTCCCTGGTGCTGTCCGCCGTCGCCACCTTCGGCGGGTACGGCGGCCTCGCCAAGGCGGCCGGCTGGATCGCGGCTGTCGCCGGGCTCGCCGCCTGGTACTGGGCCACCTCCGCGCTCAGCAACGGCTCCTGGGGGAAGGTCGCCCTGCCGGTCAAGTGACCTGCTGCCTCGACCGCTCCCGAGCACCACTGCGGGGTCGCACCTCCGTCTCGACGGGGGTCCGACCCCGTCGGCGTGCCACCAGCGCCAGCACCGCGTAGGCGAGGAGCAGGATCACGACCGCCACGATGCCGTCGGCCCAGAAGTGATTGGCCGTCACCACGACGACCGCCACCGTCAGCACCGGGTGCAGCACCATCACCCAGCGGAACGGGCTCGGCGACACCCGCACGACCGCGACCGCCGCCAGCACGCACCAGGCGACGTGCACCGACGGCATCGCCGACAGCTGGTCGGCCACCACCACCCCGCCGACCGCACCCCCGTACACCGACTGCCCGTACTCGGCCGCCACGTCGACGAACCCGCTCTGCGGGAGCATCCGCGGCGGCGCCACCGGGACGAACTGCACCAGCAGGCAGACCGCGGTGGTGATCACCACCGTGTTGCGCACCCACGCGTAGCGCTCCCGGTGCCGCACGTACACCCAGAGCAGCACCGCCAGCATCACCGCGAAGTGCATCACCGCGTAGTAGTAGTTGGCCAGCCTCACCAGCACCGGGTACGGCGTGACCGCCGCCTGCCAGGAGGCCTCGTCCGGCAACCCGATCGCCAGCTCCGTGCGGTGGATCCAGCCCGCCCGGTCCAGCGCGTGATCGGCGCTCATCACCGACAGGTGCCCCACCAGCTGCCAGAGCGCGAACAGCGCCAACAGGGTGCCGGCCTCGCGCAGCAGCGCCGACACCCCCGGCTTCCGGACCCGCGCGGCAACGTACGCACCCCCGTAGAGGCCGACGGCGGCGCCCCCGGCGGACTGCCAGGTCAGGGTCAGGTTCTGCATTGGCAGAGGGTAACGCAAAAAGACCCCCTCCCGTCCGGGAGGGGGTCTTTTCGGAATGATTGTTCGGCGGCGTCCTACTCTCCCACAGGGTCCCCCCTGCAGTACCATCGGCGCTGTGAGGCTTAGCTTCCGGGTTCGGAATGTAACCGGGCG
>NZ_JBIDAK010000022.1:0-53201 GCF_043202455.1 Kitasatospora sp. NPDC048194
CCGGATCCCCCCTCGGCTGCGGGGCCCAGGGGCGGCGGGGTTGCCCCGCGGGCGGGCGGGGGCGCCGCGGCGCGGGGGGGGCCCCGGCCGGGTGGCGGCCCCCCGGCCGGGGCCCCGTCGGTCAGGACAGGACGGTCCAACTCTGGCCAGCTGCAGCCGGATTGGCCGGATTGGTCATGGCCGGGGAGCCGGCCGCGGTGCCGGCGACGTCCAGGGTCAGGCCGTTGCCGACGTTGGTGACGGTGAGGGCGCCACCGGCGTTCCGGGTGACCTTCCACTTCTGCCACGGGTTGCCGGGCGACGCGTTGAGCAGGTACGCGGTGCCGACGCCGCTGCCGCCGGAGAGCACGGTGTGCGTCTGGGCCGCCGTGGAGCAGCCGTCGGTGATGGTCACGGTGCCGTCCGCGGTGGGCGTGAACAGCCACTGCTGCGCGGCGTCGCCGCTCCGGCGGGCGGCGATGCCGGAGTTGCCGCCGACGGGTGCGGAGCAGCCGCCCTGGACCTCGAGCACCTGGCCCGCGGTGCCGCCCGGGCTGATCACGTGGTACCTGCCGTCGCCGACGACCGACGACCCGCCGGCTCCGCCGGCGACACGGTAGAGCGCGACGCCGTGCGCGGGGATCCAGTTGCCCCCGAGGGAGCCGGTGGCCGTGCCGGTGGCGCCGGTCCACAGCTCCCGGTAGCCGTAGGAGGAGCCGGTCAGGCCGAGGTCGGCGAAGCTGGTGCTGATCATGGCCCAGTTGTCCGGGTCCTGGTTGACCAGCGCCACCGCCAGGTCGCCGTTGGCCAGTCGGCGCTCGAGGACCACGGGGGCGGTCGGGGAGGAGGGCGCCCTGCCGACCAGGGTGGCGGGCTCGGCGAGGCCGTCCTGGTCGATGGCGATCATGTCGCGGTTCTTCAGGAGAGCCAGCGCGGAGGGGCTGATGCCGGTGGACCAGGTGTAGCCGTCGGCGGTGTGCTGCGAGTCGGCCGCGCTGCGCAGGTCGGCGCCGGAGATCAGCGGGGCCGCCATCATCGACAGGATGGACAGCTCGGTGCGCGACTCGTCGTCCGTGAAGGGCTTGTGGCCCCGGGAGGTGTCGGTGACGCCCCAGACGCCGTAGGTGTCCTGCCAGCCGGCGAACATCATGTCCAGGTCGTTCCAGCTGCCCGGGTGGACGTTGCCGGGGTACTTCAGGGCGGTCTGCAACTGGCCGTTGTAGAGCACGCCGTCCAGTTCGCTGTCCCGGTCGCCGCCGATCCGGCACATGTTGGCGACCTGGCCGCACCAGATCCCGGTGGGCGAGTAGCCGGGTGCCTGGTGCGGCGGAGTGCCGGCGGCGGTGATCAGCGGATCGGTGCGGGCCGGGTCGTCGGCGCGCAGCAGGGAGGGGATTCCGGTGTGCGCGGGCTGTGCGGACAGGCTGAGGGTGGCCTTCGGCCTGCCCGCGGCGCCGGTCGCCGCGTCGAGGGCGCGCTGGAAGGTCTGGGTCCGGGCGTAGATGGACCGGGTGAGCTCCTGGCCCTCGCCCTGCGGGTAGTAGGCGTAGCCGTCCGGGCCGAGGATGGTGGGGCCGTAGGGGCAGTCGTCGTACTTGACGAAGTCGACGCCCCAGGAGACGAAGTCGGCGGCGTCGGTGGCCTCGTGCCCGAGGCTGCCGGGGTGGCCCTGGCAGGTGGTGTAGGTGTCGGTGGCGTAGAGGCCGAGCTTCATGCCCTTGCTGTGGGCGTACCAGGCCAGGTACTGGATGCCGTTGACGGTCCGGCCGTCGACGGTCTGCGCGGGGAACTGCCGGGGCTCGGGGACGAGGTGGCCGCTGGTCGGATCGCTGCCGCGCCCGTCGGTGCCGCTGACCGGAGCGCCGTTGTCGTCGTACAGCTGCATGGCACCGTCGGCGGTCTTCACGAAGTCCGTGCTCTGGCCGTCGCGGTGGCGCGCCGACCAGCCGTCGTCGATGGTGACGGTGTCGTAGCCGGCCTGGACGAGGCCGTTGGCCGACATGAAGTCGATGGTCTGCTTGACCTCGCTTTCGGTGACGTAGGCGCCGATGCTGTTCCACGAGTTCCAACCCATGGGCGGCGTGAGGGCGTTGCCGTTGCCGAGGGCGGCGGCCGGCGTGGCGGTGGAGAGTGTGACGGCTCCGAGGCCGGAGGCCGCGAGGGCCATGGCGACGAGCATGCCGGCGACGCGAGGTGGCGTTCTGCGCATGTGGGGGCTTCCCGGGTGGGTGAGGAGGGGGCCGGGCCTGGGCCACCGAAGGGCTCTGGCCTCGGCGCGGGGTGGATGGAGCCGGTTCCGGCGGTCCGGACCGGGGCGTGCGGACTCGGCGACGCCCTCTGCATGGCATGGGGGTACGGACGCCACGGATCCCGCCGGGCCGCTCGGTCTCAGCGGCGGTGCCATACGATATTTCACCTAACACAACCCGACAAGACCGAACACAAAGCGACCTGAAGGCCCATCAGGCGTCGAGGGGGCTCCCGCCCGCTCCCGGCCCGATGTCGGAGGCCCCTGCTACGGTCCCGCCATGATCAAGGTCGTGCCGTTCACCGGCGCCGAGAAGGAATGCCTCCACACCGCCCTCGACCGGCACCGCGACGCGGTGCTCTGGAAGGTCGAGGGCCTGGACGACGAGCAGCTGCGCCGACCCCTGACGCCCTCGGGCACCAACCTGCTGGGGCTGGTCAAGCACCTCGGCGGCGCCGAACTCGGCTGGTTCCGCCAGACCTTCGGCCTGGAGACCGGCCCGCTGCCGTTCGACGTCGACGCCGACGAGAGCTCCGACATGCGGATCGAACCGCACGAGTCGACGGCGGACGTGCTGGCCTTCTACGCCCGGGCACGTGCCGCCGCCGACGAGGCGATCGAGCAGCTGGAGCTGGACTCCCTCGGCACCTCGTGGTCCGGCCGGACGGTGTCGCTGCGCTGGGTGCTGATCCACATGGCCACCGAGACCGCCCGGCACGCCGGGCACATGGACATCCTGCGCGAGCTCACCGACGGCGCGACCGGGGACCACGACCGGCGCTGAGCCCCCGGCGCGGCCGGGCCCGCGGCCGCGCCGGGTCGCCCGCTCAGGCGGTGTAGCCGCCGTCCACCGCCAGCGCGGTGCCGGTGACGTACCGCCCGCCGGGGCTGGCCAGGAAGGCCACGGCGGCGGCGACGTCCTCGGCCTCGCCGTAACGCCCCAGGGCGGTCAGCCCGCGCTGGAAGTCGGCCGAGTCGCCGTCGGCCGGGTTCATGTCGGTGTCGATCGGGCCGGGATCGACGACGGTCACGGTGATCCCGCGCGGACCGAGCTCCCGGGCCAGCCCCTTGGTCAGCCCGGTCAGCGCGGTCTTGGCCGTCGCCTGGAGGACGAAGTCCCCGCCCGGGACGCGCCCGTTGAAGCAGGAGCCGATGCTGATGATCCGCCCGCCCTCCCCCATGTGCCGGGCCGCGGCCTGGGCGGCCAGGAACACCGACCGGATGTCGACGGCGAGCACCCGGTCGAGCTCCTCGACCGTCACCTCGGCGAGCGGGCCGTGGGCGAGGAAGCCCGCGTTGTTCACCAGGACGTCGATCCCGCCCAGCTCCCGGACCGTCTCCTCCACCGCCCGCGCCGCGGCGTCCGGCTCCGCCAGGTCCGCCCGGATCGCCACCGCCCGGCCACCGGCCGCCTCGATCTCCTCGACCACCGCCCGGGCCCGCCCCTGCTCCCGGACATAGGTCAGCGCCACCGCTGCTCCCCCGGCCGCCAGCCGCCGGGCCACCGCCGCGCCGATCCCCCGGCTTCCACCGGTCACCAGGGCCACCTTGCCGGCCAACTCGCTCATCGTTCCTCCCCCTCTTCGTCGGGTCGCGTTCATCGCGCCCCGACGGTAGGAGCTGCCACCGGTGTCAGGTACAAACCCCGCCTCCCGGCCCCCGTCCCCGCCTCGCCTCCGGGCCGTCTGCCCGACGTGGACCCGGGCGCCGGACCGACCGCCCGGGCCAGGCCGACCGGTCGGTCGGTGCGTCCGGCCCGCGCCCGACCGGCGCCCGACCGGCGTCCGACCCCCGCGACCCGCCGGACGGCCCCGTACCGAGGGGCCGGGGGCCGGGCCGAGGTAAGGCCCACCTAGGCTGTATGCCAAGCAAAAGGGGCGAACCGGACCCGCACAGGGGCCACGAGGACGGAAGCAGGACCCGCCGATGGGCGATGGAATGTCAGGCATGCACCACCACGGCGGGATGACCCAGCTAGGCCCGTTCACCCTGTCGAACGTGTGGACGTGGTCCCCGGACTGGGTGTTCCTGCTCGGCGGCCTGGTGGCGCTCGGGCTGTACCTGGTCGGCGTCGTCCGGCTGTACCGGCGCGGCGACCGCTGGCCGGTCGGCCGGATCGTCGGCTGGGTCGCCGGAGTCGGCACCCTGCTGCTGGTCACCTGCTCCGGGCTGAACGACTACGGCATGGTGCTGTTCAGCGCGCACATGATCCAGCACATGGTGCTGTCGATGCTGACGCCGATCCTGCTGCTGCTCGGCGCCCCGATCACCCTGGCCCTGCGGGCCCTGCGCCCCGCGGGCAAGGGCCGCCCCCGCGGCCCGCGCGAGCTGCTGGTGGCGCTGCTGCACAGCCGGTACGTCCGGGTGGTCTCGCACCCGGCGTTCACCATCCCGTTGTTCATCGCGAGCCTGTACGGGGTCTACTTCACCCCGTTGTTCGACTTCCTGATGCAGTACCGCCTCGGGCACATCTTCATGATGGTCCACTTCCTCATGACCGGTCTGGCCTTCTTCTGGCCGATCATGGGTGTGGACCCGGGCCCGCACCGCCCCGGCCACGTGATGCGGATCATCGAGCTGTTCATGGGGATGCCGTTCCATGCCTTCTTCGGCGTCGCGGTGATGATGGCCGGGCATCCGCTGGTCTCCACCTTCACCGTTCAGGGCGCACCACCCGGGACGGATCTGTTGGAGGACCAGAAGCTGGCCGGCGGCATCACCTGGGCGTTCGGCGAGATCCCGACGGCGATCGTGCTGATCGCGCTGGTCTACCAGTGGATGGGCTCGGAGCAGCGCCAGGCCCGTCGCCGCGACCGCGCCGAGGACCGCAGCGGGGACGCCGAGCTGGCGGCGTACAACGCCTACCTGGCCTCGCTGCACAGGCGCGGCCCCCGCCCGGCGGGCAGCGCCGCCGCCGAGCCCGGCACGCCGGGCACGCCCGTCATCCCCGCTGCCCCTGCGGCCGACGCCGGCTGAGGTCCGTCCACGCGCCCCGGCGGAGCCCCCGTTCCCCCTGCGGAACGGGGGCTCCCGCGTCTCTCCGGCACCGTCCGCCCGGGTTCGCCCCCGCGCACCGTCCGCCCCGGGTTCGCCCCCGCGCACCGTCCGCCCGGGTCCCGCGCGCCCCGAGGGAGGCCGCCTCCGCCCGCTCCGGAACGGTGCTCCTGCCGGGCGCGTTCGAGGGGTATGTACGCCCTGCTGCTGACCGTCGCGCTCCTCGGCGGGTACGTCCTGCTCTGGCTGCTCGGCTTCCTCGGCTGCGCCCTGCACCAGCGCCGCCGCCCGGTGCCCCCCGGGTCCGACTTCCTGGTGGTCCTCGGCGCCGCGCTGGACGGCTGTGAGCCCGCGCCGGTCCTGGCGGCCCGCCTGGACGTCGCGCTGGAGCGCTACGCCGCCGAGGAGGCCGCCGGGTACCGGCCGCTGGTGCTGGTGACCGGCGGCAAGGGGCCGCACGAGGAGTGCACCGAAGCGGCCGCGATGGCCCGCTACCTGATCGCCCGGGGCGTCCCTGAGGAGCGGATCCGGCGCGAGGAGCAGGCCGTGAACACCGTCGAGAACCTGCGCCTCAGCGCCGCGCTGATGGCCGCCGAGCGTCCCGGCTACCGCTGCACGGTGGTCACCAGCGGCTTCCACACCGTCCGCTCCGCCCTGGCCGCCCGCGCGGCGGGAGCGCCGGCCCGGGTGCTCGGTGCGGACGGCCTGCTCGCGTACGGCCCGTACCAGCTGCTGCGCGAGGCGGTCGGTACGGCCCTCGCCCTGCCGCGCACCACCGGCACCGCCCTCCTGCTGCTGGCCGGCACCGGAGTGGTGCTCGGCCTGGCCTGACCGGGCCGACGGGCGGACGGAGATCGGAGGACGAGAGCCGGCGCGCCGAAGCCGGGAGGCCCCCGGGTCCGCAGGTGCGGACCCGGGGGCCTCCCGTTGCCTCGAACTCGGCTGTCGTCAGCTGAGGTTGGCGAGCGCCTCGTTGAAGGTCTTGGACGGGCGCATCACGGCGGCGGCCTTGGCCGGGTCCGGCTGGTAGTAGCCGCCGAGGTCGACCGGCGAGCCCTGGACGGCGATCAGCTCGTCCACGATCGTCTGCTCCTGCTCGGTCAGCGCCTTGGCCAGGCCGTCGAAGGCCTTGGCCAGCTCGGCGTCGGCGGTCTGCTTGGCCAGCTCCTGGGCCCAGTACATGGCCAGGTAGAAGTGGCTGCCGCGGTTGTCGATGCCACCGAGGCGGCGGCTCGGCGACTTGTCCTCGTTGAGGAAGGTGCCGGTGGCGCGGTCCAGGGTGTCGGCCAGCACCTTGGCGCGGGCGTTGCCGGTGCTGGCGGCCAGGTGCTCGAAGCTGGCGGCCAGCGCGAAGAACTCGCCCAGGCTGTCCCAGCGCAGGTAGTTCTCCTTGACCAGCTGCTGGACGTGCTTCGGGGCGGAGCCGCCCGCGCCGGTCTCGAACAGGCCGCCGCCCGCCATCAGCGGGACGACCGACAGCATCTTGGCGCTGGTGCCCAGCTCCAGGATCGGGAAGAGGTCGGTCAGGTAGTCGCGCAGCACGTTGCCGGTCACCGAGATGGTGTTCTCGCCGCGGCGGATGCGCTCCAGCGAGAACTTGGTGGCCTCGACCGGGGACATGATCTCGATCTGCAGGCCGGTGGTGTCGTGCTGCGGCAGGTAGGTCTTGACCTTCTCGATCAGCACGGCGTCGTGGGCGCGGTTCTCGTCGAGCCAGAACACCGCCGGGTCGCCGGTGGCGCGGGCGCGGGTGACGGCCAGCTTGACCCAGTCCTGGATCGGCAGGTCCTTGGTCTGGCAGGCGCGGAAGATGTCGCCCGGCTGCACGGCCTGCTCCAGCACCACGTTGCCCTCGGCGTCGACCAGGCGGACGGTGCCGGCGGCCGCGATCTCGAAGGTCTTGTCGTGGGAGCCGTACTCCTCGGCCTTCTGGGCCATCAGGCCGACGTTCGGCACCGAGCCGATGGTGGCCGGGTCCAGGGCGCCGTTGGCGCGGCAGTCGTCGATCACGGCCTGGTACACGCCGGAGTAGCTGCTGTCCGGCAGCACGGCGAGGGTGTCGGCCTCCTGGCCGTCCGGGCCCCACATGTGGCCGGAGGTGCGGATCATGGCCGGCATCGAGGCGTCGACGATGACGTCGCTCGGCACGTGCAGGTTGGTGATGCCCTTGTCCGAGTCGACCATGGCCAGCGCCGGGCCCTCGGCCAGCTCGGCCTCGAAGGAGGCCTTGATCTCGGCACCCAGGTGCGGCACGTTGTCCAGGCCGGCCAGGATGCCGCCGAGGCCGTTGTTCGGGTTCAGACCGGCGGCGACCAGCACCTCGCCGTACTTGGCGAAGGTCTTCGGGAAGAAGGCGCGGACGACGTGGCCGAAGATGATCGGGTCGGAGACCTTCATCATGGTGGCCTTGAGGTGCACCGAGAACAGCACGCCCTCGGCCTTGGCCCGGGCGACCTGCGCGGCCAGGAACTCGTTCAGGGCGGCGGCGCGCATCACCGAGGCGTCGACGACCTCGCCGGCCAGCACCGGGACCTTCTCGCGCAGCACGGTGGTGGTGCCGTCCTCGCCGACCAGCTCGATGCGCAGGGCGCCGTCGGCGGCGATCACGGTGGACTTCTCGGTGGAGCGGAAGTCGTTCTCGCCCATGGTGGCGACGTTGGTCTTGGACTCCGCGGTCCACGCGCCCATGCGGTGCGGGTGGGTCTTGGCGTAGTTCTTGACCGACTGCGGGGCGCGGCGGTCCGAGTTGCCCTCGCGCAGGACCGGGTTGACGGCGCTGCCCTTGACCTTGTCGTAGCGGGCGCGGACGTCCTTGTCCTCGTCGGTCTGCGGGTCGTCCGGGTAGTCCGGCAGGGCGTAGCCCTGGGCCTGCAGCTCGGCGATGGCGGCCTTGAGCTGCGGCACGGAGGCCGAGATGTTCGGCAGCTTGATGATGTTGGCGCTCGGGGTCTTGGCGAGCTCGCCGAGCTCGGCCAGGGCGTCGCCGATCCGCTGGGCCTCGGTCAGACGCTCCGGGAAGCTGGCGATGATGCGCCCGGCCAGGGAGATGTCACGGGTCTCCACCCGCACGCCCGCCGTCGAGGCGTACGCCTGGACCACCGGCAGGAACGAGTAGGTCGCCAGGGCCGGAGCCTCGTCGGTGTGCGTATAGATGATGGTCGAGTCAGTCATCGGTACTCCGCTTCACGTCTCCAACGTCTTGACGTCAAGATATCTCGTTCCGGGCCCCTCGCTCCACCTCCCCCCTTCCCGGAGCGCTCCGGGCGGCGTCGGCGACCGCTCCGGCGGTCATCAGGGCAGGGCGCTGCGCAGGCATCGCGCAGGCATCACGAGGCGTCTCGGCGGCCGTCACGGGCAGCCGACTCCACCGTGGTCCGCCGCGGCGCGGGAGGCAAGTTTTTTCGGAGCGCCCCGACCCGTCCGCGCCCGGGCGCCGGTCGGGACGTGTTCGCGGCGCCGTCGGCCGGTGTGCGGCCGGTCGCAGGGCTGCCGTCGTCCCAACGGGTGAGCCGGGTGTCAGGGGTGCGTCAACGCGCCACCCCATTCGGTCAATGCCGCGTCAGGACCGGCGACGCTGTGCCCGGACCGGGCCTAGCGTCGAGGAAGCAGTTCCGGCAGGCACCACCACCCCACCCGGGAGCATCCGCATGGCCCGCCTCGTCTGGCACGTTCCGGTCACCGCCAACGCAAACGCCAACGCCACAGTCACCGCCCACGCCACCGCCGACACCCCCGGCGCCGGCACCGACACCGGCGCCGACACCGACACCGACACCCTCACCGGCTGCCGCACCGGCAGCGGGGGCATCTCCGCCCTCCGCCTGTTCCGCCTGCGGGACGGCCGTCGCTGCGCGGTCGGCTTCTCCAGCCCCGAGGCCCTCGCCGCCCTGCTCGGGCCGGACCACGACTACGTCGAGATGGGCGAGCCCGCCCTGCGGAGCCTCACCACCCCGCTCGGGGTGCACACCCTGGTGCTGGACCCCCGGCTGGTCGCCCCGCCCGTCGCCGCCCCGGTGGCAGCGCCCGCTCCGGCGCCCACCGCACAGCTCCAGCACCGGTGACGGCCCCGCTCGCCCTGGTCCCGGCCGGGCCCGAGCCCGCGCCGGGCCTGCCCGGGCAGGCCCGCGACCTGCACGCGGTCGCCCGGGTCGGCTACGGGCCCGTCCCGCTCGACTTCGACCGGCTGGCTGCGGAGTTCCCGGCCGTCCGGAGCGGCTTGGCCCTCGCCGGCGACGCCGACCTGGAGCTCCACCTGGCCTGCACCGGCCCGGAGGAGTTACGGGCGGTCGCCGCCGCGCTGCAGCGGGCGGGCGCGGCGAGGGTGCGGATCGACCTGGTGCTGCGCACGCTGACCCCCGGCCCGGCGGCCGCGCGCCCGGTCGCCCTGCGGCCGGTGCCCTGAGCGGCGGCTCCGTGGCTCCGCGGCTGCTCAGTCCTCCTGGCCGGGGCGCGGATCGGGGTTGACCGCCTGTCCGTCGATGGGGGCTCCCCAGGCGTCCTCGCCGCCCGCGTCGACGCAGTAGCCGCTGCCCTCGACGTGCCCTCCTGCGGCCCGGCACTGCTCGGCGGTGACGTCGCGCCTGCCGCCCGCCGCCGCCGAGGCGGAGGTGGCGGGGGCGACGGCGCCCGCGGCGAGGAGGACGGCGATCGTGGCGGTGGCGGCGGCCCGGGCGGGGAGGGAGGAGTTCATGCGGCCCACGACAGCACGGCGGCGTGCCCCCGGCGACCACAGCTGGTCTGCCCGGGTGCACGCCGCCCTACGTCCGGACGGCCCCCGGCCGCTGCGCCGTCGGCCGCTCCGCCATGGGCGCGCTCTTCCGCTGCGGCCCCGCCGCGCCGTTACGCCCGCGCCAGCGCCGCGATCGCGGCCAGCAGCAGCGCCGAGCCGGCCAGCAGGCCCGCGGTGAGCGGCTCGCCGAGGAACAGCACGCCGATGAGCGCGGCCGTGGCCGGCTCCAGCAGCACCAGCACCGAGGCGGTCGTCCCCGGCACGGCGGTGAGACCGGTGAAGTACCAGCGGTAGGCGAGCAGGGTCGGCACCGTTCCGAGGAAGAGCAGTGCCACCCCGGTGAACGCCGGTTCCCCGGCCGTGGGCAGCACGCCCTGCACGGCCGCGAACGGCAGCAGGCAGAGCAGACCGGTGAGGAAGGCGCCGGTGCCCGCGGTCGCCGAGCCGCCGCCGCGCGCCCACAGGGTCAGCCCGCTCTGGCCGGCGCCGGCCAGCACCGCCAGGGCGGCGCCCAGGGCGGGACGCGGCCCGGCGGCCGGTGCGGCGACCAGCAGGGCCAGCCCGCCGAGGGCGAGCAGCACGGCGGCCGCCGCCCGGCGGGTGAGGCGTTCGCCGAGCAGCAGATGGGCGCCGAGGCTGGTGAGCACCGGCCCGGCGCCGATGGTGATCAGGGTGCCCAGGCCGAGGCCCGCGTACTGCACCGAGCCGAAGTAGGCGCACTGGCTGACGGCCAGGCCGAGGCCGGTCAGCACGGCGGCGCGGCGCCGGGTGGTCGTTCCGCCGGAGGGCAGCACCGCCACGCAGAGCGCGGCGACGCCGAAGCGCCAGCAGGAGACGGCCACCGGCCCCAGCCCGCTGGTGCGCAGCAGCAGCGCTGCCACGGCGCCGCCCGCGCCCCAGGCGACTGCGGCGGCCGAGATGGACAACAGGCCGCGCCGGAACGGCACGGCGGGGTACGAGGTCATGCGTCGGTGCTCCACGATGGGTTGCCGGTCGAGGTCCGCGGGGTACGCGGGCGGCAGCCATCGCCCCGGTGGCGGCGGGCGTTCCCGCCGGGGCCGGGGTGGTCGGAGTTCGCCGCCCGCTAGCGGGCCGGCGGCGGGAGGATCACGGAGCGCACGGGAGCCAGCCTACGCGCGCCGGTCGGCGATCTTCTCCGGGCGGCCGGGGCGCCCTAGGGTCGGCCCGACGGTCCGTACCCGAGCCGAAGGAGCCGACGGTGGAGCAGCTGACGTACGACGAGGTCGAGGCCGCGGGGCGGCGGATCGCCGGCCGGGTGCGGCCGGTGGCGGTGGCGCCCGGGGACGACGGCGGGCGGACCTGGCTGGCGCTGGAGTTCCTGCAGCACACCGGCAGCTTCAAGGCGCGCGGCGCGCAGAACTTCCTGCTGGCCCACGCCGAGGCGGGCACCCTGCCCAAGGCCGGCGTCACCATCGCCTCCGGCGGCAACGCGGGCCTCGCCTGCGCCTGGGCGGCGCGCGAACTCGGCGTCCCGGCAACGGTGTTCCTCCCGGAGACGGCCTCGCGGGTGAAACTGGCGCGGCTGCGCTCGTACGGGGCGCGGGTCCGGCTGGTCGGCCGGGAGTACGCGGAGGCGCTGGCGGCCTGCGAGGAGTTCGCGGCGGCCGACGGGGCACTGGCCTCGCACGCCTACGACCATCCGCTGATCGCCGCCGGGGCGGGGACGGTGCTGGAGGAGATCCGCGCCCGGGTGCCGGGCCTGGACACGGTGGTGGTGGCGGTGGGCGGCGGCGGGCTGTTCGCCGGGGTGGCGGTCGCGGCCCGGGAGCACGGGGTGCGGGTGGTCGCGGTGGAGCCCGCCGGTAGCCGGGCACTGCACGCGGCGATCGAGGCGGGCCGTCCCGTGGACGTGCCGGTCGACTCGGTCGCCCAGGACGCGCTGGGAGCGCGCCGGGCCACCGCGCTGGCGGTGCGGGCGGCCGCGCACGAGGGGGTGCGCTCCGTGCTGGTGCCGGACGCGGCCATCGTGGCGGCCCGTCGCCGGCTGTGGGAGGAGCGCCGGATCGCCGTCGAGCACGCGGCCGCGACCGCGCTGGCCGCCCTGGACGGGGCCGGGGGCGAGCGCGTCGCCGTGCTGCTCTGCGGCGCCAACACCGACCCTTCGGACCTCGTCGATTGACGGATCGTCAGGTGCTCGCCGAGTCCGCGCGAGGGCCGTCGGCGACCCCTCGGCGGCATGGTTATGCAATGCCGATCATCCTTATAAAAGACCGAGGGTCACCCATAATGCCGGACGGAATCGGAAAGCTCAATTCGCGCTCAGATGCCGGACCTACCCGCGAGTCACGTAACAGACAACTGAACAGACAGCCTCCTACCTGCACGGATATCCGGCAAAGAAAGTAAACATTCAGTAATGAAATCTGTGCAGACCTCTATGAATAGCCCTACTGTGTGGCAACTCTCCGCGCTCCACCCACCTCGGAGCCCCCACACACAGAGAGATCGCCCATGGCTTCCCTCAACCAGATCTCGCCGCCCGGTCAGAGCACCGGCACCGACGGCACCACCCACCGGTCGCTCAAGCGGCACGTCGGCCTCGTCGGCCTCATGTGGGCCTCGGTCGGATCGATCATCGGCTCCGGCTGGCTCTACGGCGCGAAGAACGGTGTCGTCGCCGCCGGGCCCGCGGCCGTCATCTCCTGGGGCATCGGCGCCGTAGCGATCGTGCTGCTCGCGCTGGTGCACGCCGAGCTCGGCGGGCTCTTCCCGGTCGCCGGTGGCACCGCGCGCTACCCGCACTACGCCTTCGGCGGCCTGGCCGGCATGTCCTTCGGCTGGTTCTCCTGGCTGCAGGCGGCCACGGTGGCACCGATCGAGGTCGAGGCCATGATCGGCTACGCCAAGGACATGCCGTGGGCCAGCGGCCTGCAGAACGCCAACGGCACCCTCACCACCAGCGGGTTCGTCGTCGCGACGCTGCTGATGGCGGTGTTCGTGGCGGTCAACTTCCTCGGCGTGAAGGCCCTGGCCCGCACCAACACGATCACCACCTGGCTGAAGATCTTCGTCCCGCTGTTCACGATCTTCGTGCTGGCGCTCACCAGCTTCCACGGCTCGAACTTCACCTCGCACGGCTTCGCGCCCTTCGGCGCCAAGGGCGTCCTCGCCGCGATCAGCACCAGCGGCATCATCTTCGCCCTGCTCGGCTTCGAGCAGGCCATCCAGATCGCCGGTGAGAGCCGCAACCCCCGCCGCGACATCCCCCGGGCGGTGCTCGGCTCGGTCGCCATCGGCACCCTGATCTACACCCTGCTCCAGGTGGTCTTCATCGGCGCGCTGCCGGTCAGTGCCTTCGCCAACGGCTGGGACAAGCTCGACTTCCCCGGCATCGACGGCCCCTTCGCCGGTCTGGCCACCCTGGTCGGCCTCGGCTGGCTGGCCTGGATCCTCAAGGTCGACGCGGTGATCTCCCCCGGCGGCACCGGCCTGATCTACACCACCTCGACCTCGCGCATCTCCTACGGCCTGAGCCGCAACGGCTACGCGCCGCAGAAGTTCGAGCAGCTGGACAAGAACGGCGTGCCGTGGGCCGGTCTGATCCTGTCCTTCGTCACCGGCGTGATCTGCTTCCTGCCCTTCCCGAGCTGGCAGGAGCTGGTCGGCTTCATCACCTCCGCCAGCGTGCTGATGTACGCCGGGGCCCCGCTGGCCTTCGGCGCCCTGCGCCGCCGCCTGCCGAACCGCGAGCGCTCCTACCGGCTGCCGCTCGGCGGCGTGGTCTCCCCCGCCGCGTTCGTGGTCTCCAGCCTGATCATCTACTGGAGCGGCTGGCACACCCTGTCCCGCCTGGGCATCGCGATCGTGTTCGGCTACCTGCTGCTCGGCAGCTACGCGGCCTACGCGATCAAGAAGGGCCTGCCGAACGCCCCGCGGCTCAACTGGAAGGCCGCCCAGTGGCTGCCGGTCTACCTGCTGGGCCTCGGCCTGATCTCCTGGCAGGGCGGCTTCGGCGACGGCACCGGCCGGATCCCGCTGTGGTACGACATGGCGATCGTCGCGGCGTTCTCGCTGGTCATCTACTACTGGGCGATCCGGGTCGCGCTGCCGGCCGAGGACATCGAGCGGGAGGTCGCGGACGTCGAGGTGGTCGACGCGGGCGGTCACTGACCACCCGAGGCCTTCGGTCACCCGAGGCACCCGATCAGCTGGTCACCTGATCACCTGATCGCCGACACCTGACGGGACGGGCCCGCCGGTCGCTGAGTCGACCGGCGGGCCCGTCCGCGTGCGCGGGAGGCTTCAGAGGTCCAGCACCGCCCGCAGCACCGCCTCGACCTCGGCCTCCGAGTCGTCGACCGGGCCCGGCGAGCGCCAGGCCACGAAGCCGTCGGGGCGCACCAGCAGCGCACCCTCCGGGCCGATGCCGTGCAGCGCGGCGAAGTCCGCGCCCGGCTCCGGGGCCAGGTCGTCCTCGGGGCCGTCACCGATCCGGTAGGCGTCCAGCGGGACGGCCAGCCGGTCGGCCGCCCGCCGGGCGCCCTGCTGCCAGGCCGTGCCGCCGGGGCCGGTGAGCAGCACCATCGCCTGCTCGTAGAGGTCCAGCGTGGACAGCCGCACGCCCGCGCGCAGCAGCCACTGGTGCGGCGCGCGGCTGCCCGGCTCGCCGGTCGACTCGAACTTCTCGGGTACGACCGGACCCTCCGGGTCCGTGCCGAGCACCGCGCCCTGCGGGTAGCGGTAGCCGAGGGCCACCGCCAGCACCCCGGCCTGGCGGCCGACGCCCGGGACCACCGCGTAACCGGGGTGGCTGTGCTCCGCGGAGCGGGCCGACGCGCGCTCGCTGGTCACCCGGGCGACCGGGCGGCGCTCCTGCCCGTACGTCTCCAGCAGGCCGGGCCCGGCCCAGCCGCACAGCACGGCGGCGATCTTCCAGGCCAGGTTGTGGGCGTCCTGGATGCCCGTGTTGGAGCCGAAGGCGCCGGTCGGGGACATCTCGTGGGCGGAGTCCCCGGCGAGGAAGACCCGCCCCGAGCCGTACCGCTCGGCGACCCGTTCGGCGGCGTGCCAGGGCGCCTTGCCGGTGACCTCGACGTCCAGCTCCGGCAGGCCGACGGCGGCCCGGATGTGGCGCTCGCAGCGCTCGTCGGTGAAGGCCTCCAGCGGCTCGCCGTGCTCCGGGTGCCAGGGCGCGTGGAAGACCCACTCCGTCTGGTTGTCCACCGGCAGCAGCGCGCCGTCCGCCTCCGGGTTGGTCAGGTAGCAGGCGATGAAGTGCCGGTCGCCGACCACCTCGGCCAGCCGCTTCGCCCGGAAGGTGATGCTGACGTTGTGGAACAGCTCGCCCTTGCCGGTCTGCGCGATGCCCAGCCGTTCGCGCACCGGGCTGCGCGGGCCGTCCGCCGCGATCAGGTACTCGGAGCGCACCACCCGCTCCTCACCGGTCTCCCGGCTGCGAAGCAGTGAGGTCACGCCGTCGGCGTCCTGCTCGAAGGAGACCAGCTCGGTGCTGAACCGCAGGTCGCCGCCGAGTTCGCGGGCCGCCCGCAGCAGCACCGGCTCCAGGTCGTTCTGGCTGCACAGGCACCACGAGCTGGGGCTGAACCGGGCCAGCTTACCGCCCGGGTCGATCTCCCGGAACAGCCACTCCTGCTCCGCGCCGGTCAGCGAGGGCGCCTGGAGGATGCCGTGGTTGGGCGCCAGCACCGAGGCCGCCTCGCGGATCGCCGGCTCGACCCCGGCTCCCCGGTACAGCTCCATCGTGCGGACGTTGTTGCCTCGGCCACGCGGGTGATGCGAGGTGTCGGCGTGCTTCTCGACCAGCAGGTGTGCGACACCCAACCGGCCGAGGAACAGCGAGGCCGACAACCCGACCAGGGAGCCGCCCACGATCAGGACCGGCACCCGGTCGTCAACCTTCGGATTCATCAATTGCTCCGCCCTGTAAGGGGATTCCGCGGCCCGGAGACTGAACTCGGCCGCTCTCGACGGGCCCGCTCGGCCGGGGGCCCCGCTCTTCCATCCCCCGCCCGGGGGCGGCTGTGCCGCCGCTTCGCCCGGATGGCTCGCAAATCTCGCGCCGCGCCCGGTGCGCCGCTCACGATCGACCTCAGGCCTGGCGCCGACTGTCCGGGCCGACCGCCACCGCACCTCCCTCCCCCAGGCCGGGAGCACCCGCCGGACGCGGCCGTCACGGCCCGCCGCGTGCGGCCCAGAGCAGAAAGTGGATCATGACAACTCTGTCCGAACCGCAGCCGAAGCAGCACGAAGAGTCCGACACCCGACTGAGGGTGGTGCTGATGCTGGAGATCCAGGACGGCGCCCAGCAGCGTTTCCTCGACGTCTACGAGAAGCTCCGCCACCAGGTGGCCTCGGTGCCCGGCCACGTCAGCGACCAGCTGTGCCAGTCGATCAACGACCCCCGCCAGTGGCTGATCACCAGCGAGTGGACGGACCAGGAGACCTTCCTGCAGTGGGTGGACAGCCCGGCGCACCGCGAGATGGTCAAGCCCATGCACGGCTGCGTCAGCGACAACTTCCGCTCCCTGCGCTACGCCGTCCTGCGGGAGACCTCGGCGGCCGGCTCCACGGGCTCCCGCGCCCCCATGGAGGTCCCGCCCGGTCTGCCCCGCAGCCAGCCCGCCGGGCACGTCGGCCCGCCGAAGGCCGCACCGGGGCCGGACGGCGTCGTCCGCCACGCGCTGACCTTCACGGTCAAGCCGGGCAGCGAGGCCGAGGTGGCCCGGATCCTGTCCGGCTACGCCTCGCCCAAGGCCGAGGTCGACGAGCACACCCGGCTGCGCCGCACCTCGCTGTTCATGCACGGCAACCGGGTGGTCAGGGCCGTCGAGGTGGTCGGCGACCTGGGCGACGCGCTGCGCCACGTCGCGATGCAGCCCGAGGTGCGGGCCGTCGAGGAGGAGATCAACCCGCACCTGGAGGAGGCCCGCGAGCTGGGCGACCCGATGGCCGCCCGCGCCTTCTTCGCCAGGGCGGCGCTGCCCGCCAGGCACCAGGCCGTCGCCGGCACGCCGGCCTCCGGGCGGCTGCACCGGCACGCCGTGCTGTACCCCGTCCGCCCGGGCCAGGGGCAGGCCCTCGCCGAGCTGCTCTTCGAGCACGACAACCTCGCCACCGCCGACCCGACCGGCCCGGTCGCGGCGGCCACCGTCTTCCAGCGCGAGGACATCGTGGTGCGGCTGGTCGACCTGCGGGTGCCGGCCGAGGCCGATCCGGCCGCCGCGCTCGGCGTGGCCGGCGACCGGGAGGCCGCCGAGCTGGCCCGGCTGCTGGACCTCGGTCCGCAGGGCGACCTGCGCACCGTCGCGGGCCTGAGCGCCTTCCTCGCCGCCCGCGCCATGAGCCCGGTCACCGACCGCAGCTCCGACGACTGACGTCCAGCCGACTCACGTAAGGGAAAGCACCATGACCACGCAGTATCCACCGATCGTCAACGTCGACGAGGCCCCGGAGAACCGGCGCCACGGCGCCGAACTGCGCACCATGCTCACCCCGACCAGCTGCGGGTCGACCAGCGGCTTCATGGGCCTGGCGATCGTCAAGCCGGGGGAGCGGATCAACGAGCACTACCACCCGTACTCCGAGGAGTTCGTGTTCGTCGTCTGCGGCGAGCTGGAAGTGGACCTCGACGGGGAGACCCGGCCGCTCAAGGCCGACCAGGGCCTGATGATCCCGATCAACATGCGGCACCGCTTCCGCAACGTCGGTGACACCGAGGCCCGGATGGTCTTCCACTGCGGCCCGCTCGCCCCGCGCCCCGACCTCGGCCACGTCAGCACCGAGGAGTCCGCCGCCTCCGGACCGCCGGAACACGCCAAGGTGGCCCGGTGACACGGCGCGTCGCCGTCACGGGCATCGGTGTGGTCGCGCCCGGAGGGATCGGGATCCCCGCCTTCTGGGACCTCCTGACGGCCGGCCGCACCGCCACCCGGGGCATCACCCTCTTCGACCCGGCCGGGTTCCGCTCCCGGATCGCCGCCGAGTGCGACTTCGACCCGGCGGCCCACGGCCTGAGCCCGGAGGACGTCCGACGGGCCGACCGCTACGTGCAGTTCGCGATGGTCGCGGCCGACGAGGCGATCGCCGACGCGGGCCTGGACCTGGCCGCCGAGGACCCGTGGCGGATCTCCGTCTCGCTCGGCACCGCCGTCGGAGGCACCACCCGGCTGGAACACGACTACGCCCTGGTCAGCGCCGGCGGCGCGCGCTGGGACGTGGACCACCGGCAGGCCGAGCCGCAGTTGCACCGCGCTTTCGCCCCCAGCACCCTGGCCTCCGCGGTGGCGGAGCGGGTCGGCGCCCACGGCCCGGTGCAGACCGTCTCCACCGGCTGCACCTCCGGCCTGGACGCGATCGGCTACGGCTTCCAGGCCGTCGAGGAGGGACGCGCCGACATCTGCGTGGCCGGCGCCTCCGACTCCCCGATCTCGCCGATCACCGTCGCCTGCTTCGACGCCATCAAGGCCACCAGCGAGCGCAACGACGACCCGGAGCACGCCTCCCGCCCCTTCGACGCGGACCGGGACGGCTTCGTCCTCGGCGAGGGCGGCGCCGTGCTGGTGCTGGAGGAGCTGGAGCACGCCCGCCGCCGCGGCGCCCGGATCTACGGCGAGGTGGGCGGCTTCGCCACCTTCGGCAACGCCTACCACATGACCGGCCTCACCAAGGAGGGGCTGGAGATGTCCCGGGCGATCGACCACGCGCTCGACCACGCCCGGGTCGACCGCACGGACGTCGACTACGTCAACGCGCACGGCTCGGGCACCAAGCAGAACGACCGGCACGAGACCGCCGCGGTCAAGCGCTCGCTGGGCGACCACGCCTTCCGGACGCCGATGAGCTCGATCAAGTCGATGGTCGGGCACTCGCTCGGTGCCATCGGCGCGATCGAGGTGGTCGCCTGCACCCTGGCGCTCGCCCACGGCGTGGTGCCGCCGACCGCCAACTACGAGACTCCGGACCCGGAGTGCGACCTCGACTACGTGCCGCGCACCGCGCGCGAGCTGCCGCTGAGCCACATCCTCTCGGTCGGCAGCGGATTCGGCGGATTCCAGTCCGCCGTCGTGCTCAACAGAACGGGGTGAGTTCCATGACGTCACGTCAGCAGGGCCGCCGGGCGGTGGTCACCGGCCTCGGCGTGGTGGCGCCGAACGGCGTCGGGGCCGACGCCTTCTGGAAGGCCACCAGGCAGGGCGTGAGCGTCCTCGACCGGATATCCCGTGAGGGCTGCACCGAGCTGCCGCTCAAGATCGCGGGCGAGGTACGGGACTTCGATCCGGCGTCCGCGATCGACAACCGCTACCTCGTGCAGACCGACCGGTTCACGCACTACGCGATGGCCGCCGCCGACCTGGCGGTGCGGGACGCCGGCTTCCGCCCCGATCCCGAACAGCCCTTCGCGGTCGGCGTGGTGACCGCGGCCGGCTCCGGCGGCGGCGAGTTCGGCCAGCGCGAGCTCCAGCAACTCTGGGGCCAGGGGCCGAAGTTCGTCGGCCCGTACCAGTCGATCGCCTGGTTCTACGCGGCCAGCACCGGGCAGATCTCGATCCGCGGCGGCTACAAGGGCCCGTGCGGGGTGGTCGCCAGCGACGAGGCCGGCGGCCTGGACGCCCTCGCGCACGCCGCCCGCGCCATCGAGCGGGGCACCGACGCACTGGTGGTCGGCGCCGCCGAGGCCCCGCTCGCGCCGTACTCGATGGTCTGCCAGCTCGGCTATCCCGAGTTGAGCCTGGCCGACCAGCCCGACGCGGCCTACCTGCCGTTCACCGCCCACGCCTGCGGGTTCGCGCCGGCCGAGGGCGGCGCGATGCTCCTGCTCGAGGACGAGCAGGTGGCCCGGCGGCGCGGCGCCACCGTCCGGGCGCAGGTCGCCGGACACGGCGCGACCTTCACCGGGGCCTCCCGCTGGGAGGAGTCCCGCGAGGGGCTGGCCGCGGCGATCCGGATCGCGCTGGACGAGGCCCGGACGGCGCCCGAGGAGGTCGACGTGGTCTTCGCGGACGCGCTCGGCGTCCCCGCCGCGGACCGGGCCGAGGCCCTCGCGCTGGCCGACGCACTCGGCCCGGCGGTCGAGCACGTCCCGGTCACCGCCCCCAAGGCCGGTACCGGACGGGCCTACTGCGGCGCGCCGATGCTGGACGTGACCGCCGCCGTGCTGGCCATGGAGGACGGCGTGCTGCCGCCCACCCCCAACGTCACCGAGGTCTGCCACGACCTCGCCCTGGTGACCGGTCGCGCCCGCCCGGCCGAGCTGCGCACCGCACTGGTGCTCAGCCGCGGGCTGATGGGCTCCAACTCCGCGCTGGTGCTCCGGCGCGGCGACCGGCCCTGATCCCGGGCCCGCCACCCCGGGGCCCGACCCCGTCCACCTCCCTCCTCCGTTCCTCCTTCGAAGGGAAATCCCGTGAGCAACACCCTCAGCTATACGGAGCTGGCCGACCTGCTCCAGGCCCGGGCCGGCGTCACCGTCGACCCCGACGACATGCGGCAGCCGGACGCCCGGTTCGAGGAGTTCGGCATCGACTCCCTCGGACTGCTCGGCGTCGTCGGCGAGCTGGAGAACCGGCACGGCCTCAAGATCACCTCCGGCGCCGAATCCGCCAAGACCCCCGCCGAGTTCATGGAGCTGGTCAACACCTCCCTCGCGACGAAGGCTGGTGCCTGAGATGCCCGGACACACCGACAACGAGATCGTCATCAACGCTCCCCTCGACCTGGTCTGGGAGATGACCAACGACCTGGAGAACTGGCCCGAGCTGTTCAGCGAGTACGCCTCGGTCGAGGTGCTGGAGCGGGACGGCGACCGGGTGCGGTTCCGGCTCACCATGCACCCCGACGAGAACGGCATGGTGTGGAGCTGGGTCTCCGAGCGCACCACCGACAAGCCCTCGCTCGCGGTCAACGCCCGCAGGGTGGAGCCCGGCCCGTTCGAGTTCATGGAGATCCGCTGGGAGTACGCGGAGGTCCCGGCCGGCACCAAGATGCGCTGGATCCAGGACTTCGCGATGAAGCCCACCGCCCCCGTGGACGACGAGGGCATGGTCAACCACATCAACAAGAACTCGCGGATCCAGATGCAGCTGATCCGTGAGAAGGTCGAGAAGCGGGCGGCCGAGCAATGAGCGGGACCCATCGCGCCCTGATCGTCGCCCGGATGAAGCCCGAGTCGGCCCCGGACATCGCCGAGGTGTTCGCCGACTCCGACCGGGGCGAACTGCCCCACCTGATCGGCGTCACCGGCCGCAGCCTCTTCCAGTTCGGCGACGTCTACCTGCACCTGATCGAGGCCGACCGACCGCCGGGCCCGGCCGTCGCCAAGGTCCTCGGCCACCCGGAGTTCCGGTCCGTCAGCGACCGCCTGACCGCCTTCGTCCAGGCCTACGACCCGGCCACCTGGCGCGAGCCGAAGGACGCCATGGCGCGCGAGTTCTACCGCTGGGAGCGCTGAGCTCCCGCGCGCCCGCATGGGCCCGCCCCCGGCCGTGCGCCGGGGGCGGGCCCATGTCCGTACCAGTGCATCTCCGTACCACTGCGCACCCGCGACGATTCACCCGGATCGCCGGGGCGATCGGGTGAACACGCCCAGGACTCCACCCGAAGGGCGCACAGTCCGTAGCGGCGCCGCCACGCTCCGGTGGCAACCGCTCCCCCGGTGGTTGACGGTGGATCAGGCGCCATCGTCCGCGAGTCCCCTGTCCGGCACCGTGCCGGCGGTCGCGGACCCTCGCGCCGGAAGGATCATCCTCATGCGTTCTGCACGCACTCTGCTCGCCGGGGCGGCCGTCGCCGCCGTCCTCACCGTCGGCACTCCCATGGCCTTCGCCGACGGCTCCTCCGACCAGGGCAAGAACCTCACCTGGCAGGAGAAGCAGCCCGACAAGGGCGCCTCCGAATCCTCGAAGGGCTACGACGACAAGAAGCCCGGTGGCGGCGCCTCCGAGGAGAACAAGGGCTCCGGCGAGCACAAGGGCACGGAGAGCAAGGGCACCGAGAGCAAGGGTTACGACGGCAAGGGTTACGAGGGCAAGGAAGAGGAGCACCAGAGCCCGCACGGCGGCGTGCACACCGGCGGCGGCGGGCTGGCGCTGTCCGGCGGGGGCCTGGCCTCCGGCGCGGTGCTGCTGCTCGGCGGCCTCGGGGCCGGCGCCCTCGCGCTGCGCCGCGGGCGGCGTGCGGCCGGCACCGCCGCCGTCTGATCCCGCCACTGCCGCCTCCGGGCGCCCCACCCCCTTCCCCGGGGGTGGGGCGTGCGGGGGCGGCGCACCGTTGCGGAACCGGATCCGGTGCAGGCGGCGGTCACGGGCCACGGCGGCAGGGGCCGTCAGGCGGGTCGGACGGCCCGGCGGATCGCCGGGTTCAGACGGCCCGGCGGCTCACGCGGTCGGGACGGCCCGGCGGGTCGGACGGCCGAGCGGCTCGCCCGGTTCGGCGGAGGACTTCTAGCGGAGGACAGGAATGATGGGCGCTCCCGGCGCTGGAATGCCCCGGCTGCTGCAGGCGGGGATGGGCGCGGCAGCGGTCGGGCTGCTGCTGATCTACAACTCGGTGGACACCCGGCCGGGTGACGACGACTCCCCCACCGGCCAGTCCGCTCCCCCGGCGGCCGCCGCACCCGCCGTCCCGGGGCAGGCCGCGGCGGCGGCCGCGAAGGCGTCCCCGGCGGCGGCGCCGGGCGCTCCGGCGCTGAAGCGGTCCAAGCCGACCCGGCTGCGGATCCCGCAGATCGCGGTGGACGCGCCGTTCACCGAACTCACCCTCAACCAGGCCGGCCAGCTCAACGCGCCGCCGCCGGACGACAAGAACCTGGTCGGCTGGTACCGGGACGGCGTGACCCCGGGCGAGCGCGGCAGCGCGGTCGTCGCCGGCCACGTCGACACCACCAAGGGCCCGGCCGTGTTCCTGCTGCTGAGCCTGCTGCTGCCGGGCAACAAGGTCGAGGTGAGCCGGGCCGACGGCACGGTCGCGGTGTTCACGGTCGATTCCGTGGAGACCTTCGCCAAGGACGCCTTCCCCGACCAGAAGGTGTACGGGAAGACCCAGGACGCCCAGCTGCGGCTGATCACCTGCGGCGGCACGTACGACAAGAAGCGGCGGGACTACCTGGACAACGTCGTGGTCTTCGCCCACCTGGAGTCCTCGCACAAGGCCTGATCCCGGGCACGCCCGAGCGGGCCCCGGGAACACCGACGGCCGCTGCCCCGGTCCTCCCGGGAGCAGCGGCCGTCGGCCTTCCGGATCAGCCGCGGACGACGGCCTCGAAGGCGTGCAGGTAGGGGTTGACCGGGCGGACGGCGACGACGTCCAGGCCCGCCTCTGCCATCAGGCCGACCATGCTCTCCTCGGAGTGCTTGGCGCCGCCGACGTTCAGCATCAGCATCAGGTCCATCGCGGTGGTGAAGCGCATCGACGGACTGTTGTCGACCAGGTTCTCCACCACCACGACCCGGGCGCCGGGGCGGGCCACGGCGACGACGTTGGCGAGGGTGCGGCGGGTGCTGTCGTCGTCCCACTCCAGGATGTTCTTGATGATGTAGAGGTCGGCGCGGACCGGGATCTCGATCCGGCAGTCGCCCGCCACCAGCCGGGCACGGGCCGCGAAGGCGCCGCCCTCCCGGAGTCGGGGATCGGCCCCGGCCACGACCTTGGGCAGGTCGAGCAGGGTGCCGTGCAGGGCCGGGTGCTTCTCCAGCAGGCTGGCCAGCACGTGGCCCTGGCCGCCGCCGATGTCCGCCACCGAGTCGATGCCGGTGAGGTCCAGGTAGTCGGCGAAGTCCTTGGCCGACTGCCGGCTGGAGGTGGTCATCGCCTTGTCGAAGACCTTGGCGGAGTCGCCCGCGTCGCTGTGCAGGTAGTCGAAGAACTCCTTGCCGAACAGCTCGGGGAAGACGTTGCGGCCGGAGCGCACCGCCTCGTCGAGCTTCGGCCAGGCCTCCCAGGTCCACGGCTCGGTGCACCAGAGGGAGATGTAGCGGAGCGAGTTGGGGGCGTCCTCGCGCAGCAGGCGGGACATCTCGGTGTGCTCGAAGCGGTCGTCGGAGGTCTCGGCGAAGATCCCGTAGCAGGTGAGCGCGCGCAGCAGGCGGCGCAGCTGGCGGGGTTCGGTGTCGAGCTTGGCGGCGAGCTCGGTGACGTCCATCGGGGTGTCGCCGAGCACGTCGGCGACACCGAGCCGGGCGGCCGCGCGGACGGCGGCGGCGCAGGCGGCACCGAAGACGAGCTCGCGCAGGCGCATCGCGGCCTGGGCGGAGGTGTGGGCTGGTGCGGTGGTCATGGGCGGTCCCTGGGGGTCGTGTGGGGGGGGCTCGGGGTCTGCGGGCGTGGCGTTGCGGGGTGGCCGGAGCCGGGCGGCTGCCGGGCTCAGCAGCGGCCGGCGGGCACGGAGACCGAGCAGGTGTTGCGGGCGAAGGCGTTGTCGGTGCCGGTGTCGTGGTCGGCGAGGTCGGCCGGGCCGTTGCCGCTCAGGCGGTTGTCGGAGACGGTCGCCCGGCTGTTCGGTACGCCGACGGCGCTCTTGTAGAGGACGATGCCGCCGGAGAAGTCCGTGGTGCCGACGTTGTCGTGGACGTCGTTGTCGGTCACCCGGGTGCCCTCGGTGCCGGTGAGCACGATGCCGGCGCCCTGGATGGCGCCCAGGCGCGGGTTGGCGGCGCAGAACTTGTTGTTGGCGACCACCCGGTTGCGCCGGACGTCGAGGTCCCCGGCGCGGGGCGCGTTCTCGTCGCCGACCACGAAGACGCCGGCGCAGTTGCCGCTGACCTCGTTGCCCTCGATGGTGAGCACGCGCAGCCGGCGGACGGTGACGCCGACCCGGTTGCCGGTGAGCACGTTGCCCGCGACGACGGTGCCCCCGGTGTCGGGCGCGCCGCCCTCCCGGTAGGCGTAGTTGGCGAGGAAGACGCCGGACTGGCCGTTGTCGGTCGAACGGTTGCCGATGATGGTGGCCTTGGTGGACATCTCCTGGCTGATGCCCTGCTGGGCGTTGTCGTGGACGTGGGTGGCGCGGACGGTCAGCCGGGTGGTGCCGCTGGCGTCGATGCCGTTCCTGGCGAAGCCGGTGACGGCGAGGGACTCGACGGTGACGTCGGCCAGCGGGGCCTGCTCGGTGCCGACCACGCAGACGCCGTGCCCGGCGACGGCACAGGCGTTCTCCCGGCCGTCGCCGGGGGTGATCACACTGAGGTCGCCGGCACCGCGCAGGGTCAGACCGGGGGTGGTGATGCGGACGCTGCCGCGGTACGTGCCGGGGAGCAGCTCGACGGTGTCGCCGGGCTTGGCGGCGTCGACGGCCCGCTGAATCGATTCGCCCGGCTGGACGAGGTGCAGCGTGCCGGCGGCGTGCGCCGCGGGGGCGGCGGCCAGGGCGGCGAGGGCGGTGGTCAGGGCGGTGGCGGCAGCGGTGGCCGCAGCGAGGTGGTGGACCCGACGGGTGGGCATGAGCGGTGACCTGTTCTTTCGGCGCGCGGTGGGAAGGATGGGGACGTGGGCGCCCGTCCGACGCTGGGTGTCCGGATGGTGACGGTCGGTGGGTACGGCCGTGTCGACGGTACGGGCGCCCGGGTGGGGCCGCCACCAGGGCTGGGCTGGGGGACTGACGGGGCGTCGGCCGCTGGTGGGACGCCCCGGCGTGGCGTGCGGGGCGCCGGGCCGTACGGGGCCGCGCGCCGGAGCGGTCCCGGCCCGTGACATCCTCGGGGGCATGAGCACCGCGTCCGCACCGTCCGTCGCCACCGTCCGCAACCCGATCGGCGCCCACGTGCCGGTGGCCGGCCGCGGGCTGGCCGGGACGGGGCTGGCGTACGCGCGGAAGGTCGGCGCGGAGACGGTGCAGGTGTTCGTGGCCAACCCGCGCGGCTGGGCCACTCCCCCGGGCAATCCGCGCCACGACGAGGAGTTCCGTGCCGCCTGCGCCGAGGAGGGCGTCCCGGCCTGGGTGCACGCGCCGTACCTGATCAACTTCGGGTCGGACAATCCGACCACCCGGCAGCGCTCGGCGGACTCGCTGCGGCACTCGCTGCGCCGCGGCCACGCGATCGGCGCACTGGGTGTCGTCCTCCACACCGGCTCCGCCGTCGGTGCGGCACCCGACGGCGGCTCCCGCCGGGCCGAGGCGATGGCACAGGTCCGCGCGGACGTCCGGCCCCTGCTGGACGAGCTGGACGCGCTCGGGGAGGACGCCCCCTGGCTGCTGCTGGAGCCGACCGCCGGGCAGGGCAGTTCGCTCTGCTCCCGGCTGGAGGAACTGGCCGAGTACGTCGCGGCGCTGGACGGGCACCCGAAGGTGGGCGTCTGCCTGGACACCTGCCACGCCTTCGCCGCCGGGCACGACCTGGCCGCGCCCGGCGGGGTGACGGCCGCGCTGGACGCGCTGGCCTCGGCCGCCGGTCCGGGCCGGCTGAGGCTGATCCACGCCAACGACTCGGAGGACGTGGTGGGCGCCCGCAAGGACCGGCACGCCAACATCGGCGCGGGGATGATCGGCGCGGAGCCGTTCCGCGAGCTGTTCGAGCACCCGGAGACGGCCGGGGTGCCGCTGCTGGTGGAGACCCCGGACCGCAAGCACGGCGGGGACGGCACCGGGCACGCGATGGACATCGCGGTGCTGAAGGAGCTGCGGGAGCGGGCTGCGGTCCCGGCCTGAGGCTGCGGTCCCGGCCTGAGGCTGCGGTCCCGGCCTGAGGCTGAGGTCCCGGCCTGAGGCTGCGGTCCCGAGCTGAGGTGACGGTCGGGGGCCCGAGGCCGCCGTCCGGGCCTGCGGCGGTGCTCCGGGCCCGAGGCGGGGCTCCGGCTCCGCGGCGGTGCGAGGGCGCGGCTGCCCCGCGGTGCCGGGCTCGGGCTGCCGGTCGCCACCACCGGTGGGAGGCTGGAACGAGTCATCGCCTCCGCTTGGGGGGTCTGCCGTGTCCCGGACCAGGAAGCTCGCCGCCCTGCCGTGCGGACGCCGCGGCAAGTGGGTGGTGCTCGCCCTGTGGCTGGTGCTGCTCGTCGCGCTGGGCCCGCTGGCCGGCAAGCTGATGGGCGCCGAGGACAACCAGGCGTCGAGCTGGCTGCCGGGCAGCGCCGAGTCCACCCAGGTCCTGCAGGAACAGCGGGCCTTCCAGCCGGTGGACACCGCCCAGGCCGTCGTGGTCTACCAGCGGGCCGGCGGCATCACCCCCGCGGACCGCGCCGAGGCCGCGCGCGACGCCGTCGACTTCGCGTCCGTACCGCACGTGGCCGGCCCGGTGGTCGGCCCCGCCGTCTCGGCCGACGGCCAGGCGATGCAGACGATCGTGCCGATCGACGTCGGCAGCAACGGCTGGAACGACCTCAAACCCGCCGTCGACACCCTGCGCGCCACCGCCGCCGCGAACGCCCAGGGCATGACCACCCACGTCACCGGCCCGGGCGGGGTCGCCGCCGACCAGGCCAAGGCCTTCGCGGGCATCGACAGCTCACTGCTCGCCGCCACCGTCGGCGTGGTGGTCGTCCTGCTGCTGCTGACCTACCGCAGCCCGGTGCTGTGGACGCTGCCGCTGCTCTCCGCCGCCGGCGCGCTGACCGTCGCCGAGGCCTTCATCTACCTCCTGGCGAAGCACGCCGGGCTGACCGTCAACGCGCAGAGCGCCGGCATCCTGATCGTCCTGGTGCTCGGCGCGGGGACGGACTACGCGCTGCTGCTCACGGCCCGCTACCGGGAGGAACTGCGCCGCCACGAGGACCGGCACGAGGCGATGGCCTTCGCCCTGCACCGGGCCGGGCCCGCCGTCCTCGCCTCCTCGGCCACCGTCGTGGCGTCGATGCTCTGCCTGCTGATCGCCGAGATGAACTCCACCCGGGGCCTCGGCCCGGTCCTGGCGATCGGCGTGGTGGTCGCCCTCGCCGCGATGCTCACCCTGCTTCCGGCGCTGCTGGTGATCGTCGGCCGCTGGGTGTTCTGGCCGGTCCGACCGGCGTACGGCACGCCGGAGCCGACCCGGACCGGCCGCTGGGCGCGCGTCGGGGCCCGGATCGCCCACCGGCCCCGGGCGGTGTGGGTCGGTACGGCGCTGGCGCTCGCCGCCTGCTGCGCCGGGCTGGTCTCACTGAACGCCACCGGGATCAGCACGGCCGGCTCCTTCACCGGCACACCCGACTCGGTGGTCGGCCAGCAGGTCCTGGAGCAGCACTTCCCGGGCGGCACGGGCGCGCCGCTCACCATCGTCTCCACGGCGGGCGGCGCGCCGGCCGTGCACTCCGCCGCCCGGTCCACGGCCGGGGTGGCGGCGGCCTCGCCGCCGGTCGTGCACGACGGGCGGGCGCTGTTCCAGGTCACGCTGACCGACCCGCCGGACAGCCGGGCCGCGAAGGACACCGTGGACCGGGTGCGCGGCGCGGTGCACGCGGTGCCGGCCGCGGACGCCAAGGTGGGCGGCAGCACGGCGGTCGTCCTGGACGCCGGGCGGGCGGCCGCCGCCGACAACCGGGCGATCATCCCGCTGGTGCTCGGCGTGGTGCTGCTGATCCTGGCCGTCCTGCTGCGGGCGATCACCGCACCGCTGGTGCTGATCGCGACCGTGGTGCTGTCGTACGCGGCGGCGCTCGGGATCAGCGCCTTCTTCTTCGCGCACGTCTTCCACTTCCAGGGCCAGGACCAGGCCTTCCCGCTGTTCGTCTTCGTGTTCCTGGTGGCACTGGGGATCGACTACAACATCTTCCTGATGACCCGGGTGCGCGAGGAGTCCGTCCGGCACGGGACCCGGCTGGGCGCGCTGACCGGGCTGTCGGCCACCGGCGGGGTGATCACCTCGGCCGGACTGATCCTGGCCAGCACCTTCGCCGTCCTCGGGACGCTCCCGCTGGTGGCCTTCGCCGAGATCGGCTTCGCGGTGGCGCTGGGCGTGCTGCTGGACACCCTGGTGGTGCGGTCGGTGCTGGTCACCGCGCTGACCATGGACCTCGACCGGCACATGTGGTGGCCGGGCCGGCTGTCCCGCCCGACCGCCGTCGGCGGTCCGCCGCCGAGCGGACAGCCATCGAGCGGACAGCCGTGAGCCCGGGGCCGTCGAGCGGCCTCCGGGCTCACCGATCCGGCTGGATCAGCCTGATCAGTCGCAGTCCCCGATGCACTTGTCCTCGCTGTGCTCGTGGAAGTTGAACCAGCTGGCCTTCGGGCCGAACAGGCCGACACCGGCCGAGCCCGACTCCAGGCTCTGGCTGGACTCCTGGTGCGACGCGTGGCCCCACGCCATCGCCGAGGTCGGCGCGGCCGCCATGGCGGCACCCGCCACGGCAGCGATCACGGCGACCTTGCGGATCTTCCCACGAAGCGACATCTGATGTCCTTTTGGTTCGTCTCTGGTCCTCAACCCGCGCCCTCGAAAGGCCAGTTCGGCCGACCGGCGGACGGGCCGCGCCCCACCGGGAGGCGCCGCGCCAAGGTTGGCACACGAACACGGGCACGGGGCGCGCGCCGCAACCGCCCTGGGACATCCGGGTGACACATCTCCCCCGCCCGGCCGAACCCTCCGCGTTCCGCGTCGAACGGGTTCGCGAAGGGCCGCCGGACGAGTGCCCGTCCGACCGCCAGGCGGCCGGAAGTCTTGCGGTGATCCGCCGGGCCGGACGAACAAATCCCACCGATTTGGCGCAAGGTACGCACTGGTCCGAGCATGAACGGTCGCTCCACCGAGCGCGAGCAGGACCAGGAAAGGCGCACCACCCTCATGCAGACCAGCCCCGCCGCACCCCGGCAGGCGACTCGACCGGACACCACGGACACCGCGGAGACCGCGGACAGCCCGGACACGGCGGTCGACGCGGGCTCCCGGAAGGGCGGCCGGTTCGGGCTGACCACCGCCACCGCCCTGGTCATGGGCAACATCATCGGCGGCGGCATCTTCATGATCCCGGCCGCCGTGGCGCCCTACGGGACGGTCAGCCTGCTCGCGTTCGTCGTCCTCACGGTGGGCGCGATCGCTCTGGCCCTGGTCTTCGGGCAGTTGGCCCGACGCAGCCCGCGCACCGGCGGCCCGTACGTCTACGCCCGGGAGGCCTTCGGGGACTTCGCCGGGTTCCTGTCCGCCTGGTCGTACTGGATCACCACCTGGGTCAGCAACGCCGCGCTCGCCGTGGCAGCCGTCGGATACCTGGACGTGCTGCTGCCGGTCGGCCACTCGACCGCGCTGAGCATCACCGCCGCGCTGGTCCTCCAGTGGCTGCCGGCCCTGGCCAACCTGGCCGGCACCCGCTACGTCGGGGTGGTCCAACTGGTCTCCACCGTCCTGAAGTTCATCCCGTTGGCGCTGGTCGCGGTGGGCGGCCTGTTCTTCTTCGACCCGAAGAACCTCGGGCCGTTCGACGGCAACGGCCAGGGCTGGACGGGCGGCATGACCGCTGCGGCCGCGATCCTGCTGTTCAGCTACCTGGGCGTGGAGTCGGCCGCGATGAGCGCCGGCAAGGTCCGCGACCCGGAGCGCAACGTCGGCCGGGCCAGTGTGCTCGGCACCATCGGCGCGGCCGTGGTCTACCTGCTGGGCACCGTCGCGGTGTTCGGCACCGTCGCCCACGAGCGGCTGGTGCACTCCGCGGCTCCGTTCTCGGACGCGGTGAACGCCATGTTCGGCGGTTCCTGGGGCGGCACGGCGATCGCCGTCGCCGCGCTCGTCTCGATGACCGGCGCGCTCAACGGCTGGACCCTGCTGGCCGCCCAGGCCCCGTACGCGGCCGCCGAGGACGGCCTGTTCCCGGCCGCCTTCGGCAAGGAGCGGCGCGGCGTACCGGCCTTCGGCGTGATCGTCAGCGTCGCCCTGGCCTCGGCGCTGACCGTCCTCAACTTCGCCAGCGGCGCGAAGGGCGCGTTCGACACGCTCGTCCTGGTCACCACCTTCACCGCCACCGTGCCCTACCTCCTCTCCACCGCCGCCCAGTTGTACTGGCTGGTCCGCGGCACCACCGACAAGGTCGCCACCCCGCACCTGGTCCGCGACGCCGTCCTCGGCCTCGGCGCCTTCGCCTTCTCCCTCTGGCTCCTCGCCGGCGCCGGCTACGCGGCCGTCTACCAGGGCGTGCTCTTCCTCTTCGCCGGCGTCCTCGTCCACGTCTGGCTCTCCGGCCGCCGCCGCAACTCCTGACCGCGGGCCGCGCGCACGGCTCGCGCCCGCGCGCACCCGAACGGGCCCGGCCGAGGGGCGGGGGCGCGGGGCGACGCCTATGGTGCGGTGCCAGGGGGTCACTCGAGCGAAAGGTGTCCACGGGCATGGCCGGAAAATTCGAGCTGTACACGGACGAGAGCGGGATGCACCGGTTCCGCCTCAAGGCGAGCAACGGGTCGATCGTGGTGACCGGCGACCCCCACGAGAGCAAGGACGACTGCCTGAAGAGCATCGAGTCGATCCGCAAGCTCGCCCCGTACGCGGAGCTCAAGGAGACGGCCGGGTCTGCCTGAGGAAACACCGCGGTGAACAGGCGGGTCGGCGGTACGAATCGCCGACCCGCGTTCGCTTGTACGACAGATCCCTTTGGCCGGGAGCACGCCGGGCGCGGACAGAACACAGGCATGCGCGTCGCCATCGTCACCGAATCCTTCCCGCCCGAGGTCAACGGAGTCGCCCACAGCGTGCTGCGGACGGCCGAGCACCTGCTCCGCCGGGGCCACCAGCCCCTCGTCGTCACCCCCGCGCCGGCGCGGGGCGCCCAGTGCCCACCGCAGACCTTCGGCTCCGGCGCCGCGGCGGAACGGATCCCCGTGGTGCGGATCCCCTCGATGCCGCTGCCGGGGTACCCGCAGGTGCGGATCGCGCTGCCGAGCCGGCAGTTGGCCGCCGCCCTCGCCGGCCACCGACCCGACATCGTGCACCTGGCCAGCCCCTTCGTGCTGGGGGCGCGCGGCATGCACGTCGCGGCGCGGCTCGGGGTGCCCGCCGTCGCCGTGTACCAGACCGACCTCGCCGGGTACGCACACGCCTACCGGGCCGGCCGGGGGCTCGGCGAGGCCGCGGCCTGGCGGCGGATCCGGGCCGTGCACCGCGCGGCCGCCCGCACCCTCGCGCCGTCCACCCCGGCCGCACAGGACCTCACCGCGCACGGGGTGCCCCGGGTGCAGCTCTGGCCGCGCGGGGTGGACTCCGTCCGGTTCCATCCGCGGCACCGGGACGAGGCGCTGCACCGGGCGCTCGCACCGGGCGGTGAGGTGCTGGTCGGGTACGTCGGACGGCTGGCCCCGGAGAAGCGGGTCGACCTGCTGGCCAGGGCCTCCGCACTGCCCGGGGTCCGGGTGGTGGTGATCGGGGACGGCCCCTCGGCCCCCGGGCTGCGGGCCGCCATGCCCGGCGCGGTGTTCCTCGGCCGGCGCACCGGGGAGGAACTGGCGCGGTGCTTCGCGACCCTGGACGTGTTCGTGCACACCGGCCCGCTGGAGACCTTCTGCCAGACCATCCAGGAGGCGATGGCCAGCGGCGTGGCGGTGATCGGCCCGGCGGCCGGCGGCCCGCTCGACCTGGTCTCCCACCACCGCACCGGCCTGCTGGTGCCGCCGCGGGACGGCGCGGCCGTCGCCCGGGCGGTGGCCGAGCTCGCCGACGACCCGGCCCGGCGGGACGCCTACGGGACGGCCGGGCGGGCCGAGGTGACCGCCCGCACCTGGGAGGCCGTCGGGGACCTGCTGCTGCGGCACTACGCCGAGGTGCTCGCGGAGCACCGGGGGGCGGCGGCGGCCGTTCCGGTCCCCGTGGCGGTGCCGGTGCCCGCGTCGTTGCCGGTGCCCGCCTCGTTGCCGGTGCCGGTGCCGGTGGCGTCGGCGTCGGCGTCGGATTCTGTTCCGCCGGCTTCGGCGTGCTCCCCCGTGCTGCCCGTGCTGCCCGTGTTGCCCGAGGAGCTGTCGGCATGACCGGGGCCTCGGCGCCGCGACGGCTGACCGTCGTCCGGCTCGCCAACTTCGTCACCCCCGTCTCCGGCGGCCTGCGCACCGCGCTGCGCCACCTCGGCGCCGGGTACCTGGCGGCCGGGCACCGGCCCGTACTGATCGTGCCCGGCGAGCGGCGTTCGTCGGAGGAGACCGAACAGGGCCTGGTGGTCACGCTGCCCGGCCCGGTGCTGCCGGCCGGCGGCGGCTACCGGTTGCTCACCGACCGGCGGGCGGTGGAGGCCGAGCTGACCCGGCTCGGCCCCGACCGGCTGGAGGTGTCCGACCGGACCACCCTGCGCTGGACCGGCGGCTGGGCACGGCGGCACGGCGTCCGCTCGGTGATGGTCTCGCACGAGAGCGCCACCGGAGTGCTGCGCACCTGGGGCCTGCCCGGCCCGCTGGCCGCGGCGGCCGCCGACCGGCTCAACGCGGCGACGGTCCGCGCCTACGACTCGGTGCTGTGCACCACCGAATGGGCGGCGGCCGAGTTCCGCCGGATCGGCGCGCCCAACCTGGTCCGGGCCCCGCTCGGCGTCGACCTGGAGGCCATGCGACCACTGCCGCCGGCCGCACGTGCGGCGGAGCGGGCCCGTTACGCCGGGCCGGACGACGTCCTGCTGGTGCTCTGCTCCCGGCTGTCGGCGGAGAAGCGGCCCGAACGGGCCGTCGAGGCGCTCGCCCGGCTGCGGGCCCGGGGGCTGTCCGCCGTCCTGGTGGTGGCCGGCACCGGTCCGCTTCGGGAGCGGCTGGCCGCCCGGGCCGCCCGGCTCCGCGTGCCGGTGCGCTTCCTCGGACACCTGAGCCGACGCGAGGCGCTCGCCCGGCTGCTCGGCTGCGCGGACGTGGTGCTGGCGCCCGGGCCGGTGGAGACCTTCGGGCTGGCCGCGATGGAGGCCCTGGCCTGCGGCACGCCCGTCGCGGTCAGCCGTTCCTCCGCGCTCCCCGGGCTGGTGGGACCGGCCGGAGTGGCCGCCGAGGACACCGGTGCCGGGTTCGCCCGGGCGGTGGCTGACCTGTTGGCGCGGCCGGAGGAGCAGCGGCGGGCCGCAGCCCGGGCGCAGGCCGAGCGGTACGGCTGGCCGGCGGCGGTGGCGGCCTTCCTGGCCGCACACGGAGTACGGAACCGCGCAGCGGAGACGGTGGACGGGGGGCTGGCATGAGCGTGCTGGACGCCGGGCCCGACCGGGCCGCGGAGGGGCGGCCGGCGGCCGGCGAACTGCTGCGCTTCGTCGCCCTCGGGGACTCCCTCACGGAGGGCGTCGGGGACCAGGTCGGCGAGGCATGGCGCGGCTGGGCCGCCGTACTGGCGCACTCGCTGGCGCCCGGGGGCCGGGACGTGGACTTCGCCAATCTCGCGTACAGCGGTGCACTGACCGCCGATCTGACGGCGCGCCAGCTCCCGGCGGCGCTGGCCCTGCGGCCGCAGCTGGCGGCGGTGCTGGTCGGCGGCAACGACACCCTGCGGACCGGTTTCGACATCCGGCGCACCACCCTGGAGCTGGACGCCACCCTGGGCGAACTCTCCTCGCACGGTGCCGTGTTGCTGACCGCCTGCCTGCCCGACCCGGGGCTCCTGCTCCGGCTCCCGGCCCCGCTCGGCCGCCCGCTGGCCCGCCGGATGCGGGCCGTCAACACGGTGGTGCACGCGCTCACCGCGCGGCACCGGGCCGTGCACCTGCACATCGCCGAGCTGCCCTGGAGCAACCAGCGCCGGCTGCTGAGCGTCGACCGCCTCCACCCCAGCGCCGAAGGGCACCACCTGATCGCCCGCCGCTTCCACGACCTCCTGTCCGAAGCCGGCCACCCCCTCGGCCCGCCACCTGCAGACCGGGTGGCCGAACCCCCGCCGAGCCCGGCCGCCGACCTCTGGTGGATGGCCACCAAGGGCACCCGCTGGGTCGCCGCCCGCAGCACCGACCTGCTCCCCGGCCTGCTCGCCCTGGCGGCGGCCGAGGGTGTCGCCCGGCTCCGCGGGCGGACCGGGCGACACGACGAGCAGATGGCCCGGGCGGCGATGCAGGCGCTGGCGTCCCTGGGGTGACGGCCGCTGCCCGGGGCTGACGGGGTGACCGGCGGCAGTGGTCGGACAGGGACGGCCTCGGCGCGACATCGGCTTCGAGCCCTCGGTCGCGCGCCCGGAACTCCGTCCGACGGCCTCAGCGTTGGTCGACCATGTCCGGATTCGCGGCTCCGGCGGGCGGCGGCCGGCGGACGGCGGCGGCCAGCGGGCGGCGGCCGGCGGGCGGCGGGGACAGCGCCGACGCGGCTGCTGCCGGGGAGAAGGGTGGAGCCATGGTCGGGGTGGGGCCTGCCGGGGAAACCATGACTGGAGCCGGGGCCGTGCCCCGGGGTGAAGCCGGGTGCGGGTGGAGGAATCGCGGGTGGACGCGTCGGATGGGCAGAGCAAGGGGATTCTGGCGGCGGCGGGGGTGCTGTTCCCCGACGGCGCGGGGCGGGTGCTGGTGGTGCGGCTGCCGTACGACCGGCAGCATCCGGTGGCGGTCCCGGGCGGCGGGTGGGAGCCGACCGACCTGTCGCCGCGTGAGACCGCCGTACGGGAGATCGCCGAGGAACTCGGGTTCACGCCCAGGCTCGGACGACTGGCCTGCGTGGACTGGGCGCTGTTCCCGACGAGGCCGCCGATCGTGGCGTACCTGTACTGGGGCGAGCCGTTGACGGCGCAGCAGGTGGCGGCGATCCGGCCGGATGCGGCGGAGGTCGGCGGGTGGGTGTGGCTGACGGCGGAGGAGGCCGGGCATGCGCTGCCCCCGAGGCTGTCACGGCGGGTGACGGCCTGCCTGCGGGCGCCGCGTGCGGCCGGGCCACTGGAGCTCGAGGACAGCCGGCCCGTCGGCCACACGCTGCAGGCGCTGCCCGCCGAAGGGCCGGCGCCCGAGTACACCGGGCTGGCCGCGGCCCCCACGCTCGGGGCGCAGGACGCCGGGGCGACGGACCGGCAACCGGAGCCGCCGATGGACCGGGACACCTACTACGCCACCCGGCCGCGGATCCGGGCGAAGGCCAGGGCGTTGTTCACCGACCGTGAGGGCCGGGTGTTGCTGGTGCGCCTGCGCCCGTACGAGGGTCCGCGCGGGGAGGTGCCGCACTGGACGCTGCCGGGAGGCGGGGTCGAGGCGGACCGGGAGGCTCCGCGAGCGGCGGCGCGCCGGGAGATCCGCGAGGAGCTGGGGTGGGACGTCGAGCCGGGACGGCTGCTCGTGCTGGACTGGCAACCGGGTACGGCGGCCGATCCCGGCGCGGATCCGGCGACCGGCCGGGACACCGCCGTGCTGGTGTACGTCTTCGACGGCGGCACGGTGACGGGAGCGCTGCTCGAGTCGATCGCTTTGCAGGAACAGGAGTTGGTGGAGTGGCGGCTGTGCGATCCGGCCACGGCACGGGCGCTGCTGAGCGGGCCGTCCTGGGGTCGAACGGCCGCCGCGCTGGCCGCCCGGGACCGGGCGAGCGGCCCCGCCGAGCTGGTACGCGGGCGAATGGTGGGACCGGCGCCGGCCGATGGGTGACACTGGGGCATGCAGAACGGGATCAGTGGAGTACTGGCCGGACGGCGGGTCGCCGCCGTCAGCGGCGGCGACCGGCTCGACCTGCGGCTCGACTGGCCGGTGACCGTCCGGGTGACGCACGAGTTCCGCTTCGCGGCGCCCTCCTTCGCCGCGCCGAGAGAAGTGGAGCACGTCTTCCCGGCGCTGACGTTCCGTCCGACGCCCAGGTTGCTGGCACTGGTCGGCCGGACCGTCGGCACCGCCCGGATCACCATGGCCGGCGGGCTGGAGCTCGGGTTCGCGGAGGGCGGTGAACTGTCCGTCCCGCCGCACGCGGTGCTCGCGCCCTGGAGCGTGCTGACCGCGGAGGGCGCGGTGTGCGCCGCACTGCCGGGCGGCGAGGTCCGCTGGGCGGAACCCGCCGGGGGCTGAGCCGCCCGGCCGTACGGCGGGCTCGGGCCGGGCCCGGACCCCGGCTGCCCGACGGGGCCCGGGCCCGAGCCGCCGCCGGGGCTCGTGCTGCCGGTTCTTCCGGCCGTTCCGGCTCCTTCCGGTCCTTCCGGTCCTTCCGGCTCCTTCCGGTCCCTCCGGTCCTTCCGGCTCCTTCCGGTCCCTCCGGTCCTTCCGGCTCCTTCCGGTCCCTCCAGTCCTTCCGATCAGACCTCGAGCTCGGCCTCGACCTTGGAGAGTTGGTGGCGCGCCATCGCCAGGTTGGCGCGCCCCTTGTCCAGCGCGAGGTAGAGGAAGAGGCCCTTGCCGGTGCGGCCGGTGAGCGGGCGGATCAGGTGGTACTGACTGGACAGGGTGATCAGGATGTCCTCGATGCCGTCCTGGAGGCCCAGCATGTCCATGGTGCGCATCTTGGCGCGGACCACGTCGGTGTTCCCGGCCGCTGCCACGTTGAGGTCCAGGCCGCCGGGGCCGTCGAGGGTGGCGAGCGCCATGCCGCTGTTGTAGTCGACGAGGGCCGCGCCGATGGCGCCCTCGATCACGGTCATGGCCTGCTTGAGCGCGCCGGCTGCGTCGGTCATTTCGGTCAACTCCTGTTGGGTCGTGAGGTGTCGGTCGTGAGGTGTGGGTGGTGAGATCTGGATCGTCGGGTCGGGATCGTCGGGCGGGGTTCGACCGGTGTGGGTCGTCCGGTGTGGGTCGTCCGGTGTGGTCGTGGTCCGGGTGTGCGCCGGCTGGGGCGGGCTGCGGACTGCGGGTCGTGGTCGGTCGGTCGGCTCGGGCGGGGCCCCTGGTCAGCCGGCGTCGCGCGGATCCTTCGGCACCAGGCTGTCGTTGAGCAGCCCGGCGATGCGCCCGGCGCAGCGGCGGGCCTCCAGGTGGAGTCGGCCGACGTTGACGTCCGGGTGCGCCAGCAGGGTCAGCACGCAGCTGCCGCCGGCCGCGTAGGTGGCGACGTAGCCGTGTTCGCCGCGCACCAGTGACTCGCGGAACTCGCCCTGCCCGGTGGTGTCGGCCAGCCGTTGGGCCAGCGACAGGGAGGCCGCCGTCATCGCGGCCACTCCGGAGGGCTCGGTCCCGTGGGTGTCGTGCGCGACCAGCAGGCCGTCGACGCTGGCCACCAGACCGCCCGCGAGGTGCGGGACGCGCCGTTTCACGGCACGGATTTCGGCGAGCAGCTCGGTCTCCAAGGCGATCAGTTGTCTCCTTCCGACACGCTGCTTGAGCGCCCGCCTCATGGCCGGTACGACGGGGTCGCGGGCGGAGAGTTGCTCAAAGTCGGGCCTCCAGAAGGTCTCGGACCCGGGTCAGCAGCGCGATGTCCGGGTCGGGGACGGTCAGCGGGTGGGCCGCTGCCGTGGTCGGCGGGCGGTCGAGGTGGTCGGGGCGGTCGAGCTGGCCGGGCTGGTCGGCGCGGGCCGGGGCGGTTGCCGTGGGTCCCCCGGGTCCCGCGGGTCCGGTGCGTTCCGGGGCGCCGGGTGCCGGGGCACCGCCGGGTCCGGCCGTCGCGGTGCCGCGAAGGGTGGCACCGGGGACCCGGCGGTGCAGGCCTCCGGCTGCTGCTGCGCCCCGCTGCGGGGGGACCTCCGGCGCCGCGGCAGCCGGAGCGGCGTGCCGCGGGGCGGCGGAGCGCGGCGCCGGAGGCCCGGGTGCGGCCGGTCGGGCGAGGGCGTCGGCAGCCTGTGACCCGGCGCCGGGCGCACCGGGCGCACCGGGTGCACCGGGTGCGCCGGATGCGCCAGGTGCGCTCGGAGCCTCGGGTCGTGGCCCCTCTGGTCTCGGGGCCCCGGCCGGCGGCGCTCCGGGTGGTGGACCGTCGAGCAGTCCCGCGGCGGCCAGCCGGCGGACGTCCGCCGTCACGCCGAAGCCGGAGCGGCCGAGCAGCCTGGCCAGGTCCGCCGGGGTTCTTCGGCCGTCGGCGTGGTCCAGCAGTTCGCGCCGGCGCCGGCCGGGCGGGCGGTGCGTGGGACGCCTGGTGTGCTCGACCGGGCGGACGGGCGCGGTGTCGAGTTGCGCCCAGGGCCAGATCCGGTCGAGGAGCCGGACCCGGCGCTCGACCTCGCGGTGCAGCCGCGCCGGGTCGACCGCCGCCACCGGTCCGAGCCAGTGCCGGGCGTCCGGCTCGAACCGCCAGGTGCCGCCCGCGCGGTCGGCGAGGATGAAGTAGGCGGCGTCGAAGAGCGCCCCCAGGTGGCCGAGTTCGAGTTCTCCCCTGGTGAGCAGCCCGCGCTCGACCAGCGCCTCGCCGACCCGCCCGCGGGGGCCGTGGAGCCGGAGGACCTCCGTCCAGCCCTCCGCGCCGATCCGGCCGCAGCCGGTGAGCAGGTCCGCCAGACCGGGCGCGCGGGGGGACTCGGCGGCGGTCACCTGGCCGTCGACCAGGTACAGCGTGCCGAGTGGGCCGTGCAGGGCACCGGTGGCCCGACGGGCGGCAAGCAGGGCGACCGCTTCACCCGGGTCCCTCGGGGCGGCGGGACCGGCCGGCGGGACGGGTCCGGTCGTTGTCCTCGGCACCGTCGACTCCGTCGGCTCTGTTGGCTTGCTCGCCGCCATCGGCGTTGTCGGCTCTACCGGCGTTGTCGGCTCCATCGGCGTTGTCGGCCCTGTCGGACGCGAGGAGGGCAGGGTCGGCGGGGCGGCGGAGGGCGCGGCGGTCACGCGGGCCACCACCGAGCGGCGTCCGTCCGGCGGGCGGGGCCGGCGACGGCCCGGGCGACGGGCCCGGCGGGTGTCACGCTCACCCCAGCACCAGTTCCTCGGCGAGTGCCTGGAGGCGGAAGCGGGCGACGGCGAGGTTGCCCTCCTCGCGGTCCAGCCAGAGGTGCAGCACCAGACGGCTGTCGAAGACGGTGTCGATGAAGCGGATCAGGTGGTAACTGCGCTCTGCCGTGACGATGATGTCCTCCAGCGGGGACTGCCGGTCCTCCGCCACGGTGAAGGTCTGGCTCTCGACGGCCGCGCGCACCAGGTCGGTCGCCTCGGCGGCGGCGGTCTCGTGCTCGCCGGTCGGGCTGTCGCCGAGGCTGCCGAGGGCGAGTCCGCTGCCCCAGTCGACCAGGCTCGCGGCGCGGGCGCCGGCGATCGCCATCGCCCCGGAGAGGCATTCCTCGATACCCGGCACACCGGCTCCTTCGCGGTTTCTGGGGTGGCCGGGCGCTACGCGGCTCCGGCCGGGTCGCCACCAGCAGTGGCAGGTTCGACACGGAAGGCTACTGCCGGTTTCGGTACGACGAACATTCCAATGGCATATTCACATCATTCGCGGCGAGTTCTGGACAAGATGCGACACGGCATCAGCCCTGCCACGACGGCAAAGCCGCTGGCCGTTCGGCCGAGGTGCGGCGGCGTCGATGGACCACCTGGTACGGGACCTTGGCCGATACCGGGCTCCCCCGCAGGGTTTCGGGGCGGAAAGTGCGATAGGAGGGCCGCCCGGAGGCGCCGGACCGCCGCCGCTCCACGGGTCAGCGGTCGGATTCGCGCCGGACATGACGAAGGGGCCCGTTCCGCTGGACGGAACGAGCCCCTTCTGGTGGAGCGCCAGGCCCGGGTTGCACGGACTCTTCCTACTGAAAGTAGGACGTGCTCTGGTAGCACCGCTGACGCCTGCTCGAGAGATAGCCTCTTCGGGAAGATCACTTCCTCTCGACGGGAAGAACAGTAGCAGCTCATCACGCCTGGTCAGAAATCGTCCTCCCGGGGCGGAGCGGGGTCGCCGAGGGCGGCAGCTTCAGACCTGACCGACGGCTTCGGCCAGCAGCCGGTAGGAGTCGAGCAGCGCGGTGCGGTCGTAGGTACTCGTCACGACCAGGAACTCGTCCGCTCCGCTGCGGTCCACCAGATCGGCGAGCTCGGCGGCGGCCCGCTCGGGAGTGCCCGCGATGTGCCCCCGCAGCGACTGCTCGAACGCCGCGCGCTCCCGCGCGCTCATCGCCCGCGCCCGGATCTCGGCCGCCGGGGCCAGCGGTGGGAACTCCCCGTGGGTGCGGGAGTACGCGCCGGCCCAGGCCTCCGGTACGAGCAGTTCCCGTGCCCGTTCCTCGCTCTCGGCCACCGCGACCGTGCCCGACACCACCACGTACGGCTCGGCGGCCTGGGCGGACGGGCGGAACCGGGCGCGGTACCGGTCGATCGCGGCGAGCATCCGGTCCTCCCCGCGCGCGGCCGCGATGACCAGCGGCAGCCCCGCCTCGGCGGCCAGGTCGGCGCCCGCGCCGGTGGCCAGCACGAAGGCCGGGACGTGAAGCCCCTCCGCCGGACGCGCGTGGACGTCGCGGTGCACCTGCTGCGAGCCGTCGAAGTAGCCGAGCAGCTCGGACAGCTGGGCCCCGAAGTCGTCGGCAGCATCCTTCTCCCGGCCGAGCGCCCGCCGGACACCGTCGGTGAAGCCCACCGACCGGCCGAGCCCCATGTCGATCCGCCCGGGGAACAGCGCCGCCAGCACCCCGAACTGCTCCGCCACGACCATCGGCTGGTGGTTGGGCAGCATCACCCCGCCGGTGCCGACCCGGATCCGGGTGGTCGCCGCGGCCACCGCTGCGGCGAGCACCGTCGGTGCCGACCCGGCCACCCCGGGCACTCCATGGTGCTCGGAGACCCAGAACCGGTGGTACCCCAGCCGCTCGATCTCCCGGGCGAAGGCCACGGTGTCCCGCAGGGCCTGCGCCGGCTCCTCGCCCCGTCGGGTCCGGGAGCGGTCGAGCACGGAGAGCCTGGTCGGGGGCGTAGCGCTGGTCACGCTCATGGACAACACGGGTCCGTCGCCCGGGCATTCCCCCACCCGGTCGCCGCCGCCGCGCGAGCCGCGGCGGCCGCCGGACCACCGCGGGCGGTCACCGGGCGTGCCCTCGGTTCAGCTGCCCGCCGCGGGTATTCGGCCCGGACGCCCGACGACCGTCCCGCGGCGGCCCCACGGCTTGTACACCGAGAGGATGACGTTGAACAGGTAGACCGCGAGAGCCACCGCCGGGACGATCACGGTGTTGTAGCGGACGAACCCCAGGTCCGCCGCCGTGACGGGACCGGCCGGATGCGCGTCCGCCACCCGCACCGCGTCGTGCAGCCGGGCGGTGAGCGCGAACACCGAGGCGGCCATCGCCGCGAGCGTCAGCCAGAACTTGGTGCCGACCCAGTAGTACCGGAACAGCCCCCAGGAGGTGCCGAGGCTCAGCGCCACCCCGCTCAGGAAGGTGAGCAGGCTCAGCGGCAGGACCAGCGTGTCGCCGAGCATGCCCATCGCCCGGTAGGCCGCTCTGAGCCGGTCGGCGTCACCGGTGGTCAGAGCCGTCACCGCCAGGGTGAGCAGGCAGAGCATCAGCGCCAGCCAGCTCACCGAGGCGACGACGTGCAGGACGACCAGCAGCTTGCGCGCCCCCGGCGACAGCCGCCGACGGAGGCGGCGACTGCCGGGGCGGCGGCTTTCGGGGCGGCGGCTTTCGGGTTGGCCACCGCCGGTGCGGCGGTCGGCGGAGCGGCGCCCGGCGTCGGGGGACGGCCGGGGCGCCGCGTCGGCTCCGGTGGGCGGGCTCACGGGCACCTCCTTCGAGTCCGGGTCACGAGGACGCGCCCAGACTCTCCCGCCCGGCCCTGATCCGGCATCTGACGAGGGAAGTAATCTCGCGTACTCCCTGGTGAGTACGCGTTCGGCGTGTCACCGCCGGAGGCCAACTCCACCGGGAGTAGCGGCAGTCCCCCCCCGTAGGCCGACCGCGCCCCGGGCAGCACCCCGGCAGCGCTAGGGGCAGCGCCCCGACCGCACGCCGCCGGTCAGCCCGCCACCGGTCGGACCGCCGCCCGGCCCCGTCCGCTCAGTCCGTCACCGTGAACCCCCGTGCCGCGCCCAGCCGGTGGAGCGAGTCCCGGCCGGGGATCCCGTCCGCGGCCCCCGCCGCGTAGCCGCAGCGACGCTGCCAGCCCGCGTACGCGCTGACCGTGAGGCTGCCGAAGGAGCCGTCCACCCAGCGCTGTTCGAGCAGTCCCTCGTCCGCCAGCGCCTGTTCGACGATCGCCACCTCCGACCCGTACGTCAGGTGGCCCTGCTCGGCCCCTGGGTCGCTGCGCGCCGCCGCCACGACGTGCGCCAGCGAGACCGTGCGCGGCCCCGGCAGGTAGCCGAGCAGCCGGCGCAGCGAGGTCTCGCCCGGCACGCCGTCCGCCGCGTGTCCGGTGTAGCCCAGGCTCCGCTGGTAGTCCGCGTAGTTCTCGGTGTCCGCGTCGGTCCAGTCCGGCCCGGGCCCGGACCGGTAGTGGGCGCCGAAGCCCCGGGCGACCAGCGCCCGACCGACCGCGGTCACCTGGTAGCCGTGGGCGCCGTACCCGTACGCCAGGCCGTTGACGGTGGCCTGGTACCGGGCCGGGGTCGGGTCGCCCGGCGCCGGCTGCTGCTGGGACGGCGGCCCGGAGGGGGAGCCGGAGCGGCCGGTGAAGTCCGGCCAGGAACCCGGATCCGTGTGGTCGTTGTACGGCACGTGGGCGTGCGCGTACCAGCCGCCGCGGCTCTCCCACACCTGCTCGTCGCGGTGGGCGGAGAAGTCGGTCGGACGGCCCATCGGCCACGCGTCGGGCACGCCCCAGGAGGAGATCCAGGCGTGGATCCGGTCCCAGCCCGCGCACGGGGTGTCGACCAGCTGGGCGTAGACCTTGCCCTGGTAGCGGCAGTACGGGAAGAACACCGCCTCGATCTGGATCACCACCTTCCCGGCCCGGTTGGTGCGGGTCGGGCTCTGGCTCGGGCTGAGCAGGCTCTTCGAACGGGAGTCGGCCGGGAACAGCTGCGTCGCACGGCCGCTGAACGGGTCCCAGACCAGGTGCGGGGCGTCGCCGGCGCCGCCGCCGGTGAAGTAGGAGACGAGGGACTCGTAGGTGCACCAGTCCTGCGGCGCCGAGGCGGTCGCGTTGCGGTCCCAGGTGATGTGGGCGATGGCCTTCGGCGGGTACTGCTGGTCGGTCGGCGCGTGGTCGCCGAGGTCGTGGACCTCGGCACCGGGCAGCCACAGCTCGGGCATGTGGACTCCTCCGAACGGCGTAATGACGGCTATCGGAGGTATCGGCACGTACACGTCCGGGATTGACCCCGACGGCGGGATGTGCGGTGCCGAACCACCGGGAGCCGCCCTGGCGTTCGGAATATTGACAGCTATTCGCCACCACGTGCGACCACCTCGTCCGGACGACCGACCACCCCCTGCGCCGCCGCCGCAGCCGGCGCGTCCGCCCCGGCCCTCGCACCCGTCCCAGGCGTCCACAACCCTCGCGACCGCCACGGCCGCCCCCGGGAGAAGCCGCCCGGGCCGGCCGAGCACGTCAGGCCGGTTGCAGTTGCGTCTCCGTTCCGCACGCCGGGGTGCGGACCGCTCCGCGGGACGGGATCGTGGGGTCAACGACTCGTGCGGCGGGGGGAGTTGCCATGCGTGACGAACGGGAGCCGGTCACGGGCGCGGTGAGGGCACTGGTGCGGCTGGCCCGGGGAACGGCCGCCGGACCGGGGCAGGCGGTCGCCGAGGTGGTGCGGGCCAGACTGCGGCTGATGCCGGAGGGGCGCCGGGCCCTGGCGGCGATCGAGGCGAGCCCGGGTGACCCGGCGGCGCGGGACGCCCTGACCGCCGCCGTCGAGGGACTGCTGGTCGCCGACCCGGCGTTCGCGCAGTACCTGGCCACCACCGACCTGGGAGGACCCGCCGATCCGAGAACCGTCCAGCTGCGGTCGGGGGCGAAGGGGGACGCCGCCACCGTCCAGCTCCGTTCCGGCCCCGCGAGCACCGGCGACCCGACCACCGCCGGCGACCCGACCACCGTCCAGCTCCGGGTCGATCCGGCCGCCGCCGGTGCCCCGGCCCTCGCCGCCCGCCGCGGCAACACCGCGATCGTCGTCGCCCTCGCGCTGGTCCTGATCACGGCGCTGGTCGCGCTGGGGATCAACCTCGGGTCGCGCCCGCTGCTCCACCCCAGCGGGCCTGACTTCGCCCACGCCGCGGGAACGATCCGCGACCCCACCCGGGTACGGGGCGTGCTGCCGGACGCGGCGGCGTTGCCGGTCGGCTGGCAGGTGCAGAGCGGTCCGCTGTCCGGGGCGGGTTCCGGGGACGGCGTGCCCTGCCTGCTCCCGGACGCCTGCGACCAGCAACTCGCCTACGCCACCGTGACGTTCCGTGCCGCGCCCGTTCAGTCCGCGCAGTCCGCGCAATCCGCACAGTCCGTGCAGTTCACCGTGGTCACCTTCGCCTCCTCCGAGGCGGCGGGCCGGGCCTTCGGCACCCGGCTCGGCACCGACGGCGCTGACGCCGCGACCGTGCTCACCGTCCCGGTGATCGGCGACCAGAGCGCTGCCCGCGTCCACGGCACCTCGGGGACGGAGGCGCTCGTCCGGGTCGGCCCGGCACTGCTGCACGTGCGCGACGACGGCCCGGGAGCGGCCGCCGCGACGCCCGCCCTGGTGCTGCTCGCCCGCCTGCTCGCCGAGCGCGCCCAGCAGGCCCAGGACGGCCGCACCCCGGACGCCGCCCTCCACTGCGACATCGCCTGAGAGTCGGCAGCGGCCCGCCCCCAGCAACCCACCGCCCAGCAACCCGACACCCAGCAACCCGACGCCCCCGCAGGCCAACCGGCCCGCGGGGGCGTCGCGTTCCGTGCGCCGCCCGCCGCCCGCCTTCCGGACGTCCCGAAACCCCTCGGGCCGCGGCTCCGTCGGACCGTCACCCGCACCACCCCGCTGCCACCCCGCCACTGCAGCCCCCGGCGCCGTTACCCGCCGTCGCGCGGACGCCGCCCGGCCCCCGTCACCCGGCCGTCGCCCAGCCCCGTCGCCCCGTCGCCCGTCGCCCGCCGCCCGCCGCCCGGTCGCCCCGTCGCCCGAATGCGTGTATCGCTCCCTTGACTGGCGTCACGAGAGCGCCATACTGGCTCTACTCCCGCCGCACGATGAGGTGCCCGCCCATGGAGCTCTCCCCCTCAGCACATGTGGACACGTTCTGCCGCGACCATCTCCCGCCCTTCGACCAGTGGCCCGAACTCGTCTTCGATCTCCCCGAGTTGGCGTATCCCGACCGCCTGAACTGCGCAGCCGCCCTGCTCGACGACACGATCGCCCGGTACGGCCCCGACCGCCGCTGCCTGCTCACCCCCACCGACCAGTGGAGCTACGGCGAGGTGCGCGACCGTGCCGACCGCGTCGCCCGGCTGCTGACCGACGAGCTCGGCCTCGTCCCCGGCAACCGCGTCCTGCTGCGCGGCCCCAACACCCCCTGGCTCGCCGCCTGTTGGCTCGGCGTACTGAAAGCCGGCGGGGTGGTCGTGACCACCATGCCGCTGCTGCGCGCCGCCGAGCTCACCGAGCTGGTCCGGATCGCCCGGCCCTCCGCCGCCCTGTGCGACCACCGCTTCCTCGCCGAGCTCCACCGGGCGGACGCCCCCGACCTGCCGGTGCTCCCCTTCGGCGGCACCGGCCCCGAGGACCTCACCGCCCGCTGCGCCGCCCAGTCCCCCGGCTTCACCGCCGTACCGACCGCCGCCGACGACGTCGCGCTGATCGCTTTCACCTCGGGGACCACCGGCCGCCCGAAGGCCACCCTGCACTTCCACCGCGACGTGCTGGCCAACGCCGACACCTTCTCCCGCCACCTGCTCCGCCCCACCCCCGAGGACCTGTTCGCCGGGACCCCGCCCCTCGGCTTCACCTTCGGCCTCGGTGGCCTGCTGGTCTTCCCGCTCCGCGCCGGCGCCGCCAGCCTGCTGCTGGAGCAGGCCACGCCCGAGCAGCTCGCCGAACAGGTGGCCCGCCACGGGGTGAGCGTGCTGTTCACGGCGCCGACCGCCTACCGGGCGATCCTGGCCGCCGGGTCGGCCGGCCTGCTGGCCGGCGTCCGCCGCTGCGTCTCGGCCGGCGAGCCGCTGCCCGCCACGGTGTGGGAGGCCTTCCACGCGGCCACCGGCCACCGGCTGATCGACGGCATCGGCGCCACCGAACTGCTGCACGTGTTCATCTCGGCCGCCGACCAGGACATCCGCCCGGGCTCCACCGGCCGTCCGGTCCCCGGCTACCGGGCGGCGATACTCGACGAGCAGGGCGAGCCGGTGCCGGACGGCCGGCCCGGACTGCTCGCGGTCAAGGGCCCGACCGGCTGCCGCTACCTGGACGACGAGCGTCAGCACGGCTACGTCCGCAACGGCTGGAACCTCACCGGCGACACCTACGTCCGCGACGAGGACGGCTACTTCTGGTACCAGGCGCGCAACGACGACATGATCGTCTCGGCCGGCTACAACATCGCCGGGCCCGAGGTCGAGCAGGCGCTCGCCGACCACGCCTCGGTGGCCGACAGCGCCGTGGTCGCCGCTCCGGACGAGCGGCGCGGCACGGTGGTCAAGGCGTACGTGGTGCTGCGCGAGGGCGTGTCCGCCGGGCCGGAGACCGTCAAGGAGCTCCAGGAGCACGTCAAGCGCACCATCGCGCCGTACAAGTACCCGCGCGCCGTCGAGTTCGTCACCGAACTGCCGCGCACCGCCACCGGCAAGCTGCTGCGCGCCGAACTCCGCAGGAGGGCCGCCCTGAACCCCGCCAGCGTCACGATAGAGCGCCGCGTCGAGTGGTCCGACACCGACGCCGCCGGGCACTACCACTTCTCCGCCGTCCAGCGCTGGGCCGAGGCGGCCGAGGCGGCCCTGTTGCGCCGGCTCGGGCTGGCCGACCTGTTCGGGCGGATCCCCCGGGTGCACTTCGAGGCGGACTACCGTGAGCGGCTCTGGTTCGGGGACGTCGTCCGCACCGACCTGCGGGTGGTCCGGGTCGGCGACTCCTCGCTGCACTACGCCTTCGAGGTGCACGGCCCGCACGGGCTGGCCGCCAGCGGCCGGATGTCGGTGGTGCACGCCGCCCCGCACACCAAGGGCGCCGAGCCCTGGCCCGCACCGGTGCGCCGGGCCCTGAGCGAGGCCGGACCGCAGCAGGCGGAGGTGTCGGCGTGACGGCCGCGGTCCGCCGGATCGCGGTGATCGGAGCGGGCCCGGGCGGGCTCTACTTCGCCGCGCTGGCCAAGCAGTTGGCGCCGCACCGGGAGATCACCGTGTTCGAACGGGACGCCCGGGAGGACGAGTTCGGCTTCGGCGTGGTCTTCTCCGACGAGACGCTGGAGGGCATCGCCCAGGCCGATCCGCAGGTCTTCGCCGCGATCAGCGCCGAGTTCGCTCGCTGGAGCGACATCGACGTCCGCTACGCCGGCCAGGTCCGCACCAGCGGCGGCCACGGTTTCGCCGCCCTGGACCGCAACCGGCTGCGCGCCATCCTGCAACGGCGTTGCGCGGAGCTGGCGGTGGACGTGCGCTACCGCACGCCGGCCCCACCGGTCGAGCGACTCGCCGACGAGTACGACCTGGTGGTGGCCGCCGACGGCATCCGTTCGACCACCCGGGCGGCCTACCCGGAGGCCTTCCGCACCGAGCTCGACGAGCGGGACTGCCGCTACATCTGGCTCGCCACCGACCGGGTCTTCGAGGCGTTCACCTTCATCGTCGAGGAGTTCGACTTCGGTGTCCTCCAGGTGCACGCCTATCCGTACAGCGCGACCCGCTCCACCTTCATCGTCGAGGCCGCCGGGCAGGCCTGGCGCCGCGCGGGCTTCGAGGCCCTCGCCCAGCGGGGTTCGGCGCGCGGCGAGAGCGACACGGAGAGCGTCCGGCGCTGCGCGGAGCTGCTCGCCGGGCACCTGGACGGCCACCGGCTGATCCCCAACGCCTCGCGCTGGATCCGCTTCACCACCGTCCGCAACGCCAGGTGGCGCCACCGCAACGTGGTGCTGCTCGGCGACGCCGCCCACTCCGCGCACTTCTCGATCGGCTCGGGCACCAAACTCGCCCTGGAGGACGCCCTCGCCCTGGCCGCCACCCTGAACGAACAACCCACCCTGGACGCCGCACTGACCGCCTACGAGGCCGAGCGGCGGCCGGTGGTGGAGTCCACCCAGCGGGCGGCACAGGCGAGCCTGGAGTGGTTCGAGACGATCGGCCGCCGCACCGGTCAGGCCATCGACCAGTTCGCCTTCAACCTGCTCACCCGCAGCCGCCGCGTCACCTACGGCAACCTGCGCGCCCGCGACCGCGCCTTCACGGACGCGGTGGACGCCGCCGTCGGCGGTTCGCCCGGGGTGCCGCCGATGTTCCGGCCGCTGAAGCTGTCCGCCCTGGAACTGCGCAACCGGGTCGTGGTGCCCCCGCTCGCCACCTTCACCTCCCCCGACGCGCTGCCCAGCGCCTTCGACCGGGCGCAGCTCACCGCGCACGCGCTCGGCGGTGCCGGGCTGGTGATCGCCGGGATGACGGCCGTCAGCGCCGAGGGCCGGACCACCGATCGCTGCCCCGGTCTGTGGAGCGACCACCAGGAGACGGCCTGGGCCGAACTCCGCGCTGCCGTACGGGCGGTGAGCGACGCCCCGGTCGGCATCCAGCTCACCCACGCCGGCCGCCGCGCCGCCACGACCGTCCCCGGGCCGGACGGCATCGGCCGTCCGCTCGCCGAGGGCTGGCCGCTGCTCGCCGCCTCGCCGCTGCCCTGGGACGCCCACAGCCGGACCCCGCACGAGGCCGGTGAGATCCACCTGGCCGCCGTGACCGCCGACTTCGCCGCCTCCGCAGAGCGCGCCGCGCGGGCCGGCTTCGACGTCCTCGAGCTGCAGTTCGGCCACGGACACCTGCTGTCCTCCTTCCTCTCCCCGCTCACCAACCACCGCACCGACCGCTACGGCGGCCCGCTCGCCCACCGGCTGCGGCTGCCGCTGGAGGTGCTGGCCGCCGTCCGCGCCGTCTGGCCCGCCGGCCGGCCCCTGCTGGTGCGGATCTCGGCCGCCGACTGGGCCCCCGGCGGCACCACCGAAGCCGACGCGGTGGCGATCTGCCGCGCGCTGGCCGACGCCGGGGCGGACGCCCTGGACGTCTCCACCGGCGAGGTCGTGTCGCACCAGCGGCCGCCGTACGGGCGCGGCTACCAGACGCCGTTCGCCGAGTTGGTCCGCGCCGCCACCGGCCTGCCCACCCTCGCGGTCGGCGCGATCTCCCACCACGACGACGCCAACTCCGTCCTGCTGGCCGGTCGCGCCGACCTGGTCGCGATCGGCCGCGCCCACCTCCACGATCCGTTCTGGACCCTGCACGCGGCCGCCGACCAGGGGTACAGCGGCCCGGGCGCCCGCTGGCCGGAGCCCTGGCTGGCGGGCAGCCGCAAACCCCCGGGCCCGGGCGCCGACCGGGTCGCCCCCCGGCTCCACCTGTTTCCCGAGCCCGCCCCGCCCGTCCACCGCCGCTGGCTGCCCCGGACCGAGGAGTGACCGTGCCGGACCTGCCCCGCTTCACCGCCGCCGCCGTGCAGGCCGCGCCCGTCTACCTGGACCCGGCCGCCACCGTGGACAAGGCCGTCGCGCTGATCCACGAGGCCGCCGGCCACGGCGCCGGCCTGGTGGTCTTCCCCGAGGTCTTCGTGCCCGGCTACCCCTACTGGAACTGGACGATGACCCCGGTGCAGGGCTCGCCCTGGTACGAGCGGCTGTACCGCGCCGCCGTGGACGTCCCCGGCCCGCACGTGGACACCCTGCGCGCCGCCGCCCGGCAGGCCGGGGTGGTCCTGGTGATCGGCGTCAACGAGCGCGGCCGGCACAGCCTCGGGGTGCTGTACAACACCCTGCTGATCATCGGCTCGGACGGCGAACTGCTCGGCGTGCACCGCAAGTTGGTGCCGACCTGGGCGGAGAAGCTGACCTGGACGCAGGGCGACGGCAGCTCGCTGCGGGTCCACCACACGGCCGTCGGCCCGCTCGGCGCGCTGGCCTGCGGCGAGAACACCAACACCCTGGCCCGCTTCACCCTGCTGGCCCAGGGCGAACTGGTCCACGCCGCCAGCTACATCGCCCTGCCGGTGGCCCCCGAGGACTACGACATGGCCGAGGCGATCGCGCTGCGCGCCGCCGCCCACTGCTTCGAGGGCAAGCTGTTCACCGTGGTGTCCTGTTCCACCATCTCGCCCGAGATGGTGGACCTGATCGCCGGCGAGGACCAGCAGGTCCGCAAGCAGCTCGCCCGCCCGCGCAGCGCGCTGTCCGGCGTCTTCGGCCCGGACGGCCGGGCGGTCACCGAGCCCCTGGTGGACGAGGAGGGCATCGTCTACGCCGAGATCGACCTCGGCCGCTGCATCCAGCCCAAGCAGATGCACGACATCGTCGGCCACTACAACCGCTTCGACGTCTTCCGGCTGCACGTGGACAACCGCCCGCTGCGGCCCTTGGTGCTCCCCGAGGAGGAGGCATGACCAGCGAGAACAGCCCCCGCGACGGCGTCCGCGGATCCGGAAGCCCCGGCGACGACGACTACGACGACGACCGGATCGGCCGCGCGCGGGTCACCGACAGCCCCGAACTCCTCGCCTACTACGATGAGTTGGCCAAAAACGAGGCGGGCGCCCTGTGGACGGTCGCCAACGAGATCGAGCCCTGGTACCCCCAGCCCCGGTCCGTCCCGGTGCTCTGGCGCTACGCCGACCTGCGCCCGCTGGTCCGCAAGGCGCTCCCGCTGGTGAAGGCCGACGACGCCGGCCGCCGGGTGGTGATGCTGGTCAACCCGGGCCGTCGCGAACTCAGCGCCGCCGTCGGACTGCTGTACACCGGCCTGCAGATCATGGGCCCCGGCGAGGCGATGACCGCGCACCGCCACCAGGCCTCCGCGCTGCGCTTCGTCCACGAGGGCAGCGGCGCCTGGACCATCGTGGACGGGCAGCGGCTCGAGGTCGGCCCGCGCGACTTCGCGATCACCCCCAACAACACCTGGCACGAGCACGGCAACGAGGCCGACGACAACCCGGTCATCTGGCAGGACGGCCTGGACATCCCGCTGGTCAACACGCTCGACGCGAACTTCTACGAAGTCCACCCCGAACTCCACCAGCGCCCCGGCCCGGTGGTGAACTCCTCACTGCTCAGCTACGGCGGCAACCTGCTCCCGTACGGCGTCGAGAAGTGGACCCGGCCGTACTCGCCGCTGCTCGGCTGGCCCTGGGAGCCGAGCTACCACGCGCTGTGCCAACTCGCCCGCGCCGCCGAGGGATCCCCCTACGACGGCGTGGTGATGGAGTACACCAACCCGGTCACCGGCGGCTCGGTCATGCCCACCATGGCGGCCCACCTGCAACTGCTGCGCCCCGGCCAGGCCACCCGCGCGCACCGGCACACCGGCTCGGTGGTCTACACGGCGGCCAAGGGCCGCGGCGTCTCCGTGATCGCCGGGCAGCGCTTCGCCTGGCAGCAGGGCGACATCTTCGTCGTCCCGTCCTGGGCCTGGCACGAACACGCGAACCTCGACCAGAGCGAGGACGCCTGCCTGTTCTCCTTCAACGACTTCCCGGTGATGCACTCGCTCGGCCTCTACCGCGAGGAGGCCTACCCGGACCACGACGGACACCAGCCCATCACCACCCCGTGACAGGAGAGCCGGAGCCATGCACCTGCTGACCTACTGCGCCGACGGCGACGACACCCCGCGCCTCGGCGCCCGGATCGGCACCGACCGGGTCGCCGACCTGACCGCCCTGGCCACCGCCGCCGGGGTCCGGCTCCCGGCCGACCTGCTCGCGCTGGTCCGGGCCGGGGAGCCCGCCCTGGCCGCCGTCCGCGAGCTGCTCGCCGGAACGCCGGACACCCGTCCGCTCGCCGAGGCCTCGCTGCGCGCACCGCTGCGCCCCGGGAAGATCGTCGGCGTCGGCCTCAACTACGTGGAGCACGTGGCCGAGTCGCACCGCAGCCTGGACACCGAACGCGAACTCCCTGACCGCCCGGTCCTGTTCGGCAAACCGGCCACCGCCGTGACCGGGCCCGGACAGCCGATCCTGCACAACGCGGACCTCACCAAGCAGCTCGACTGGGAGTGCGAACTCGCCGTGGTGATCGGCGCACCCGCCTTCCGGGTGGACGAACGGGACGCCCTGCGGCACGTGTTCGGCTACAGCATCGTCAACGATGTCAGCGCCCGCGACCAGCGCCGCTCCGGGCAGTGGTTCTTCTCCAAGGGCCAGGACAGCTACGCGCCCTTCGGCCCGGTCGTGGTCACCGCCGACGAGATCCCCGACCCCCAGCGGCTCGACCTCTCGCTGCGGGTCAACGGCGAGCTGCGCCAGGACTCCAACACCCGCTACATGCTGTTCGGCGTCGCCCGGCTGATCGCCGACATCTCCTCCGGGATGACCCTGGAGCCGGGGGACGTGATCGCCACCGGCTCCCCGTCGGGGGTCGGCGCCGGGATGGTCCCGCCGCAGTTCCTGCAGCCCGGGGACGTGGTCGAGGCCACCATCGAGCGGATCGGCACCCTCAGCAACCCCGTGGTCGACGCCCGCTGACCCGGCTCCCGGCGGTGGGGCGCCCCCCCCCCCCCCCCCCCCCCCGCCGCCCGCCCCCCCCCCCCCCCGGCCCCCACCCCCCCCCCCCGGGCCCCCCC
>NZ_JBIDAK010000022.1:53211-142955 GCF_043202455.1 Kitasatospora sp. NPDC048194
TTTGTGGCGGGGGGGGGGGTCCCCCCCCCCCCCCCCCCCCCGGCCCCCCCCCCCCCCCCCCCGGGGGCCCCCCCCCCCGCCCCGGGGCCCCCGGGGGGGGCCCCCCCCCCCCCCCCCCCCCCCCGCCGGCCTCGCGACCCGCCACCCGCCGTTCCCGATCCGCCACCCAGCGGTCCCGCGATCCACCGTCCGCTGCCCCCGCGAACCGCCGCCCGTCCCCGCGATCCACCCGCCCGTCGCCCGGACCGGGCACGCGCCGAAGGGAGTACCCGCTGATGCCGACGTACCGGATCGGCCAGATCGTCCCGAGCTCCAACGTCACCATGGAGACCGAGGTGCCCGCCCTGCTGCGGGCCCGCGAGGCGGTCGCCCCCGAACGGTTCACCTTCCACTCCAGCCGGATGCGGATGACCAGGGTGACCCCGGAGCAACTGCGCGCCATGGACGCCGAGTCGGACCGCTGCGCCGCCGAACTCTCGGACGCCCGGGTCGACGTGATCGGCTACGCCTGCCTGGTCGCCGTGATGGCCACCGGTCCCGGCTACCACCGCGAGGCCGAACGGCGGCTGCACCGCCGCACGGTGGAGAACGGCGCTCCCGCGCCCGTGGTCACCAGCGCGGGTGCCCTGGTCGCGGGCCTTCGGACGCTCGGCGCCGAGAAGGTCGCCATGGTCACCCCCTACCTGCGGCCGCTGGCCCGGACGGTGGTCGACTACCTCGCCCAGGAGGGCATCGAGGTCCTCGACCACGTCGCGCTGGAGATCGCCGACAACCTCGACGTGGCCGCCCACGACCCGGCCAGGCTGCCCGCGATCGCGAAGGGCCTCGCCCACGCCGAGGCCGACGCCGTGGTGCTCTCCGCCTGCGTGCAGATGCCCTCGCTGGCGGCCGTGGCGGAGGCCGAGCAGCAGCTCGGCAAGCCGGTGGTCTCCGCCTCGATCTGCACCACCCACCAGCTGTTGCGCGCCCTCGGCCTGCCCGCCGTGGCCCCCGGCGCCGGGCACCTGCTCTCCGGCGCCTACGCGTAGCGCCCGTCAGGCGCCCGGCCCCGTGAAGCCGACCCGCAGCCCTCCGCAGGTTCCCGCACAGGCCGGCCGGTCCACGCGCAGACCTGCCGGTCCGCCCGAAGGCCTCCACAGGGCGGCCCACGGGTGCCCGCGCCCGCCGGGCGGCACCACCGCTATGATCACCCCCAGCCGTCGGGAGGAGGGCCCGGAATGTCGGAGAGCGCACCCCGGCCCAGCTCCCTGATCCACACCGTCTACGGCGAGTACGTCCGCCGCCTCGGCGGCTGGATATCGATCGCCGACCTGATCGCGCTGATGGCCGAGCTGGACGTCGACGCCCCGGCCGTCCGCTCGGCGATATCCCGGCTCAAGAAGGCGGGCACCCTGCTCCAGGAGCGCCGTGCGGGCACCGGCTACCGGCTCGCCCCCGCGATGGAGCCGGTGTTCGAGGAGGGCGACCGGCGGATCTTCCACAGTCTGGAGCCCGCCGAGCTCTCCGACGGCTGGGTGGTGGCGGTCTTCTCGGTGCCCGAGTCCGAACGCGCCCACCGCCACCAGCTGCGTTCCCGGCTCAGCTGGCTCGGCTTCGGCAACGCCGCCCCCGGCGTCTGGCTGGCGCCCGCCCGGTTGCTGCCGGACGCCCGCCGGCTGCTGGAGCGCCTCGGACTGAGCGCCTACGTCCACCTCTTCCTCTCCGCCGAGTACGCCGGTTTCGCTGAGCTCCGCACGGCGGTGGCGAGTTGGTGGGACCTCCCGGCGATCGAAGCGCAGTACGCCGCGTTCACCGACGCCTGGCGGCCGGTCGCCGAGCAGCTGCGCGGGCAGCACCGGACCGACCCGGTCGAGGCGTTCCGCGCCTACGTGCCGATGCTCACCGAGTGGCGCCGGCTGCCCTACCTCGACCCCGGACTGCCCGAGCCGCTGCTGCCCGCCGACTGGAACGCCGTCCCGGCCCGCGCCGTGTTCACCGAGTTGCACGGACGGCTCGCCGAACCCAGTCTGCGGTACGTCGAGAAGGTCACCGGACTGTCCGAATCCCAGGAGCCGCCATGTCCGCCGGAAAGACCGACCCCTCCCCCGCCGACCTGCTGATCCGCGCCGCCGCCGTCCACACCCTCGACCCCGGCCGCACGCCCGGCGAGCCGCCGCAGCGGGCGGTGGCCGTCACCGGCGGGCGGATCGCCGCCCTCTCCGCCGCACCCGACGGCCTCGACGCCCTGATCGGGCCCGGGACCGAGGTGGTGGACGCCCCGGACGCGACCGTGCTGCCCGCCTTCGACGACACCCACACCCACCTGATCCTGGCGGCGCACAGCGTCCGCGGCGTCCCCGTCCACCGGGCGCACGACCTCGCCGGGTTCCTCGGCCTGATCCGCGAGCGCGCCGCCCGGACCCCGGCCGGGGAGTGGATCCGCACCACCGTCAACTGGCAGGAGGTGGCGCTGGCGGAGCAGCGCCTGCCCACCACGCAGGAGTTGGACGGCGCCACCGCCGACCACCCGGTGCTGGTGCGGCGCGGTGCGTACAACATGGTGCTCAACTCGGCCGCGCTGCGACTGGCCGGGATCACCGAGGCCACCGAGGCGCCGCCGGGCGGGGTGATCGAGCGCGACGAGCGGGGCCGGTTGACCGGCCGGCTGGTCAACCGGGCGACCGAACTGGTCGAGCGGGTGCTGCCCCGCCCGACCCTGGCCGAGCGGATCGACGGCCTGCGGGCCGCCTCCGCCGACTACGCCGCCACCGGGATCGGCACCGTGCGCGACTGCCTGGTCCCGGTCGAGGACCTCGACGTGCTGGACGCGGCCCGCGCCGAGGACGCGCTCGCGGTGCGGGTGCGGGCGCTGGTCTCCGGCTTCACCGCCCGCACCCCGGAGCAGGTGGACGCCCTGCTGGACCGGATGGACGACTGGCGGGCCGGCGGCCGGGACGACCACCGACTCCGGCTGTGGGGCGTGAAGTTCGGCATCGACGGCGGTTTCGAGGCGGGCGCGCTGGAGGAGCCGTACCAGGGGCAGCCCTGCTACCACGGCCGGCTGCTCTGGGAGCCGGTGGAACTGCTCGCGGCGGTGGACCGGGTGGTCGAGCGCGGCTGGCGGGTCGGCGTGCACGCGTGGGGCGACCGCGGGCTGCGGGTGCTGCTGGACGCCTTCGAGCAGGTGCTGAAGCGCCGCCCCGGCCTGCCGCCGGGCACGCTGGTGGTGGAGCACGGCGGCCTGGCCCGGGCGGACCAGCGGGCACGGGCGATCGCGCTCGGCGTCCCGGTGACGGTGCAGCACCCGCTGCTGCACGACGGCGCGCTCGCCCAGCAGCGGGCCTGGGGCGAGGAGCGCACCGCGGCGCTGTTCCCGCTGCGCGAGTGGCTGGACGAGGGGGCGCAGCTCTCGGCCGGCTCGGACTTCCCGGTCGGCCCGTACGGGGCGATGGTGTCGGTGTGGGGCATGACCACCCGTTCCACCACGGCCGGGGTGGTCGGCCCGGAGCACGCGATCGGCCGGGCCGAGGCGGTCGCGCTGCACACCGTGAACGCCGCCCGGCTGACCGGTGAGAGCGCCGAGCGGGGCTGCCTGCGGCCGGGCATGCTCGCCGACCTCACCCTGTGGCCGCTGGATCCGCTGACCTGCCCGGCGGCCGCCCTCCGGGACCTGCGGCCGGTCCGTACGGTGATCGGCGGCCGGACCGTGCACCGGAGTTGACGCGCCGTCAGGCAGAGACGAGTTCCCGCAGGTCGATGCCGCGGTGCAGCGCGCGCAGGTCGTCGTGCAGGGTGGACGGCGGGACGGCGAGCACGCCGCAGGGGGCGTGGTCGAGGCAGTAGCGGCTGACCGAGCCCCGCAGCAGCCGGCGCAGTCGTCCGCGCACCGAGCCGTGGCGGCCGGTGCTGATCACCAGCAGGTCGCCCGGACGGTCGGCCAGTTCGGTGAGCACCCGGCCGGGCTCGCCGCGCATGACGAGCGGTCGCACCGGAACGCCGACCGGCAGTCCACCGAAGGCCTGCTCCAGCGCGCACTCCAACCGGGCCTCGGCGGCGTCGCGCCAGGCGCGCAGCAGCGGCGGGCAGGGCCGGGCGCGGTAGCTGCGCTCGCCGCCGACCGGAGTCCAGGCGAGCACCGGGACCAGCACGGCCCGCCGGGCCCGGGCCTCCTCGGCCGCGCGGTGCAGCGCGGTGAGGCTGTGCAGCGAGCCGCTGACTCCGACGATGACGCGCGCGACGTCCGACATGATCCTTCGCTTTCCGATACCTGGACTGTTCAGTGTCTGCGATTATGCTGCCATAGTCCCGCTTCGCCCTGCAAATCAAAGGCATTCACTGAATATCGCCTTGCATCATTCGGACGATCACCCGCCCTGGGCTGCCCTCGGCCGGACCTCCTGCACCAGGCCCCAGGTGAAGTCCGCCGTCCACGCGCCCACCCGCCCGTCCGCATCCGGTGCCTCGAAGTCCAGCTGGAACCTGGTCGGCGCGCTCCCCTCGCGCGGCACGGCCCCGGGGAAGGCGGCGCCCACGTCCCCCACCACACAGCTCCACGGCGCCAGGTCGGCCACCGTCCGCAGCACGGGCACCGGGGCGTCGGCCGCCCGGACCAACCACTCGTTCAGCACCGGCGCACCGATCTCCGCCGGACCGAGCAGGACCTCGAACCGCAGCTCCGGCCAGAGCGGCAGCGCCCACTGCCGCGCCACGCACGCCAGGTCCCCGATCCGCCGTGGCAGGCTCGCCTCCGCCGGGCCCAGCACGGCGCCGTACCGGCCGGCTCCGCGCGGGAACCGGGGCGCGCGGACCATCGCCTGCCATCGCTTGTTGGCCTCCCGCATCGAGGCGCGGGTCGCACCGAGCCGCCGGAGCGCGTCCTCGACCAGGCCGGGCTGGTAGTCGGCCATCCGCCGCAGCAGAACGAGCTGGAACTCGGTGGCCCCGAAACCGTTGATCGCCATACCGGCAGGCTAAGGGCCCGTCCTCAGACTCCCGCCGGGCGGCGGCCGCCGCCCGCCAGTGCCAGCGCGACCAGCTCCCGGCGGCTGCGCACGCCGAGCCGGTCGAAGACCGCCGTGAGGTGCTCCTGCACGGTGTTGGGCGAGATGCAGAGCTCGGCCGAGATCTCACGGGTCGAGCGACCCCGCAGCACCAGCGTGGCGACCCGGGTCTGCGCCGGGCTCAGCCCGTAGGAACCGAGCAGCAGCGAGTACCGCTGCTGCGGCGGTGTGGGCTCGACGATCACCGCGGTCTGCGGCCGGGGCGGCCCGGTGAGGCGGCTGGCCTGCACCGTCCACCACGCGCCGAAGCGGTCCCGCACCCGCACCGTCGGGGGCGGAACCCGTTCGGCCGGCTCGCGGTCGAGCCTCGCCAGCCACGCGGCCACCGCACTGACGGCCACCGGCAGCCGGGCGCCGGCGGGGAAGTCGGCGGGCTCCAGCCTGGCCAGCCAGTCCCGGGCCTCCGCGCTGGCGGACAGCAGCGCGCCATCGGCGTCGAGCAGCAGCACCCCGGGGGCGGCGGTCCGGGCGGGAGTCGAGCCGGCCAGCCCGAGGGCGACCGCGCGCCGCAACCCCTCGGCCAGGTGCGGGGCGACGGTCCGCAGCACCGCGAGGTCCGCGTCGTCGAAGCCGTTGTCCGCCCGCTCACGGTGCAGGCAGAGGAACCCCCAGCAGCTGCCGCCGGCGCGCAGCGCCACCCGGAGCTCGTCGCCGAGCCCGAGCGGCGCCATGATCTCCCGGAACCGGGGGCTGGCGGCGAGGTCGCCCCGGGTCGCCCGGCCGAGGCTGGCCACCGGATCGGCGGAGCGCGCCAGCTCGGCGAACTTGTTGACGTCCGCCGCACCGAACTCGTTGTCGAGGAAGCGGGCGGCCTCCCCGACCAGCGGTTCGTCCGCCGCGCTCCAGGTGAACAGCAGTGAGTCGGGATCGGCGGCCGCGAAGAACACGGCGTCGGCGGGGACCAGCCGCAGCAGGCGCGGCAACACGTCCTGCCGCAGCCGGGCCGGGTCCGACCCGGCGTAGCACCGGTCGACCAGGTCGGCCGTCCGGCGTTCCACCAGCGATGCCGCCACGGGATCGACGCTACTCGCCGGGGCCCCGGTCACACCAGGGCCAGCCCGAGCTGGCGCAGCAGCCCCAGTTCGTCGAGGCGCCCCCAGCGTTCGACGATCCGCCCGTCGCGGAGCCGGAAGATGTTGATCCCCGGCAGGGTGAGCGTTCGACCGGTGGGCGGCGCGCCGAGCAGCTCGCCGCGGTGGGTGCCGCTCGCGGTGAAGTGCTCGACCACCAGGTCGCCCTCCCCGACGACCAGGTGCTGGTCGCTGTGCCAGTCCGGACAGGCGGACCGGAACATCGCCCCGGCCCTGCGCATCCCCTCCCGGTCGGCGGCGCCGCCGAGCGGCGGGTCGTGGTTGACGAAGTCCTCGGCGAGGTACTCGTCGACCGCCTCGAGGTCACCCTTGGTGAAGAGCGCGTCGATGAACGCGGTGACCGTGCTCTTGTTCTGTTCCTTGGTGTCCATACCGCCAGTCTTCGACCGGCCCGACCCGCCGGGTACCCCAGAATCCTGGGGTTCTCCGAAGCCTCGCGCCCCCAAGTCCGGGGCCCCCTCAGGGCTGGGGTCTCCCGAAGCCCCGGGGCTTCGAGGCCGGGCGGCCCCCACAACCGGCGGTTCGAGCATCCGTTCGATTCGAGGCGTACGCTGACCCCATGCGCAGCACCGTCCACCACCTCCAGCCCTCCCTGTTCGACGACGTCGACACCGGCGGCATCCGACTCGGCCCGCTCGACGGCCTGCGGCGGCTGGTGCTCGGGAACGGCGCCTGGCTGGACGTGCTGCCCGGCTGGCTGCACGGCGCGGACGAACTGTTCGAACAGCTGGCCGCGACCGTGCCCTGGCGGGCCGAGCGGCGCGAGATGTACGAGCGCACGGTCGACGTTCCCCGGCTGCTCGCGTACTACACCGCCGACGCCGAGCCGCCGCACCCCGTGCTCGGCGAGGCCCGGGCGGCGCTGAGCCGGCACTACGCGCAGGAGCTGGGCGAGCCGTTCCGCACCCTCGGGCTCTGCTACTACCGGGACGGCCGGGACAGCGTGGCCTGGCACGGCGACCGGATCGGCCGCAGCGCCCGCGAGGACACCATGGTGGCGATCCTGTCCGTGGGCGAGCCGCGCGTCCTCGCGCTGCGACCGCGGTCCGGCGGCGGAGCGGTCGTCCGCCGACCGCTCGGTCACGGGGACCTCGTGGTGATGGGCGGCTCGTGCCAGCGCACCTGGGAGCACGCGATCCCGAAGACGGCCCGGCCGGTGGGCCCGCGGATCAGCATCCAGTTCCGTCCGCGCGGGGTCGGCTGAGCCCCGGTTTGCCTCCTCCCCGCCGGGCGCGGAGGCTGGCGGGGAGGGTCGCCGCGCAGACCGCCGCCTCCCGCCGCACGGGACCGACGGCACCGGAACGTCGGCGGCCGCCAGGACGACGGCACGGGAACGACCGGCACCGGAACCACGCAACGCAACGACGGCGCCGGATCCACAGCACCGGAACCACGGGCCCGGGAGGGCGGCATGCCGAAGGCGGGCAGGTACCACGAGGGCGTCCCGTGCTGGGTCGTGCTCACCAGGCCGGACGTCACCCGGGCGCAGCACTTCTACGGCGCGCTGTTCGACTGGGACTTCGTACCGACCAGCCCGGGCGAGGTGGTCGCCACCCGCCACGGCGCGCAGGTCGCGGCGATCGTCCCCGCCTCCGCCGCCGAGCCCGCCGCCTGGATCACCCACCTCGCCTGCGGAGACCTGAACCGCAGCGTCGTGCTGGTCCGTGCCCACGGCGGCCGGATCACGCGGGAGCCGTACCAGGTGCCCGACCAGGGCCGCGCCGCCCTCGCCGTCGACCCGCTCGGCGCGCCCTTCGGCCTCTGGCAGGGCGACCCCGTCGAGGGCTCCGGGCTGGTGAACGAGCCGGGCACGCTCACCTGGAACGAGCACCTCTCCCCCGATCCGGACGCCGCCCGTCTCTTCTACCGGCGGGTCTTCGGCTACGGCTACGACCGCCCGCGGGCCGGACACACCCTCGCCCGGGCCGCGGGCCTGCCCGCCTGCGGCATCGGCCCGGTGGACGGGCAACGGTCCGCCTCCTGGCGCACCCACTTCGCCACCGCCGACACCGACCGCGCCGCCGACCGGGTCCGAGCCCTCGGCGGCAGTGTGCTCTCCGGCCCCGAGGCCACGCCCTTCGGCCGGTCCGCGCTGGTCCGGGACGACGCCGACGCGGAGTTCGTCCTGGTCGCCGCACCGGCCGGCGGAGCCGGGGACGCCGCCTGAGCCCGCGTGGCTCGCCCCGCTCTCCTGTCCTCCCCTCCACGGGCCGCCGGGCTCGGTCCTTCGCGCCCTGACACACCGGGGGTTCCGGCCGGAGAACGCGAACGGGGCCCGGCACCTGGAAAGGCACCGGACCCCGTCCGACGATGGAGCGCCAGGCCCGGGTCGCACGGACTCTTCCTACTGAAAGTAGGACGTGCTCTGGTAGCACCACTGACGCCTGACGAGAGATCATCTCCCTCGCGACAGGAAGTACAGTACCAGCTGCATGATCAGGCACCGAATCGGAGGCGAACCCCGCATGACGAGCGCTCAACCCGAGGTCGTTCCGTACGCGGACGGGCGCCTGCTGGACGTCCACCGCCCCGCCGCCGGCGCCGGAGCGGCCGCCCCGGTCGTGCTGCTCTGGCACGGCTCCGGCCCCGACGAGCGCGACGTGATGGCGACCCTCGCCCGCGAGGCCGCCGGACTCGGCCTGCTGGTGCTCGTCCCGGACTGGCGCTCCGACCGCGCGGACGGCGGCCGCGCCGAACTGCTCGCCTCGCTCGCCTTCGCCCGCCGCAACGCCGTGGCGTACGGAGGGGACCCGGAGCGTTTCGTCCTGGCCGGCTGGTCGCTCGGCGGCCGGGAGGCGATCGCCGTGGCCACCCACCCCGACACCCCGGGAGAACTGCGGCCCACCGCCGCCGTCGGCATCGCCTCCGCGTACGGCCGCCCGACCACCACCACCGGCGACAGCCCGCTCGACGTGCTCCGTGCGGCTCCGTCCCCGGTACCGATCCGGCTGGTGCTCGGCACCGCGGACGAGATCGTGCCCGCCGAGCTCACCCGCCAACTCCACACCCTCGTGCCGGCGGCCGAGTTGCTCGAACTCCCCACCGACCACGCCGGTGTGATCATGACGGTCTACGACCCCCGGGCCCAGCGCTGCGTGCCGGCCACGGAGCCCGACAGGTTGGAGACCGGCCGCCGGACCGCCGCCGTCCTCGCCCGGGCCGCCGGACTGCCGTGGCCGGCGGCTGCCGCCTGAGAGCTTCCGGGGCGGCGGCACGACTACCGGCGGTGTGACTCAAGTGCACGTCGGCGGGGCACCGGAACGAGGTCGAAGCCCCGGACCCCGCCCCCCGCATTCCCGACGGACGCGCTGATCTGCCCGCAGCAGAGCGTCAACCCGACCGGGCTCGACGCTCACTACAGTCCGTCCCATGAGGACGATCACGACGCGCACGGTCGAGTACCCGGCGGACGGCCTGACGATGGTCGGGCACCTCGCCCTCCCGGCGGGTACCGACCGCCGGCCCGCGGTGCTGATCGGACCGGAGGGCATGGGGCTCAGCGACGTCGAGCGCCGCCGGGCCGACGCGCTCGCCGAGCTGGGATACGTGGCGCTGGCCTTCGACCTCCACGGCGGGCGCTATCTGGGCGACCCCGAGGAGATGCTGGCCCGGTGCATGCCGCTGCTCGCCGATCCCGACCGGATGCGGGGCATCGGCCATGCTGCGCTCGACGTGCTGCGCGACGAATCGCGGACCGACCCCGACCGGATCGCCGCCGTGGGCTACGGCACCGGAGGCGCCGTCGGGCTGGAACTCGGGCGCGACGGTGTCGAGCTGCGCGCGATCGGGACGGTCAACGCCCTGACCACGGGCCGGCCGGGCGAGGCGGCGAACATCCGCTGCCCGGTGTGGGCCGGGGTCGGGTCGGAGGACCCGATCATGCCGCCCGCGCAACGGACCGCGTTCGCCGCCGAGATGCAGGCCGCAGGGGTCGACTGGCGCCTCACGGTCTACGGCGGCGCCCTGCACGCCTTCCACCACCCGCCGGTCGACCACCCCACGGTCCCCGGCGTCGGCTACCACCCGCAGCACGCACGGCGGGCCTGGCGGGACGTCGTCGACCTGCTTGCCGAGTGCGCGCCCGTGGCGGAGGCTCCCGGGGAATGACACCGGGGCATGGCACTGGCACGGGCAGACAGCCTTGCGCCCGGCATGGTCCGCGTCGGGCACCTGGCAGGCCTTTGCTTCCGAGTCACGGCGTGCGGCGGGGCACTGATCGCCTGTGGCTCTTCTCAGGCCAGGCGGGTTGTGCCTCAGTCCTTGTGCCTCAGGCCTCACGCCTCACGCCCCAAGCCTCACGCCTCACGCCTTGTGCCTCAGGCGCGACGCCTCGACGCCCGACATCAACTCCCGCAGCCCGTGCCCGCGTTCCAGCGCTTCGAGGTCGCGCTGGAGCTGCGGGCGCGGCACGGTCAGCACCGGGCAGGAGGCGTGCCGCACGCAGTAGGCGGCGACCGACGGCGCGAACAGCCTGGACAGCCGGCCCCGCTCGCGGCCGGCGCCGAGCACCAGGACGTCCCCCGGCCGGTCCGCGCAGTGCACCAGGGTGTGGCCGGTCTCCCCGCGGACGGCCTGGCCGCGCAGCCGGACGCCGACGGGACCACCCGCGAAGGCCTGGTCGAGCGCCTGCCGCAGTCGCGCCACGGCGGCGTCGCGGCCCGCGTCGAGCGCCGGCGGGCAGACCGAGCGGCGGAATCCGTACTCGTCCCCGGGCGGGATCCAGCACAGCACCGCCAGTACCTCGACATCCCTGCGCCGGGCCTCGGCGACCGCGTGGTGGAGGGCGGCGAGGCTGCCGAGCGAGCCGCTGACGCCGACCACGATCCGACCCTCGTCCGCATCCGTCCCCGCCATGCCCGCTCAACCCGCCTCTCGTCCGTGCCGATCGGTACCGCACCGTCGCGTCGCCCTACCCGTTTCGCTCCACCCAAGCGGCCCGGCACCCTGCGCGGCTGCGCTGTTGACACCGCCCTGACGCCGCGCCGGCCGTTCCGTACGCCACCCTGATACCCCGCTCGCCGGGTATCAGGCCTCGGGCGCCTCCGCCTCCCAGAGGTCGGCGAACATCCGGTCCAGGTGCTCCTCGCCGATCGGCGGGACGGGCAGCGGGTGGGTGGCCTGCGCGCGGAAGCCGTCCAGCAGCAGGGCGAGGTAGCGGCGCCAGAGGTCGGGGCGCAGTTCGGTGGCGGCCGGCAGGGCGCGGCAGAGCGGGCCGAGCAGGAAGAGCAGGTCCATGGTGACGACGTCGGGCCGCATGGTGCCCTGCTGCTGGGCGCGGGCGATGAGGGCGCCGACGGTGACGGCGTGCCCTCGGCTGATCTCCATCATGCCGGGGATCGCCGGGATGGCCTGGGTGACCAGGTCGTTGATGCCCCGGTCGGCGGCGACGAGTTCGAAGATCCGCGCGAAGTAGTGCTCCAGGGCGGTCCAGGCGTCCTCGGCGGCCAGGGCTTCCTGCCCTGCCGCGGCCAGGGCGGCGCCCGCGTCCGCGAAGACCTCGGCGATCAGCGCCTCGCGGGTCGGGAAGTGCCGGTAGAGGGTGGCGTTGCCGACGCCGGCCTCCTTGGCGATCTGGTCCAGGGGCACGTCGAGGCCGTGCCGGGAGAACATCTCGCGGGCGGCGGCGAGCAGTTGGTCGCGGTTGCGCTGCGCGTCGCGCCGGAGCCGTCCCGGGGGGTTCGCGCTGCTCGGTGCCATGCCCCGACCCTAGCAACCGTGCGGCCGAGCGGTGTTCCGGGCCGGGCCCGTCGCGACCCCGGCCCCGGCGGGGAGTTCCACCGGGGCCGGGGTCGCGACGGGGGCCGTCAGCAGGTCTGGTCGATCAGGGAGAAGGTGGCGTAGTGGTCGCCGGTGTAGTAGTCCTCCTGGTCCTGCTGGCCGGTGATGATCCGGCGGGTGCCGCGGGTCGGGGCGCCGGGGGTGATGACGGTGTACTCGTGGTAGTACCCGTAGGACTCGCGGGGAAGGACGCCCTCTCTGTTCTGGAAGACCACCCCGTCCTGGGAATAGGGGAACGGCCCGTCGCTGGCGATCAGGTCGAGGGTGTCGGTGGCCTCGGGCGGGAGGACCGAGAGGCAGACCGTGCCGCTCACCTCGGCGTGCGCGTCGGTGGCGACGGCGACCGGGGCGAGGGTCAGCAGGGCGACGGCGGTGACGGCGGCAGCGCGGGTCTTCCACGCGCGTAGAGTGCGGGTCATGTCCATCAGTCTGGCGAGCCACGGTCAATCGCGACAGCCCCTGATCCAAGCTTTTACCAGCGGGTAACTCTCTTGCCTCATAAGCGACTTCGACTGTACGCCCGGCCCCGGGGGCACTCGCCCGAGGCCGTCCACGAACCGTCCGCTCCCCCCTTGCGTCGACCGCCGTCGAACTGCCGATCACGCCGCTGTCGGCCTGCTCACACCTTCACAGCCCTCCCACATCGCGCCACCCGCGCCGCATAGAGTGACGCACCGTGCCGGCCGGAACGATCACTGACGGGGTGGACATGAGCACGGGAGCGCGCACTTCGCCGACGGCGCACCAGCTGATCGGGCTCCTGGTCGACCAGGGGAGCTTCCGCAGCTGGGACGAACCGGTGCCCGGACCACCCGCCGACCCCGACTACCGCGCCTCGCTCGACCGGGCCCGCGGGCGCACCGGCGTGGACGAGGCCGTGCTCACCGGCCTCGGCCTGATCGACGGACGGCCGGTCGCCCTGATCGCCTCCGAGTTCGGCTTCCTCGGCGGCTCGATCGGGGTCGCGACCGCCGAACGCGTCACCCGGGCCGTCGAGCGCGCCACCCTGGAGCGCCTGCCGCTGCTCGCCCTGCCGGTCTCCGGCGGCACCAGGATGCAGGAGGGCTCCGCGGCCTTCCTCTGCATGCTCCGCATCACCGCCGCCGTCCAGGCCCACCGCGCCGCGGGCCTCCCCTACCTCACGTACCTGCGCAACCCCACCATGGGCGGCGTCTTCGCCTCCTGGGGCACGCTCGGACAGCTGGTCTTCGCCGAGCCCGGCGCCCGACTCGGCTTCCTGGGCCCGCGGGTGTACGAGGAGCTGCGCGGCGTGGAACTGCCGGCGGACGTCCAGCTGGCCGAGACCCTGGCCGGCCACGGACTGGTGGACGCCGTGGTTCCGCCGCAGGAGCTGCGCGAGCTGCTCCGCCGTACGCTCGCCGTCCTCGGCACGGCCCCTCCCGCCTCCCCTGGGGACACCCCTCCCCAGGAGGAGACCCCTCCCCACGGGGACACCCCTTCTTACGGGCACACCCGCGCCCGCTCTCATGGGGACACTCGAGGGAACGCTCCTCATGGGGGCACCCGCGGGAACGCCGACGACGCCGACGTCCCGGGCCCGGCGGCCGACGTCCAGGGCCCGGCCGGCGGGCCCGACGAGGAACCCGATGCCTGGGACTCCGTGCGCCGCACCCGCCGCCCCGACCGCCCCGGAACCCGCGAGCTGCTGCGCCGCACCGCCGGGGAACTGGTCCTGCTGGACGCGCCCGGCGGCCGTGGCGGTGCGCTGGTCCGGGCCCTCGCCGTGCTCGGCGGCCATCCCGTCCTGGTCGTCGGCCAGCAGCGGCAGGACACCGAGCACGAGCGCCCCTTCACCGCCGCCGACCTGCGGGCCGTCCGCCGGACCGCCCGGCTCGCCGAACAGCTGGGGCTGCCTCTCCTCACCGTCGTGGACACCGCCGGGGCCGAGCTCTCCGCCCAGGCCGAACGGGACGGGATCGCGGTGGAGATCGCCCACTGCCTGACCACCCTGCTGGCGCTTCGCACCCCCGTGCTGGCCGTCCTGCTCGGCCAGGGTTCCGGCGGCGGCGCACTGGCCCTGCTCCCGGCCGACCGGGTGCTCGCCGCCGGACACGCCTGGCTGGCACCGCTGCCGCCCGAGGGCGCCTCGGCCATCGTCCACCGCGACGGCGACCACGCGGCCGAGCTCGCCCGGGCCCAGGGCATCGGCGCGCGCCGGCTGGCGGAGGTCGGCCTGGTGGACGAGGTCGTCCCGGAGCTGCCGGACGCCGCCGAGGAACCCGAGGCCTTCTGCGAGCGCATGGGAACCGCCATCGCCGCGGCGCTCGACGCCCTGGCGATCACCGGCGAAGCGGAACGGCTCGCCTCCCGGGCGACGCGGCACCGGCGGCTCGGCGACGTTCGGTGACGGTTGGTGAGCGAACGCCTCCGATTCGCGACGGATTCCTGTGGCGCCGGGCACAGATCGTCTGTACGCAAAGTGCCACAACCGCACCGTCCGGTGACAGGAGGGCCTGCCGAACGGTGAGTGCGCTCACAGGCGAAAACAGCCTACGACGCGCGGTAGTGGAAAGGCGCCGCGCGTGCGCCGACCGCCCAAGAGGCCGCCCGCCGGGGGGCGTTTCCGCAGCTCAGAGGTGGTTTTCCGGCCGCAGGCGACCGACTCTTTCGATTCCACGGAATGCCGCCGGCTACGACGGCGCATCGTAACGAGGGGGTCTTGGCGGGGGCCGATCCGGTCTGGCAACAATTGCTCTCGTCGCCAGCCACACCGGCTCCTGTCCCGCCGGTGAACGGCTTACCGCCGAGTCGCGCCCCGCAACCGCAACGGCCCCTGTCCGGCCCGTGGTCCTGGGTGGGGCGCGACCCGGCCCAACCTGATTGAGGTCTTGCTCTTCATGCCCGCTTTCAAGCTCCGTATGCGTACTTCCGCCGCGATTCTTGCCGGTGCCGCCGGTCTGACCGCCCTGGGCGCCGGTGTGCTGCCCGCCACCGCGAACGCCGCCACCCCGCAGACCATCGCCGCGCAGATCGTCCCGGCGAACCAGCTGGCCTCGTTCAGCCAGATCATCTCGCACGAGTCCGGCTGGAACGTGACCGCCACCAACCCGAGCTCGGGCGCCTACGGCCTGGGCCAGGCGCTGCCGGGCTCCAAGATGGCCTCCGCCGGCGCCGACTGGAAGACCAACCCGAAGACCCAGATCAAGTGGGCGCTGGACTACATGAACTCCCGCTACGGCAGCCCGAACGCTGCCTGGAGCTTCTGGCAGACCCACCACTGGTACTAAGCCGACCGACCACCGGCTTACCGGCTTCCACCCGTCTCCTGACCATCTCCCCCTCACCCCGGGGGTCGGACAGGGACCGCTGGGGTGACCCGAGAGGGCCCGGGCCCGCGCGACCAGCGCGGCCCCGGGCCCTCTCGTGGCTCCCCGGCCGCCGACCGCTCCCCGCCGGGGCGCGGTCGGCTCACGCGTTCCCGGTGCACAGCGCCCCGCTCCGGGGCTGCCTCGGTCACAGCTCCCTCGACGGCTCAGCTCACGGTTCCCGCTTCGCGGCTCGCCCGCTCACGGCTGCCCGGCCCACAACCCCCGGCCCGCAGCTCCTCAGCCCGCGCCCCGCGCCGGCCTACAGCTCCCCCGGCTCACAGCTCCCCCGGCTCACAGCTCCCCGGCTCACAGCTCCCCGGCTCACAGCTCCCCGGTGATGCCCAGCAGCTCGCGCATCCGCGCGTACTTGGCGGCCAGTCGCTCGGCGGTCGCCCGGTCCAGCGCGGCCAGCCGGGCCGGGTCCGAGTTGTGCGCCAGGTCGGCCCGCTTGACCAACAGCGCGCCGGGGGTGTCCAGGATGCGCGCGGTGTACGCCTCCACCGACTCGTCCGGGCGGCGGGTGAGCGCGTCCACGATCGCCTTCGTCGCCTCCGGCAGCGCCGCCTGCGCCAGCCACTCCCGGCTCAACCGCTCGTCCTCGACGGTGTCGTGCAACCAGCCGGCCGCGATCTGCTCCTCGCTCCCGCCGCGGGCGGCCGTCCCGGCGGCGACCGCCGCGACGTGCTCGCTGTACGGGCGCCCGTTCTTGTCCACCTGCCCGTGGTGGGCGCGACGCGCGACGGCTTCCACCTCGGACAGGGTCAGGTACCGGTGCTCCATCAGCTCATCGTAGGCCCGTGCAGCTCATCGGAGGCCCGTGATCGCCGGGCGGACGCCTGCTGGTTTACTGCCCCGGGGCTTCACGGCGCCCAGGGTCACCACCCGGGGCGCTGACGCCCTGGCGGGCGACCCCCGCCGAACCCGGCAGACCCGTCCGAGCGATCCGAGGAACCATGCCATCCCTGCACCCGTTGCTCGCCGGCTTCGCTCCCATCTGGGTCCTCACCGGGATCGGCTACCTCGTCGGCCGCAGCGGACTGCTCGGGCCCCAGGCCGAGGTCGTGCTGAATCGATTCGTCTTCCACGTCGCGATGCCGGCCGCACTCTTCCTGATGATCGCCCGCACCCCGCTGGACCGTTTCGCCAACCCCTCGATGCTCGCCTTCGCGGCCGGCACCGCCGTGGCCACCGGCCTCGGACTGGTCGCGGGCCACCTGCTCTTCCGGCGCAAGCCCGGCGAACTCGCCATCGGCGCGATGGCCTCCGGATACGTCAACTCCGCCAACCTCGGCATACCCGTGGCCGTGCAGGTGCTCGGCGACGCCTCCTTCGTGGCGCCGGTGGTGCTGTTCCAGATCCTGCTGGTCACCCCGGCCGTCCTCGCCGTCCTGGACAGCGGCGCAGCCGGGCGCCGCGCGCTGCTCACCCTGCCGCTGCGCAACCCGATCCTGCTCGCCACCGCCCTCGGCGCCGTCGCCTCGGCGACCGGACTGCACCTGCCCGCCGAACTCAACCACTCCTGCGAACTGCTCGGCGGCGCCGGCGTCCCGACCGCCCTGATCGCCCTCGGCATGTCGCTGCACAACCGCCCACCCGCGAACGGCCGTTCACACCGCGCCGAGGTCGGGCTGACCGTCGCGGTCAAGACCCTGGTCCAGCCCCTCGCCGCCCTCGCGGTCGCGGGCCCGCTGCTGCACCTGCCGTCGCACCAACTGCTCACCGTGGTGCTCTTCTCCGCACTGCCGACGGCCCAGAACGTCTACACCTACGCGCGCGAGTACGGTCGGGGTGCCGACCTCGCCCGGAACGCGGTGCTCTGGTCGACCCTGGCCTCGATGGCAACCCTCTCCGTGATCAGCTGGGCCCTCGGATCCGCCTGACCCTCCTCCCACCCGCCGCCCCCCGGAGGCGTCACTCCGACTCGCACGGCATCGCCCGAGTCCCGGCGGCGTCACCGCTCTGCTCGCGTAACAGCGCCCCCTCCCCGGCGGCGTCACCGCTCTGCCCGGGCGGCTGCCACCACGGCCGTCATCGCCTCCAGGAAGCGGCGGGCCGTCGCCAGATCCGCCGGGTCGAACCGGCCCACCGCCGCGACCAGGTCCGCGATCAGCCCACCGAAGAAGCCCTGCCCCAGCTCCATCGCGCGCTCCTCCACCACCAACCGGACCTTCCGCCGGTCCCCCGGGTCGCGCTCGCGACGGATCAGCCCGAGCCGCTCCAGCCGGTCCACCAGGCCCGTGGTCCCGGCCGAGTTGAGCCCCAGCGCCTCCCCGAGCCGCCCGGGGGTGACCACCTCCCCGGCCCGGGCGGCGTCCAGCAGGTGGATCAACGCCCGCAGATCGGTCGGATGCAGGCCGTTGCGGGCCGCGAACTCGGCCCCGAACAGATCCAGTTCGACCGTCAGACCGCGCAGCAGGTGCACCAGCCGCATCGGCTCCTCAACCTCGGACACCCTCTCGTCCTTCCCCAGGCACTGGCATGCAGTATTCTCTCGCTCAGCGAGATACTTGTTCAACGAGCGACCACGGCGTGGTTCCCGGTCGCCGATCACACCACACCGCGGAGGCCCGCCATGTCCGCCCGCACCGCCCGCACCGCCACCGCTGCCTTCCTCGCCGCCTACGACGCGCTGCTCGACCACTGGCCCGCCCCGGTGGAGCCGCTCACCGTCCGCACCGCCCACGGCACCACCCGGATCAACGCCTGCGGTCCCGCCGACGGCCGCCCCCTCGTCCTCCTCCACGGCGGCGGCGAAACCTCCGCCATGTGGTTCGCCAACGCCGGCGCCTGGGCCGAGGCCGGCCACCGCGTTCTCGCCCTCGACCTCATCGGCGACCCGGGCCGCAGCGTCCACGACGGCACGCCGCTGGGCGACGTCCCCGGCCTGCTCGGCTGGCTGGACGCCGTACTCGACCGGCTCGGCGTCGCCGAAGCCGACTTCTGCGCCCACTCCTACGGCGCGTGGATCGCCCTCGAGTACGCCCTGCACGCGCCCGCCCGCGTCAGTCGCCTCGCCCTCCTCGACCCCACCCAGTGCTTCACCGGCCTGCGCCCCGGCTACCTGCTACGGGCGCTCCCCCTCTTCCTCCCCCGCCGCACCGCGGCCCGCGCCCGCGCCTACCTGGACTGGGAGTCCGGCGGCGGCCACGGGCTCGACCCCGCCTGGCGCGAGCTGTACGCCCTCGGCTACGCCGACTTCCCCGCCTCACCCGTCGTCACCGGCCCCCGCCCCACCGACGCCCGTCTGCGCACCCTCACCACTCCGCTGCTCGCCCTCTACGCCGTCGACTCCCGCACCCACGACTCCCGCCGCGCCGCCGAAGCCACCCGCCGCGCCGTACCCCACGCCGGCACCGCCGTGCTCCCCGGCACCTCCCACCACACACTTCCCACCGCCGCCGCCCCCGAGGTCAACCACCAGGTCCTGACCTTCCTCCGCCGCAGCCACCCCTGACCCCCGGCCCCTAAGACGGCCCGGCGATCTTCACCCAGCCCTCCCGCAGCGCCCGCCCAACCGCGTGGGAAGTCTGCTCAACCGACTTCCCACGCCGACCCACCCGGCGGCGAGCGGCCTCCGCAGCTTCCGCAGCCGGTCGCACCACCGACACGGCACACCGGGACGGCCAGCCCTGGGCCGCCTGTGTCGACCCGCAGCGTCGTTCCCACGGCTGATCAGGCGCCGGCCTCCCCGTGCGGTGTGGGAAGCAGCGGTCGTCGCAGCTGTGAAGGAAGCCGGAGAGCCCTTCGGCTCGCCCCTGGTCGCTCCTGCAGGGCTGCTGGTAGGCCCACGTCGGCCCGGCGATCCCCGCCCAGCCCCCGGCGCCCGCCCAACCGCGTGGGAAGTCGGCCCAACCGACTTCCCACGCCCCTCGCGCCACCCCCGACCCCCCGGCTCGACCGCCGCCCGGGCCGCGTGGCGATCGGCCTCCGCAGCTTCCGCAGCCGGTCGCAACACCGTCACGGCGCAGCGGGGCGGCCAGCCCTGGGCCGTCTGTGTCGACCCGCAGCGTCGTTCACACGGCTGATCGGGGGCCGACCTCCGAATGCGTGTGGGAAGCAGCGGTCGTCGTGGGGGTGGAGAAGCGGGGAACCCTTCGGCTCGCCCCTGGTCGCTGCTGTAGAGCTGTTGGTAGGCCCACTCACACCTGCCTCGCACCCCACAGGGCCGCCCGTCGCCTTCGCCCGGAGGGACGGGTCCAGGCCGTGCGGCACCGCGCGCACGGCGACACCTTCGCGGTGGACAGCACCAGCGCGAAGGCGGCCGAGCTCGAGACATGCTCCACGCCTGAATGGAGCCGACAGAACGGCGCAACGCCCGAGTCCGTTCACCTGTCAGCCCGTTGAGTAGGCCATGGGGAAGAGGCCGCCGTGGCAGGTCTGGACGACTTGTGGGCCGGATCGAGCTGCTGCTGCCGGTGCGGGAGCAGCAGCTTCGCAAGCTCGGCCGCCCGCAGGAGATCCCGTTCGTGCTGCACGCCGGAATCCACTGGGAGTGGCTGCCCCAGAGCTCGGCTTCGGTTCGGGCATGACATGTTGGCGCCACCTGCGGGACTGGCACGAGGCCGGGGTGTAGGACCCGCTGCACCGCGTGCTGGTGACCGACTGCACCGTGCCGGCGAGCTGCACTGGCCGCGGGCGGTGATCGACGGCCCGCACCGCTAGGCCCGTCGCAGCCGCCCAAAGGGACCGAGACCGGTCGGCCGAGGCAGTTGTTCGCTGACTGACCGGCGCCACGACTTCGACAAGTACCGTCGACTTCTGTGGAAGCGAGGCATCAAGCCCGTCATCGCTCGCCGGGGTGTGCCGCACGGCTCCGGTCTCGGAGCCGTGCGGTGGGTCGTGGAGCGGACCAACGCCTGGCTCCACGGCTCCGACGCTGCGGATCCGCTGGGAAATCCGCGACGACATCGACGAGGCCTTCCTCGAAGCGGCCTGCTGCGTCATCGCCTGTCGACGCGTCCGCTCCCGCCGCAGGCCGAGACCTGGTCACAGCGGGGCCGGTCCCCGGCCGTACGGGTGCGGGGCCGGTCCCGCAGACGGGTCTTCATCGCCGCGCTGACCTGCTACGAACCCGGCCGCCGGTCCCGGGTGATCTACCGGCCGCGCCGGGACGACGGTCAACGCGACGGTCGCAGGAGCTTCTCCTGGCGCGACTACGCAATCTGCTGACCGCCGCCCATCAGCAGCTCGGCGCCCGATCGTGCTGGTCCGGGACAATCTCAACGTCCACAAGGCCGCCGGCCTGCGGCAGCGGGCAGCAGCCCGGGAGTGGCTCACCGTCTACTACCTGCCGCCCTACGCGCCCGGCCTCAACCCCGTCGAAGGGATCCGGTCGCTGCTGCGGCGCGGCTGGCTCTCCAACGTCGCCTTCAGCACACCACCCACCCGAACACCTTCTCCAGCGCATCCGGCGCGGTCTACGGCACATCCAGTACCGCAGTGAACTCATGGACGGGTGCCCCACCGACACGGCCTGACGATCAGACCCACCTGAGCAGCCCGCCCGCATCACGAGTTCACCCGCGGTCATGCAAGACGGCCGCGAGCGCCTCGGCCAGGGTCACGGGCGGACGGCCGATCAGGCGGCGCAAGTCGCCGGAGTCGGTGTACATCTCGCCGCGGGCCATACCGCGGTCAGCGTCAGCGAGGACCTCCGCCAGCTCGGCGGGTAGGCCGGCGGAGGCCAGTACCTGGGCGAAGTCGGCCACCGGGAGGTCAGCGTAGGTAACCTGCTTCCCGGCCGCAGCGGAGATCGCGGCGGCGAGCTCGGTCAGGGTGAAGGATTCGTCGCCGCCGAGCTCGTACACGGCGCCGGTGTGGCCTTCGCCGGTGAGGACGACCGCTGCGGCCTCGGCGTAGTCGGCGCGGGAGGCGGCGCTGATCCGCCCCTCGCCTGCGGCGCCGACGACCGCACCGTTCTGCAGGATCTGCGGCAGTTGGCCGGTGTAGTTCTCCAGGTACCAACCGTTGCGCAGCAGCACGCTCGGGATCCCGCGGTCCCGCAGGTACGCCTCGGTCTCGCCGTGCGTGGCGCCGATGACGGTGGTGGCCGTGTCCGCGTGCGTCGTGCTCGTGTACGCCACCAGCGACACGCCTGCGGACGCCGCGGCGTCGATCACGCGGCGGTGGTTGGCGACCCGCTCGTCCACGGGGACCGAGGCCGAGATCAGCAGCAGCCTTTCCGCCCCCGCGAATGCCTCGGCCAGGCCGTCGGTGTCCGCGAAGTCGGCGCGGCGCACCGTGATGCCCCGGTCGGCCAAATCCTTGATCCCAGTGATGTCCCGGCCGGTCGCGACGATGTCCGCGGCCGGGATCCCACGCCGCAGCAGTGCCTCGACGGTGAGCCTGCCCAGCTGGCCGGTGGCTCCGGTGACGACGATCGACATGATGGTCATTCCTTCCCCGCGTGCCTCGCACGCCTGCCGCGGTCCGTCCGCCGCGGGATGGAACACAGAATGACCTGGACACTTTCTGTTGGGGAGTAGCCACTTCCTGGTACGGTACTTACCGCAGCGAAAGCATCGAGGTGAGCCGTATGACTGCTGTCGAGAATGTGACCGGGCCCATGCCGTCATTCGATCCGTACGAGCGCGGCTGCCCGTCGCGGGACCTGCTCGATCAGATCGGCAGCAAGTGGGCGGTCCTCGTGCTCGGCGAACTCGGCCGGAACGGGGCCTCCCGGTTCAGCCAGCTCCGGCACGCGCTGGCGGGCGTGAGCGAGAAGATGCTCACCCAGACGCTGCGCACCCTCGAACGCGACGGACTGGTCAGCCGGACCATCTATCCAGAGGTGCCGCCGCACGTGGAGTATGAGCTGACCGCGCTGGGCCAGACGCTACGGGAACCACTGAAGGCGCTCACCGAGTGGTCCGTGCTCCACATTGAAGAAGTCATCGCCGCCCGCGAAGAGTACGACGACCGCACTGAGCGAACCAGGTGATCAGCGGCGGCCAGCGGTCTGGTCACAGACGGCCGCCTCGCCGAAACCGGCCCGGCAATCAGACCCACCTGATCCACCCGGCGACATCACGAGTTCAACCTCAGCAGCTCCTCCAACGACTCCTGACAAAATGAGGTTTCTGAACCGCCTGGAGTGACGGAGCATCAGTGCTCGTTGATGCTGGCCGAAGAGGGGTGCGAGCCAGTCGAGTCCAGGAAGACCGCTGCCAGGCCGTGGGAAATCGACGACGAGTTACGGGCGCGCATCGAGCCGCTGTTGCCTGTCCTCCCGCGCAATCCGCGGCGTCCAGGTCGTAAGCGTCTGGATAGTCCCAAGGTGCTGTGCGGGATCCTGTTCGTGCTGTACACCGGGATCCACTTTGAGTATCTCAGAACGCACACGTGGTCAGTCCGGCCCCAAAGCCTCACATCCGGGACCTCAGCACGTCGACCTCACAGCCCGGCGCGAAGGGGTCGAAGCCGTGCTCGACCAGCCAGCGAACCCCCAGCAGGCTTCGCAATGACCACCAGGCGTGGATCACGTCGCGGTCGACAGCGGTGCCATAACCGGCGATGACGTCGTCGAGGTGCTCCTCGTGTCCGAGCGTCAAGGTGGCGAGGTCGAACAGGGCATCACCCCGGCCCGCCTCGGACCAGTCGATGATGCCCGTGACCTCGTCGCCGTCGACGAAGACGTGATCGACCTGCAGGTCGCCGTGCGTGAACGCTGGAATCCACGGACGGAGCGCGGCCTCGGCGACCTGGCGGTTGCGGGTGACCAGGTCGGCGGGCAGGACGCCGTTCGTCACCAGCAAGTCGCACTCGCCGTCGAGTTCCGCCATCAACTCGTCGGGATTCCGGCGGCGCCGACCGGCCCAGGACGGCAACGGTGCTTCGTGCAGCCTCCGGATGGCGGCGCCCGCCGCGGCCCACGCCGCCGGCGACGCGGTTGACGGCTCACCGAGACGGCCGAGCGCTGTCCCAGGGAGTGCGGCGATCGCGAGGACGGGCGCCTTGCGCCACAGGATCTCCGGGGTCGGGACCGGCGCAGGGACATGGCCTCGACCTCGACGTCGATGCGCGTCTGATCGGTGTCCACCTTCAGGAACACGTCGCCGACGCGCAGAGTCGCACGCTCGGAATGGGCGACGACGACTTCGACCTCATCCATGGGCGACCAGCATCCCGGGGAAGTTCGTCGACGTCGCCGGGTTTATCGCATGCGATCACGCGGCTGCCCGCGTCCCGCTACCCGGCGACCTCGTGCACGACACCGTCCTCCGACCAGGTCAAGCCCACCACTTTTGTCAGGAGTCCTTGAGGGTCCTCCCGCAAGGCCCCGGCCGCGTTCCAGCGTGCGCGCATGATCACGGTGTCGACCGAGGCGACCCGGTCCCGGTCGCCCTACGTATCAGCGCGATGAAGGCGCGCTCCCGGGTGCCGTCGATCGCCCAGTTCCGCAGCCGGGTGTTCCGCCATGACCTCTGAGGTGCCTTCTACGAGTGACGCACCTACCTGCGCGTCCATCACGCGCTGGTGCTCTGGCGCACGGCCACGACACCACCCGGACCGCCCATCCTCGTGGACGGGCTAACCCCAGCAGCTTCATCACAGCGTCCACCGACCTCGCCGGAACGACACCGGGCCGCTACCGAGCCGGTCACCGGGCGGAGGCCCGCGCGGGCTCAACTCCCGGCGGTGGTGGGGCGGTCGAGCCCTCGGGCTGCGGGGGCGCCGCTGTGCCGGAGGGAGTGGCCGGTCCGGCCGTCCCGGGGGGCAGGAGGGGCCGCCGAGGGCAGGGGGTTCAGTAGATCAGGTAGCCCGGGCGGTGTCCCTCGTCCTCGATCTCCCCGGTGGCCTGGGCCCGCAGCTTGCGGGACAGCTCCTCCAGGGCGCGGGATGCCGCGACCTCCTCGCCGATCCTGGCGAGCGGGCGGTCGTCCGCGCTCTTCACGGCCTCGCCGTGCGCGCTCAGGCCGGGCGCCCTCGCGCCGACCAGCCTGGCGTTGCACGCCGTGTGCACACCGTCCTCATCGAAGCTCAGCTCCACGTCCCACTGGTTGTGCATGCCACACCTCCTGGCGCAGGCCCCCGTCGCGCCTGATCGGGCCGGCACGGGCGGTGGCCCGTGGTGGCCGCTCACACCAGCGTGCGCCTGCCCGACAGGAAGCGGCAAGCCCGAGCGGGTGGCGCCGGCGGGGGCCTGCCGGCGGACCGGGATCGCCGGTGCGGCCGCGTCCGGTCGGCCCGGCCGCCGCCCCGGCGGTACGCTGACGGAAGCACGCCGCGACCGCCGACCCCACCCCGGACCCGCCGGCGCGGCGCGGGGCAGCGACGATCTGGTGGTCCCTCCGTGGCGGTCTTCCTCCTCGCCCTCGGCGCAGCCTGCTTTCTGGGACTGGGCTTCGTCCTCCAGCAGCACGCGGCGCAGCGGGCTCCTCGTGCCGACCTCCTGCACTGGCGGCTGCTGCTGGACCTGCTGCGGATGCCGGAGTGGCTGCTCGGCACCGGTTTCATGGTCAGCGGGCTGCTGCTCTCCGCTCTCGCGCTCAACCAGGGCCAGGTGTCCTTGGTCGAGCCGTTGTTGGCGACCAATCTGCTCTTCGCGATGGCGCTCGCCCGGGTGCTGACCCGTCAGACGCTGGGGCGTTCCGGCTGGGGCGGGGTGCTCCTGCTGGGCCTCGGGGTGACGGCGTTCATCGTGGCCGGGCAGCCGACCGGGGGCGGGGAGCCCGCCGGGGAGCTGCGGCACTGGCTGGTGGTCGGCACGGTGGTCGGGTTGACCCTGCTGCTGGTCTCGTTCGCCCGCCGACTGCCGCTGTTGGAGGAGGCCACACTGCTGGCGCTCGCCGCTGGTCTGCTGTACGGGCTGCAGGACGCGCTCACCCGCACCACCACCCAGCGATTGGACCACGACGGGCTGGCCGCCGTGCTGCGCACCTGGCAGCCGTACGCGGTGGTGGTGGCGGGCGTGGTCGGGCTGCTGCTGGTGCAGAGCGCCTTCGAGGCCGCGCCGCTGCGGATGTCCCTGCCCGCGTTGACCGCCGCCCAGCCGCTGTCCGGGATCGCCTGCGCGGTCGGCTTCCTCGGCGACCGGCTGCGGGTCACCCCGGCGGCGCTGGCCTGGGAGGTGATCGGGCTGTTGGCCATCGTGATCGGGGTGATCGTGATCGGTCGGCATCCGGCGATGCCCGGCACCGTCCGGGACACGCTGGAGAACATCGGGGCATCACCGGAGGACGGCCCCGGGGACAGCGGCCCCCCAGCCGAGGACGGGAAGCGGGACGGCGAGAGGGAAGGGGGAGCACACGGGGACGGGGATGGGGATGGGGACGGGGACGGGGACGAGAAGGACGGGCGCGACGACCAGGGCGCGGCCGCCCGCACGGCCAGCGAGGGCCAGGACGGCAGCGGAGACGCAGCGGACCGGCCTCCGGAGGGCGCGGACACGACCCGCTACGACAGGGCCGGCAACAACGCGACCGGCCAGAAGGGGGAGGGTCGAAGCCCGGAGGACGGACGGCCGAGGGGCGGGTAGCGGGCCGATGTGCTGGAGCGCGCAGGCGGACGCCCTGGCCGGCGGGCTGGTGGCGGGTGCCGGTGTGGCATGCCTGGTCCGCGCCCGGCGGTCCGGCCGGCCCCAGCGGCTGCCGCTCGCCGCGCTCCCGCTGGTCCTCGGGGTGCACCAGCTGATCGAAGCACTGGTCTGGCTCGGTGCGGACGACGGCCTGGCGGACGGACCGGCCGGGGCCGCCCGGACCGCCTGGGCGGCGATCGCCCTGCCGCTGCTGCCCGTGCTGGTCCCGACCGCGGTGTGGTGCGCGGCCACCGAGCCGGGCGACCCGGCCGGCCCGGCGCGACGCCGCGTGCTCGCCGCGCTGGTCCTGCTGGGCGCAGCGGTGGCGATCCCCCTCACCGCGGCAGTCGCAGGCCACCCGGTGACGGCCACCCCGCACGGGCACACCCTCGACTACGCGATCGGCCTCCCGCACCCGGCGCTCCTGCTCACCGGCTACCTCCTCGCCACCGTCGGCTCCCTCCTGATCAGCGGCGACCGTCTGCTCCGTCGCCTCGGTCTGCTCACCGGGGCGGGCGCCCTGGCCTGCGCCTTGCTCTGGCGGTTCGCCTTCGTCTCCACCTGGTGCGCCCTCGCCGCCCTGGTCAGCCTCCTGCTCCTGCGCTGGGCCGGTCGCCCGCGCGTTGCCCGGTCGATGCCTTAGGTGCGAGCCGGCTCGGTCCGCCGCTCGGTGGCCGCGGCACTCGCGCTGCCCGGTCGATGCCTTAGCTACGAGCTGGCTCGGTCCGCCGCTCGGTGGCCGCGGCACTCGCGTGCCCGCGCAGTCGGTCCATGTCCCGCCACTCCGGCCGCAGACCGGTCAGCGTCGTGGTGGCGAAGTACAGGACCCCTGCCGTGAGCAGGCTGGGTATCAGACCGACGAGCGCGACCGCCCCGCCTGCGACGATCCCGCCCAGGGGGATGCCGGCCCAGGCGAGGGAGTCCCCCAGGGCGTGGACCCGGCCGAGGAGGTGGCGGGGCACCCGTTCGAAGAGGACCGCCCCGAGGATCGGGTTGAGGAAGCCGGAGCCGAAACCGCCGACCGCGAACACGGTGACCACGGCCCACATCGGCGCGCCGAGCGCGAGCACCAGGAATCGCGGTGCCCCCGCCACCAGGAAGCCGACGAAGAAGACCGTACGGCGGGGCAGCCGGTGGGCGAGCGCCGCAGCGATCAGGCTGCCGGCCACCGCCGTGACGCCCTGGACGCTGCCGATCAGGCCGATCACGGCCGGGCCGTTCCCGGACTCCCTGGCCCACACCGGGACGAGCACCGTGCTGAACCCGGCGTCGAGCAGGTTGGTGATGCCGACCATCACGATCACGGTGAGCAGCAGCGGCTCCGTCCGGAGGAAGCCGAAGCCCTCCCGGAACTGCTGCCAGTAACCGCCGCCCTGGTGGGACTCCTCCGGCGACGCGGCGCCGGCCGGGACGGCCGGACGCCCCATGCCCTGCGGCAGTGCCAGGGCGACGAGCAGCGAGCCGAGTGCGAAGGTGCCCGCGTTGACCGCCAGTCCGGCCAGCGGCCCGACCAGTGCGACCAGCCCGCCACCCACCGCCGGGCCGACGGTGGAGGCGAGCCGTTCGGTGACGCCGGACAGCCCGGTGGCGCGCTCCAGGGGCACCCTGGCGCGGTCCGCCGCCTCCGGCACCATGACGGACTTGGCCAGGTCCCCCGGGCCACGCACCGCCCCGATCACCGCCACCATCACGAGCAGCAGCCAGAACGGCAGCAGGCCGCGCGCGTGCAGCAGCGGGACGAGCCCGGCGGCGAGCGCGCTCACCGCGTCCGTGCTCCAGGACACCACGCGCGGCCCGAGGCGGTCGACCAGCGGCCCGGTCAGCGCCTTGACCAGCACGTACGGCGCCATCTCGGCGAAGGCGACCAGGCCGGTCATGGTGGCGCTGCCGGTGGTGGCGAGGACGAACCAGGGCAGCGCGATGGCCGAGATGCGTGTCCCGGTCAGGGAGACGGCGGTGGCGGCGAGCACCCCGACAAGGGGCCGGAGGCTGCGCACCGGCGGGCCGGCGGCGGCAGCCGCGGTCGCGGTCGCGGGCTCGGTCGCGGTCATTCGGGCCTTCCCTCGGCCGGGTCGGGCAGCACGTGGAGGACCACGGAGACCTGCTCGCTGCCCGCGGGGACCGGCCCCTCGGCACCGACCCGGCGGTAGCGGCTGATCACCGCGTTCAGCTCGTCGGACAGCTGCCCGGCCTCGGCCGGTGTGAGCTGCAGCAGCAGGTCGCTGAAGTGGACCTCCTTGCGCCACTCCCGGGGCATGGTCTCGAAGGCGTCGAGCGCGCGCTGGGCGGTCAGCGTGTGGGCGGTGAGCACCGAACGCAGGAACCCGACGGCCGTCTCGGGCTCCTCGTCGGCCATGTCGTCCCCGGTCCAGACCGTGAGCCGGTGCGCCGAGCGCCACCACCGCTCCCTGGCGTTGCCCCGCTCCGTGTCCTCCTCGACGAAGCCCGCCGCGGCGAGCTGGCGCAGGTGGTAGCTGGTGGCTCCGGAGTTGAGCCCCAGTTGCTCCGCCAGTCTGGTCGCCGTGGACGGGCCGTGCTTGCGCAGCAGTCCGACCAGGCGCATGCGCACCGGGTGGGCCATCGCCTTCATGCCCTTGGCAGTCAGGACGATCTGTGGGTCGTCACTGTGCATCCAGCCGCGTTCTTCGGTCATGGTCGGCAGCGTAGGACCACACACACCTGTTTGCAAAGGGTTTTTTGCGAACGCCTGTTTGCGGTTCCTTGGACGCCGGCGTGGCGCGCCCCCACCAGCGCTCGCGCCCACCAGAGCTCGCGCCCCCACCAGAGCTCCCCGGGCCCGGCCGACCCCCGCACGGCACCGGACCGTCGACCGCCGGCCGCCCCGCCGGACGGCGGGTGCCCGGCCTGCCGCTCGGCGGGGGCCGAGGCCGCCATCGCCTCCCGGAGCCGGATTGTCACCCGGGCGGAGCAGGCGCAGGCTGGCAGCAGGGCAAGCCGGTCGGCAGGCCCCGGTGGGCCGCGGCACGGATGGCGGCCGCCGGTCGGGTACGAGGGGCAGGGCGATGGCACGCGGGAAGCTCTGGGGCTACGTCGCTTCGGGGGCCCGGGCACTGGGCGCGCTCGGCGGCGCGCTCGGCGGCCCGCTCGGCGGCGCGCTCGGCGGCCCGCTCGGCGGCGCACTCGGCGGCCCGGGCGGCTCCGACCGCACGGACGGCGGTGCCGCGCCGGAGGGCCGCGACCCCTTCCGGCCCTTCGCGATCGCCTCGCCCCGGTCGCTCTCCCGCGCCGAGCTGGAGCGGCTGCGGTGGACCGGCCGCCAGGCCGGCTGCGATCCGCAGGCGCGGCACGTCCAGGTCGCCGAGGTGGTGCGCCGGGTGGTGCGGGGCGGCGGCCGGGCGGCAGCGGTCACGGTCCGGCTGGCACCGGGGCTGCCGGTGGTGACCGGGGACGCCCGGCGGATGGAGGCCGCGCTCGCCGGGCTGGTCGACCACGCGATCCGGCGCAGCCCGCTGGGCGGTGGGGTGCTGGTCCGGGCGGAGGTCGTCGGCACCGGCCGGGCGGCGCCCCGGTCGGCGGCCCGGGCCGGCTGCACGGCGTACGAGCGGGAGCGGGTCGAGCTGCGGATCTCCGACCGCGGGTCCTACGAGCCGCCCGCGGGGATCGACCGGCTGTCGACGGGCGTACGCGCCACCGGGCCGGTGGGCCCGGCGCTGCACAGCCTGGTGCTGGCCGCGGGCGGGCGGCTCTCGGTCGAGCCCACACCCGGCGGCGGCCTCACCGTGGTCCTGCTGCTGACGGTCGCCTACGACTGACCGACCGGGCGGCGAACTGCGGCCGCCGAACCTAGACTTGCCCCATGCCCCGGCTCAACGACCAGGTCAGGGAGCTGCTCCAGGAGTACGCCGACCTGATCAACATCACCGGTGGGGACGCCTTCCGGGCCCGCGCGTACGAGAAGGCGGCCCGAGCGGTCGGCGGCCACCCGGAGGATTTGGCGGGTCTGGACGTCAAGGGACTCCAGGAGATCCCCGGCGTCGGCAAGTCCACCGCCGAGAAGATCGCCGAGTACCTCGCCACCGGAAGGATCCCCGCGCTGGAGACCATGCGCGCCAAGATCCCGGCCGGCGTGCGCGAGATGATGGCCGTTCCCAGCGTGGGCCCCAAGCGCGCCCTCTCCCTCTACCGCGACCTCGGCATCGCCTCCGTCGACGAACTCGCCGAAGCCGTCCGCGGCGACAAGCTGTCCGGCCTGGCGGGGTTCGGGGAGCGCAGCGGCGAGAAGATCCTGCACGGCATCGAGCTGATGCGGCAGTCCGGCGGGCGCACCCTGCTCGACACCGCCATCGAGCTGGCCGACCAGGTGGTGGAGGCGCTGTCGGCCGTCCCCGGCTGCACCCGCTGCGCGTACGCGGGTTCGCTGCGGCGGATGCGGGAGACGGTCGGTGACATCGACGTGCTGGCGACCGCCGCCGACTCCGCCCCGCTGATGGCCGCGCTGACCCGACTCCCGTACGTGGCCGAGGTGATCGCGAGCGGGCCGACCAAGACGTCGGTCCGCACCACCCAGGGCGTCCAGGTGGACCTGCGGGTCGTCCCCGAGGAGGACTGGGGCGCGGCGCTGGTCTACTTCACCGGGTCCAAGGCGCACAACATCAAGCTGCGCACGATGGCGGTGCGGGCCGGGCTGAAGCTCTCCGAGTACGGGCTGTTCGAGGTGGCCGGCGATGGCCGCAAACGCGCCGGGACGGGCGGCGCGAAGGCCTCGAGAGCTCCTCGGAAGGGCTCCGGCAGGAACGCCGGGGAGGCCTCCGGAAAGGGCGCCGAGGTGGAGGGCGCCAAGATCGTCTCGGAGACCGAGGACGAGGTGTACGCCGCCCTCGGCCTGCCCTGGATCCCGCCGCCGCTGCGCGAGGACCGCGGCGAGATCGAGGCCGCGCTGAACGGTGAACTCCCCGAACTGATCCAGGAGTCGGACCTCCGCGGCGACCTGCACACCCACACCGACCTCACCGACGGCCTGGCCACCCTCACCGAGATGATCGACACGGCGGCGGCACGCGGCTACTCCTACTTCGCCGTCACCGACCACGCGCCGGACCTGGTGATGCAGCGCATGACGGACGAGAAGATGCTCGCCCAGCGCGCGGAGCTGCGCCGACTCGCCGACCGGCACCCGAAGTTGCGGCTGCTGCACGGCACCGAGCTGAACATCGGCCCGGACGGCGGCGTGGACTGGCCGCCCGAGTTCCTGGCCGGCTTCGACGTCTGCGTGGCCTCCGTGCACTCGCACTTCACCCTCGACCGCGCCGCCCAGACCCGTCGGCTGATCCGCGCCTGCGAGAACCCCCACGTGCACGTCATCGGCCACCTCACCACCCGCCGGATCGGCCGGCGCGGGCCGATCGACGTGGATCTGGACGCGGTGTTCGCGGCCGCCGCCCGCACCGGTACCGCGATCGAGATCAACAGCGCCCCGCAGCGGCTCGACCTGCGCGACGAGGACATCCTGCGGGCCAGGCGGCACGGCGTGCGCTTCGCGATCGACAGCGACGCGCACGCCACCGGCCACCTCGCCTACCCGCGCCTCGGCGTCGGTACGGCGCAGCGCGGTTGGCTCACCGCGGAGGACGTGATCAACGCCTGGACGTGGCAGCGGCTGAAGCGCTTCCTCCGCAAGGACGCCCTGCGGGCGTAGCCGTCCCCGCCGAGCGAACCGGTCGGCGGAAGCCTGCCCCTCGGCGGACGCCCGGCCCGATCGCCGGAACCACGGCCCGATCGCCGGCGCCGCCGACCCCCTCGGCGGAAGCCACGGCCCGATCGCCGGCGCCGCCGACCCCCTCGGCGGAAGCCCCGGCCCGGTCGGCGGCCGAGGCCCCGCCTGGTGGGCCGAGGCGCCGGCCCGTCCGCGGACACCGACCCCCCGGCGCCGCCGACCCCCGCCGATCCCGGCCCACCGCCGCCTACCCCATGCTGGCCCCCGGCGAGGCCAGCACCCGGGCCGCGCTGCGGTGCCCGAGTGCGGCCGCCAGCCGCAGGTCCCCGGTGTCCAGGAAGCCGGCCAGGAAGCCCGCCGCGAACGCGTCCCCGGCCCCGGTGAGGTCCCGGACCTGCGCCACCGGCGGGACCGGCACGGTGAACGGCTCCTGGCCGGGCACGTCGACGGTGGTCGCCCCGGCCCCGGCCTTGGTGACCACTGTGGTGCCCGCCAGCCGGGCGCGTTCGGGCCCCGGCAGGCCGTCCACCAGCAGCCCGAGGAAGGCCGACTCGGAGCGGTTGGCGAACAGCAGGGTCGGCGCCAACTCACCCAGCAGGGTGAGGAACCGCTCACGTCCGAACTGCTCCAGCATGCCGGTCGACGAGGCGTCCACCGACGTGCTGCCGCCGCCCTGCCGGACGCGGACGAGCGCGTCCACCGCGGTGGCGCCGACCGGCTCCCCGTCGAAGGAGTAGCCGGGCACGTGAAGGTGGGTCAGACCGGCGAGCCACTGCTCGGGCACGCGCTCCAGCAGCGTGGCGGCGCCGCGGTCGGGCAGCATGGTGCGTTCGCCGTCCTGGTCGATGAGCACCACGATGCTGCCGGTGCGACCGCGCCGCTGGACCCGTACGTCCACGCCGTGGCCGCCGAGTTCGGCGACGACGCCGTCCCCGATCGGGTCCGCGCCGACGCAGCCGAGGAAGCGGGCCGGGTACTGCCCGGCGGCGAAGCAGGCCACGTTGGCCGCGCTGCCGCCGCGCCGCCGGAAGACCCGGGCGCTGGAGTCGGTGCCGTGGCGCAGCGGGCCGTCGACCCAGACCACGATGTCCTCGACGAGGTCGCCGAGCACCCCGAGCACGGGTCAGGCCCCGGTCGACGCGGCGGCGGCCAGGGCGGTGGCGATCTCGCCGCCGAGGCGGACGTTGCCGCGGTAGACCTCGACGTTGACCTCCAGGCTGCGGCCACCGGTGTCCCGCTGGATGAAGTCGAGCAGGAACGGGGTGGAGGCGTTGCCGGTGACGCCCAGGCGTTCGGCCTGGGCCCAGGCACGGGCCAGGATGCCGTCCAACTCCTCCGGCGGCAGTTGCTTGGCCGGGTCGACGGGGTTGGCGATCAGGACGGCCTGGGGCAGGTCGAGCCGGTCGCGGGCGTCGATCACCCTGGCCGCCTCCTCGGGCGACCGGACGCTGAAGTTGATCTCGTGGCCGGAGTCGGTGACGTAGAAGCCGGGGTACTTGGTGGTGCGGTAGCCGATGACCGGGATGTTGAAGGTCTCGAAGCGCTCCAGGGTGGCCCGGATGTCGAGGATGGACTTCACGCCGGCGCTGATCACGGTGACCGGGGTGGCGGCCAGGGTGGTCATGTCGGCCGACTCGTCGAAGGTCTCGGAGGCGCCGAAGTGGACGCCGCCGAGGCCGCCGGTGGAGAAGACCCGGACGCCCGCGCGGTGGGCCAGGAAGGCGGTGGCGGCGACGGTGGTGCCGCCGTGCCGGCCGAACGCGGCGACCACCGGAAGGTCGCGCAGACTGACCTTGTCCAGGCCGTCGGTGGCGGCGAGTTCGGTGATCTGCTCGGTGCTCAGACCGACGGTGGGCACGCCCTCGTGCACCCCGATGGTGGCCGGGACGACGCCCGCCTCCCGCAGCTGGTTCTCGGCCTCCAGCGCGACGGCCAGGTTGCGCGGCCGCGGCAGGCCGTGGGTGAAGATCGTCGACTCGAGGGCGACCACGGGCCGCCGGTCGGCGACGGCCTGCGCGACCTCCTCGGCGACCTTGATGGCGGGGGTGCTGGTGGGCAGTCCGGTCATGGTGCCAGCTTCCTGTCGGGTGCCACTGCGGTGGGGCAACGCGACGCTCAGCGTATGGACGGTCAACATCGGAATCCAGAATGAGTCCTGAGGCTTCCGATAGCTTTCTGGCTATCGGTTCGCACTAGGCTGATGGGCATGGGTCTCACCTTGCGCCAGCTGGAGGTCTTCCTCGCCGTCGCGGAGACGCTGCACTTCGGACGCGCCGCCGAGCGGCTGCACATCTCGCAGCCGACGGTCAGCCAGGAGGTCGCCCGGCTGGAACGCACCGTCGGCGCCCAGCTGTTCGACCGCAGCCGCCGCTCCGTCGCGCTGACCGGCGCCGGGGAGGTGATGGCCGCGGAGAGCACCCGGCTGCTCGAGCAGACCGAGTCACTGCTGGCCCGGGTCAGGCTGCACGAGGAGTCCCGGCTCGGGACCGTCCGGATCGTCGCCTCCCCGAGCGTGGTGAACCGGCTGCTGCCCGCCGTGGTCAGCCGGGCCGAGCAGGAGCTGCCCGCGCTGACCACCACCGAACTCGCCGTGGACACCGGGCAGGTCTCCACCACCCTGGCGGCCGAGCTCGCCGACCTCGGCCTCGGCCGGTTCCTGGAGGAGGTGCCCGGCTACCGGCTGGAGCGGATCGCCGACGAGCCGGTGCTGGTCGCCCTCGGCCGGGACCACCCGCTGGCCGGCCGGACCACCGGCCTGCGCCTCACCGAACTGCGGGACCTGCCGCTGCTGTTGTGGCCGCGCGAGCAGCACCCCCGGTACTACGACCACGTGCTCGGCCTGTGCGCGGCGCACGGGATCGACCCGCCGGTGCTGGTGAGCCCGCCCCGGATCGTCGGCTCCCGGCTCTACCTGCTCGCCCGCAACCGCGCCTTCTCACTGGTCCCCGGCTCGATGACCGGCCACCTCACCGAGGACGTGGTCACCGTGCGGCTGGACGGCCGGGCGACGCTGCCGCTGGAGATGCAGTGGCGGACGGACGACCACCGCCCGACGCCGGCGGTGCTGCGTGACCTGGTCCGGCAGGAGGCGGCGGCGCTGGAGGAGCCGTAGGCAGCCGGCGGAAGCCGGCAGGGGCTCTTGACGGTCACATGCCACCCCCGACAGGATGCCCGGATCACCCATCCGGCCCGTCGCGCGCCGACGGGCCGCCCGACCCCGGGGGATCCGCCTTGGCCCTGCGCCCGCCGCTCCGCCGCACCGACACCCCAGCCCGCCACGCCGGACCCCACGGCACCCCGACCCGCGATCCCGACACCCCGGCCCGCGGCACCGGCCGCCCTGACACCCACGGCACCCGCGGCGCCCGCGGCCGCGGCACCCTCCTACGCCGCACCGCCCGCCTGATCGGCGCCGCCGTCCTGACCCTCGCCGCCACCCTCACCACCGCCGGCCCCGCGCACGCCGACTTCGGCAGCGACTACCACGACCCGGTCACCGCCACCAAGCCGCTCACCCGCCCCGACTCCCGCTCCTGCACCGTCGAGGTGATGCACGAACGCGAGTTCCGCAACGGCTACGGCAACCCGCCCGACACCCCGTACACCAGCACCGTCACCCCGCCCGCCGACTGCGCGGGCCCCTGGTCCGCGGTGGTCATGGACCTCCACGGGCAGGTCGCCGGACGGCAGTTCGACCGGATCTTCAGCGTCCGCCTCGGCGGCGTGCAGGTCCTGCTCTCCTCCACCCCGGAGCCGTCCAAGGACGGCATCCAGTGGAACGTCGAGCGCGACCTGACCCGCTACGCACCGCTCCTCGCGGCCGGACCGCAGCCGTTCTCCCTCGACCTCGCCAACGTCACCGACGCCACCTACACCGGTGTCTACCGGATCTCCGCGAGCCTGACCTTCTACACCGCGAACGACCGCTGGCCCGCCGCCCACGGCGCCGACCAGCTGCTCACCACCGGACCGTTCGCCCTCACCCAGGCCGCGCCGACCGCCGGGCGCGAACTCGCCTTCCCGCAGAACCTCCAGCGGCTGACCGCCGAGGTCTACGCCCGGGGCGGCGGCGCCTGCGAGGAGTTCGCCTACGCCTCCGCGCCGGACGCCTTCGCCGCCGCCAACCCGTCGATCGGCGTCTGCGGCAAGGGCCCGTTCCGCGAGCTGCGGCTCACCGTGGACGGCCGGGTGGCCGGAGCGGTCTGGCCCTACCCGGTGATCTACACCGGCGGCTGGGACCCGCTGCTGTGGCGGCCGGTGCCGGGCGTCTTCGCCTTCGACCTGCCCGCGTACCGCCTCGACCTCACCCCGTACGTCGGCCTGCTGCTGGACGGGCGCCCGCACACCGTCGGCATCACCGTCAACGCGAGCGAGGCGCAGAGCAACGACGTCTGGACCGGCCAGGTCAACCTGTTCGCCGAGACCGACCACGGTGCCGGCCACACCTCGGGCCAGCTCACCGACTACCGGGTCGCCCCCGAGGCGACCGTGGGCACCGAGCTCACCGACCACGGCGGCGGCAGCGGCGACTGGACCGTCACGGCCGCCCGGCACGACCTCGCCCGGGGCTGGGTGCAGACCTCGCACGGCCGGATCACCACCGAGGTCCGCGACGACCTCGCCTTCAGCTCCGGCCAGCAACTGCGCGACAGCGGCAACGACGTGACGCTGCACAACCGCACGGACCTCACCCGCACCACCGCCACCTGGGGCGGCGGACCGCACCGCACCACCACCGTCCACGAGGGCGAGCCGCTGGACGTCAGCTACCGGGTGACGCACGACGCGGCCGGCAACACCGACCAGCGCACCGCGATGGACCTCGGCTACCACCAGGAGGCCACCACCGCGACGGGCGGCCACGTCACCGAGCGCTCGACCGTGGACCACACCCTGCGGGCCACCGCCCAACGCCACGACGGGGACCGCACCGTGAGGACCGGCAGCAGCACCGAGGACTACCGCAGCACCGGGCCGGACGGGCCGTACCACCGGACGCTCGCCTTCGTGGACGGGTGGTGACGCGCGGCGGCGCCCGGTGACGGCCGGTGGCAGCCTGCACGGCCCGCAGCCCGCAGCCCGCAGCCCGCGCCTCCCCCACAGCGCACGGCTTGCGAAATTTGCCCGAATTCTGCCTGTTCACCCCTGGTGCACACGCCGTAGGAGGGGCATCATGGGTGGTGGACCTGCGAGGTAGCTGAAGGAAGTTCGACCGCAAGAAGCAGTGGCGACAGATCGAGACGGATCAGGGTCTGCCGCTGGTACCTCGGTCGACGATCGAACTACCGGCCGGAGGACGTCAAGTCCGGAGGCCACCCCCACCTCGTAGGTTCCGCGGGGGCCCCGGCCCCCCCCCCCCCCCCCGGGGGGGGCGCCGGCCCCCCCCCCCCCCCCGGGGCCCGGCCCCCCCGCTCCTGCATTCCCCGGCGGGCGGAGCGCCGCCACCCGACGGACGGCCCGGACAGCCCTGACGGCCCCGACAGCCCTGACGGCTCGGCCGCCACGCGCCGGGAAGATTTCACACGGCCGGTCCGGCGCGGTTCACCTCCGCCCGGTGAGGCTGGCCGCCATGAACGCATCCAGTGGACGTCCCCCCGTCAGCAGGCGCGGACTCCTGGCCGGGGCGACCGGCCTCGGCCTCGGCGGCGCCGTCTCCCTCTCCGGCATCGCGCCCACCCCCGCCGCCGCCTCCCCACTGCTGTGGGAGCGGCCGGACCGCTCCGGCGCCCCACGGGTGGGCGGGCTCCACCTCCAGTTCGGCTCGGACGCCTCGCGCGAGGTCACGGTCTCCTGGCACACCACCGAGTCCGTCTCCAACCCCCGCGTGATGTACGGGACTTCGCACGGCGGCTTCGGCCGCAGCGCGCAGGCCGAGACCCGCACCTACCGGGACGCCGCCTCCGGCACCGAGGTCCAGGTGCACCACGCACGGCTCACCGACCTGCGCCCGGACACGGACTACGTGTACGCCGCCGTGCACGACGGCGCCACCCCCGAGCTCGGCACCGTCCGCACCGCCCCACGCGGCCGGGCCGCCTTCACCTTCACCAGCTTCGGCGACCAGGGCACCCCCACCCTGGGCAGGAAGACCGCCGGCGGCTACGTCAACGACAACCTCGGCAGCCCCGCAGCGGGCGACACCACCGCCGGGGTCGAGCGGGTCGCCCCGCTGTTCCACCTGGTCAACGGTGATCTCTGCTACGCCAACCTCGCCACCGACCGGGTCCGCACCTGGTCCGACTGGTTCGAGAACAACACCCGCTCGGCCCGCCACCGCCCCTGGATGCCGGCCGCCGGCAACCACGAGAACGAGCGCGGCAACGGCCCGATCGGCTACGGCGCCTACCAGACCTACTTCGACCTGCCGGACGCCGGCTCGGACGAGGGACTGCACGGCCTCTGGTACGCGTTCACGGCCGGCTCGGTCCGGGTGATCAGCCTCAACAACGACGACGTCGCCTACCAGGACGGTGGCAACTCCTACGTCCGGGGCTACTCCGGCGGTGCCCAGCAGCGCTGGTTGGAGCGGCAGTTGACCGCCGCCAACGCGGACCCGGGGATCGACTGGATCGTGGTCTGCATGCACCAGGTGGTGATCTCCACCGCCGACAAGTTCAACGGCGCCGACCTCGGCATCCGCGAGACCTGGGTGCCGCTGTTCGACAAGTACGGCGTCGACCTGGTGGTCTGCGGCCACGAGCACCACTACGAGCGCTCCCACCCGATCCGCGGCCAGCAGCCGACCGACACCCGGACGCCGGTTCCCTCCGGCACGGACACCGAGACCATCGACACCACCCGCGGCACCGTCCACATGGTCATCGGTGGCGGCGGCACCTCCGCCCCGTCGAACCAGCTCTTCTTCACCCCGCCCAAGGCCCGTGTCATCACCGGCGTCGGCCCCGTCGACAAGGCCACCGGCAAGCGGCCCCCGGTCTACGTGATCGAGGACGCCCCCTGGTCCGCCTTCCGCGACGCGGACAACCCGTACGGCTTCGCCTCCTTCGACGTCGACCCGGGCGAGCACGGCGGCGACACCACCATCAACGTGACGTACTACGCCGTCCACGGCCCCTACGGCGAGCTCGTCCCGGTCGACCGCTTCACCCTCACCCGCCCGCGCGGGGCCCGGGGCGGCGGCCACGGGCACTGACGGGCGGCAGCGGGCGCCAGGGGCCGGAACGGGCCGGGCCGGTCCGGTCCGGGCCGGTGCGAGCCAGGCAGGCCCCGCACCGCCAGGGCGGGCGCGGCGGTACCGTTCATCCCCGTGATCGGTGTCCGACCGCACCCCTGGAGGCCCGCCCAGATGTCCCCGCACCCCCGACCGGTTGAAGCCGGGCCGTCCGGCCGAGGTGCGGGGTTCGACGACTCCACCGGGGAGAGCCGTTGAACCCCGCACCCACCCGCCCCGGACAACCCGCCCACCCCGGACAGCCCGAACAGCCCGACCACCCCGGACAGCCCGGACAGCCCGACCACCGCCGCTCCCCGGACTACGCCCACCTCGCCGCCGTCGGCCCGTACTTCGCGCTCGACACCTCGCCGGGCGGCCCGCCGCCGGGCTTCCGCCCACTGCCGGAGCTGTACGGCACCGGGCCGGACGCGCCGCTCGCCGCCCGGATCCGGGTGGTGGCCCGGCGACTGGGAACCGTCGAGCTCCGCGTCGCGGCCTCGATCCTGCACCTCGGTCTGGCCGCCCGCTTCTGGTCGGTGGGCCTCGGCGCGGCCGTCCTGCTGGGGACGGTCCCGACGCTGGAGCGGGCCTGGGTGCGGATCCCCGACCAGGGCCCGATCGACCTCTGGACTCCGCCCGACCAGCCGTCGACCGATGCCGGCAGCCTCGGCGACCAGCTGCACCGGGCCGTCCTGGTGAGCCGCCTGGAGCCGCTCGCGGCGGCCGTCCGGGCCGCCGTCCCGCTCTCGCCGGGACTGCTGCGCGGCAACGCCGCCTCCGCCCTGGCCGGAACCCTGCGGGTGCTGGACCCGCACGCACCGGGCCGGGCCCGGGAGTTGGTCGCGGAGCTGCTGGACCGTCCGCCGCTGGCCCGGTCCGGCGTGCTGCGCACGGGGCGGAACGGCACGGCCTTCCGTCGGACCAGCTGCTGCCTCTACTACCGCACCGGGCCGGGCGCGGGCCTCTGCGGGGACTGCTGCTTCACCCGGCCGCCGGCCGCGCGTACGGCTGCGGCGAGGAAGGACACCGCATGACGGGCCTGCCGCTCGACGGCGTGCTGGTCGCCGACTTCGGCCGGGTGCTCGCCGCGCCCTACCTGACCATGCTGCTCGCCGACCTCGGTGCCGACGTCATCAAGGTCGAGCGGCCCGGCACCGGCGACGAGACCCGCGCCTGGGGCCCGCCGCACGCCCACGGCGAGGCCACCTACTTCCTCTCCGTCAACCGCAACAAGCGCTCCCTCACCCTCGACCTCCGCAATCCCGCCGACCGCGCCCGTGCCCTCGAACTGGTGCGCCGGGCCGACGTGCTGGTGGAGAACTTCCGCCCCGGCACGATGGACCGGCACGGTCTGGGCCCGGCGGACGCCGAAGCCCTCAACCCCCGGCTGGTCTACTGCTCGATCACCGGCTTCGGCGCCGGCCCGGGTGCCGGACTGCCCGGCTACGACCTGCTGGTGCAGGCCGTCGGCGGTCTGATGTCCGTCACCGGCCCGGCGCCCGGCGAGCCGGTGAAGACGGGCGTCGCGCTGGTCGACGTGCTGACGGGGCTGCACGCGGCGGTCGGCGTGCTGGCCGCGCTGCGCGAGCGCGAGGCCACCGGGCGCGGCCAGCGGGTGGAGGTGAACCTGCTCTCCACGCTGCTCTCCGGAATGGTCAACCAGTCCGGGGGCTACACCCTGGCCGGGGTGGTACCGGGCGTCCTCGGCAACCGCCACCCCTCCATCGCCCCGTACGAGGTGTTCCCGGCCGCCGACCGACCGCTGGTGGTCGCCGTCGGCAACGACCGGCAGTTCGCCGCCCTCTGCCGGGGCCTGGACGCACCGGAACTCGCCGCCGACCCTCGTTTCACCACCAACAGCCTCCGGGTCGCACAGGTCGAGGTGCTCGCCACCGAGCTCTCCGCCCGGCTCCGGCGGCGGACCGCCGCCGAGTGGTTCGCGGTGCTCACCCCGCTCGGCGTGCCGTGCGGCCCGGTCAACGACCTGGCCGGGGCCTTCGCCCTCGCCGACTCCCTCGGTCTGCACCCCCGGGCGACCGTACCGGGCCGACACGCACATGAGGTCCGGCACAGGCAGGAGGGGCGACACGGGCAGGAGGGCCCGCACGGGCGGGAGGGCCGGCACCGGCAGGAGAAACGGGACGGACACGACGGACAGGACGGACAGGAGGGTCGGGACGAAGCGAACGGCCGCCCGATGGACCTGGTCGCCAATCCGATCGGCCTCTCCCGCACCCCGCCCCGGTACGACCTGCCACCGCCCCGGCTCGGCGAGCACACCGCCGAACTCATCGCCTGGCTCGACGCTCCGGCCGCCCCTGCGACCGGCGCGCCGCTCGGGGAACCGGGAGCGTGACCTGGCCCGGAACGCGAACGGGCCCGCGCCCGGCTTGTCCAAGGCCGGGCACGGGCCGCCGATCCCCACCCGGTGTCGATGCCCCGGCACCGGGTGAAGCCCTTCGAACCCCCGTCGTCCACGGTCCTCAGACCGCGACCGCCTCCTCCATCTCCTCCTCGGCCTCCGCCGGCGTCTCCACCGCACGGCGTCCGCGGCGCTCGTACGCCGCCGCGGCGAGCACCGCCGCGCCGCCGAGCAGCAGCCACACCACCAGCGTCACCACGTGCCCGCCGAGCCCGGCGCCGCCGTCGAAGTACATGACGGTGCGGGCGCCTTCCAGGAAGCCGGCACCGTTCCAGAATCCGTGCAGCGCGCCGAAGAATCCGTTCTGCAGCTCGGGGCGGTAGACCCCGCCGGAGGAGGTGAAGTTCAGCATCACGAACAGCACCATCAGGGCCAGCGTGGTCCACTTCTTCAGGAAGCTGTGCAGGCCGATGCCGATCAGCAGGATGCCGGCCGAGTAGAGCCAGCCGAGCGCCCACACGGCGGCGTGGTCGCGGTCGACCACGTGGAAGAGCGGCCCGGCGGTGACGATCCCGATCACGCTCACCACCAGCGAGACCGCGAGGCCCACCATCGCCCGGACCCGCATGCTCAGGCCCGCACCGGCCGCGCCGATCACCGCGACGCTGGCGTAGGAGCCGATGCTCAGGGCGACCAGCAGGAAGAACAGGCCCTGTCCGGTCGGGTCGCCCTCGGCAAGGGTGGTGAGGTCGGTGACGTGCAGCGGGACGCCCTGCCTGTCGGTGACGTTGGTGAACACCTCGGTGGCGGCCACCACCGAGGTGTCCGAGTTGCCCTTGGCCACGATCAGCTCGGGGTTCCTGGCGTCCGGGACGAAGGCGCCGACCAGGGCGCGGTCCCGCAGCTGCTGTTCGGCGGTGGCGCGGTCGCCGACCGTGCGGACGTCCAGCGCGGAGCCCGCCTTGGTCCGGATCGTCTGCGCGAGGCCCTGTGCCTGCGGCCCCGCCCCGACGACGGCGACCTTGAGGTGGTTCGGTTCCGGCTGGTGGAACGCACCCTGGTAGGCGAGCGCCATGCCGAGGCACATCAGCAGCGGGGTGAGCAGGTGGACGGCGAGGTGCTTGAGCGAGTGCCCCGGGGCGGGCGCTGCGGCAGGTGGCTGGGGTGTGCTCATGGTGTTCGTACCGTCCTCCGGCGAGCTCTCGGTCACGGCCGCGATCCCTACCCTTTCAGGTGGTAAATGCAACCATCTACAGATGTAGCTTACAACCATCGGACGCCGATCGGAAGCCGAGCCGGCTCCGCCCGGCACGCGGCTCAGCTGCGCAGCTCGAACACTCCGTACGAGAAGCCGTCCGCCCGCAGTTCGCCGCCCACCAGCCGCGCGCCCTGCGCCTCCAACGGCCGCGCCCCGGCCCAGCCGTCCGCGAGCCGCACCGCCCCCGGTTCCCGCCGCGGGTTGACCACCACCAGGTACCGCCCGGCCCGGGTGTACACCAGCGGGTAGCCGGCGTTGTGGACTTCCAGGCCGCCGGACGAGCCCAGCCCGGGGTGCGCCCGGCGCAGCGCGATCAGCCGGCGGACGGTGTGCAGCAGCGAGGTCGGATCGGCGCGCTGGGAGAGCACGTCCGGCCGCCGCGGATCCGGGTCCACCGGCAGGTAGAACCGCTCGGGCGGGGCGGTGGAGAAGCCGGCGCCGGGGCCGGGCGTCCACTGCATCGGGGTCCGCGAGCCCGCCCGGTTGTAGCGCGGTCCGAGCACGCTGCCCTCGACGTCGGGGAGCCCCGGCAGGTAGCGCATGCCGATCTCGTCGCCGTAGTAGACGGCGGGCAGGGTCGGCCAGGTGAGCAGGAAGGCGAAGGCGGCCGCGAGTTGCTCCTCGCCGCGCGGGCCGGTGGCGAGCCTGGAGAAGTCGTGGTTGGCGGTGGGCAGCACGATGTGTCCGCTGCCCCCGGTCAGTTCGGCGGCGGAGCGCCAGGCGTCCAGGAAGGGCTGCGGGGTGCCGAGCCCCTCGGCGTCGAAGAAGCACGGGCCCTGCTGCCAGAACTCCTCCACCGTCCCGCCCCCGTTGTTCCAGAGCGAGCGCAGCGGAAGGCCGTGGTCCGCCCCGCCGAAGTGCAGGAAGAAGTCCGCGTGGAACCCGGCCGCGACGGCGGCGGCTGGCTCGCCCCACTCCGCGAGCAGCACGGCCTCGGGGTGGGCGCGGTCCAGCCAGGCCCGCAATTCGGTCCAGAGCCTCGCGGTCTCGGCCTTCTCCGGGTCGTCCTTGACCAGCGAGTACGCCATGTCCACCCGGAACCCGGCCACGCCGAGGCCCAGCCAGTGCGCCATGATCCCGCGCAGCGCCGCCCGGTTGGCGAGCGGCCCTTCGGCGTCCACCGGCTGGCGCCACGGTTCCTCCGAACGGCTGCGGGCGTAGCCGAAGTTGAGCGCGGGCTGGCAGTCGAAGAAGTTCGGCCGGTACCAGCCGGGGCGGCTGCCGGGCGAGGCGACGAAGCCGTCCACCTGCCGGTCCGACCAGATGTAGCGGTGGTCGGACGGGTCCTCGGCGGAGGCCAGGAACCAGGGGTGGCGGTCGGAGGTGTGCCCGGCGACGAGGTCGAGCAGGACCCGGATGCCCCGCCGGCGCGCCGCCTCCACCAGGGCCACCAGGTCCTCGGTACGGCCGTAGCGGGGCGCCGGCGTGAGGTAGTCGCTGACGTCGTAACCGGCGTCGCGGAAGGGCGAGGCGAAGCAGGGGTTGAGCCAGACCGTGTCCACACCGAGCCAGGCGAGGTGGTCGAGGTGCTCGGTGATGCCCGCGAAGTCGCCGATGCCGTCGCCGTTCGAGTCCGCGAAGCTCTGCGGATAGATCTGATAGAGGACGGCGTCGGCCAGCCAGTCGGGGGCGGGGCGGGACGAGGTCATGGGGCAGGTCCTCCTACCGGGGCCGGGGCCGGGGGCCGTACGGGCCTGGGGCCGAAGGCTGGGCTGGGCTGTGCCGACCCGAGCGTCGGACCGCGCCGAGTCGGAGCGAGCCGAGTCGGACCGAACCGGGCTGCCAACGATTCTCGTCCAATCCCGACCGTCCCGACAGACCACCTCCACCACGCGGCGACTCGCGGCTGCCCGACCCCACCGCCACCAGCCGGCCCCACTGCCACCGCCCGGTCCCGCCGCTACCGCGCGGTCTCGCCCGCCGCCGCACAGGCCCGGGTGAACGCCCGGGCCCGCCGGGTGATCTCCGCCCAGTCCCCCGCCGCGACCGTCTCCGGCGGCACCACGTCCGTCCCCGCGCACACGGCGAGCGCACCCTGCGCCAGGAACTCGGCGGCGTTGCCCGCGTTCACCCCGCCCGAGGCCACCAGCGGCACCTCCGGGTACGGCCCGTGGAGGTCCCTGAAGTAGCCGGGCCCGAACGCCCTGGCCGGGAAGATCTTGACGGCGGCAGCCCCGAGGTCGACGGCCCGGGCCACCTCGGTCGGCGTGAGGGCTCCCAGGACCACCGGCACCCCGGCCGCCCGCGCCGCCTCCGCGACCTCGGGCCGGCAGCCGGGGGTGACCAGGAAGGAGGCGCCGGCGGCGATGCCCCGCTCGGCCTGCTCCGCGGTCAGCACCGTCCCGACGCCGACCCGCCACCCGGCCCCGGCGGCTCGCGCCAGATGCGCCGTCACATCCGGTGTGGTGTAGGTGAGTTCGGTCAGCCGGATCCCGCCCTCGGCGAGTGCCGCGCAGAGCGCGGCGGCGTCCGGGATGCGCGGCGCGCGGACCACCGCGATCACCGACTCCCCGTCCAGTGCCCGGGAGCCGGTCGGCGGATCGGCGGCGAGGCCTGTGGAAGGAGCGGTCATGGGGCCAGAGTTCCTCGGTCGGTGCGGCGCAGGGCGCGGCCCGGGCGAGCACCGGTGGTGCGTCCCTGCCGGACGACGGCGGTGCCGTTGACGTACACGTACTCGATCCCCTCGGCGGGCAGCCGGGGTCGCTCGAAGGTGGCGGTGTCCCGGACGCGCTCGGGGTCGAGGAGCACCAGGTCGGCGTGGTGTCCGGGGACGATCCGCCCGCGCCGGTGGAGTCCCAGCCGGGCGGCGGGGCGACCGGTCATCCGGGCGACCGCCTCCTCCAGGGTCAGCACTCCCAACTCCCGGCTGTAGTGGCCCAGGTACCGCGGAAAGGTGCCCCAGGCGCGCGGGTGCGGCCGGGCGCCGACCAGCAGGCCGTCGCTGCCGGCGGTGTGCGCACGGTGACGCATGATCGCCCGGACGTTCTCCTCGTGCCCGACGTGCTGGAGGATCGTGGTGGCCAGGCCGTCCCGCCGCAGCAGGTCGAGGAAGACCTCCGTCCCGTCCCGCCGCCAGGTGGCGGCGGCGCGTCCGGCGGGGCCGGCGGGTAGGGGGCTCCCGGCGGGGCCGGCAGGTCGGGGGCTCCCGGCGAGTTCGGCGATGGTCCGGCCGACCGCGTCAGCCAGTTCGGCCGAACCGACGCCGGAGACCTGCACCGTCGCCCAGTCGACGGCCACCCCGTGGCAACCGTCGCTGCCCGTCTCCTCCAGTTCGCGCCGGATCCGCTCGCACGCCACCGGGTCGGCCAGCCGGGTCAGAGTGGCGGCCGGTCCGCCCTCGCCGACCCAACTCGGCAGCAGCGCGGCCAGGGTGGTGGAGCCGGGCAGGTAGGGGTAACTGTCCAGGGTGATGTCGACGCCCTCGGCGATCGCTTGGTCGACGAGCGCCAGCAGTTCGTCCGCCCGGCCCCGATTGACCTCGAAGTTCATCGTCGCGTGGGTCAGGTGCAGTGCGCAGCCGGACCGCCTGGCGATCTCGACCATCTCCGCGTACCCCTCCAACGCCCCTGCTCCGTACGATCGTTGGTGCGGAGCGTGGAAGCCGCCGTAGGCCGCGACCACCGTGCACAGCTCGACCAGCTCGGCGGTGTCCGCGTACGTCCCTGGGGTGTAGCTGAGGCCGCTGGACATGCCGACCGCACCGTCCAGCAGGCTCTTCGCCAGCACGTGCCGCATCCGGTCGAGTTCGGCGGCGGTCGGTGGGCGGTCCGCCCAGCCCATGGCGAGCATCCGCAGGGAGCCGTGCGGCACGAGGTAGCAGGCGTTCACGGCCGGCCGGGTGCGGTCGATGCGGTCCAGGTAGCCGGCGACGTCGCGCCAGTCCCAGTCGAGGTCCGGAGGATCGCCGTTCCAGCCGGCCAGTTGGCGGCGCAGTGCAGCCAGCGTGGTGTCGTCCACGGGGGCGTAGGAGAGCCCGTCCTGACCGAGCACCTCGCAGGTGACGCCCTGGGTGATCTTGGCCGGGTGCTCGGGCTCGAGGAGGAGGGCCAGGTCGGAGTGGGCGTGCATGTCGATGAAGCCGGGCGTGAGGACCAGGCCGTCCGCGTCGACCACGGCGGGGCCGTCCAGGTCCGGGCCGATCTCGGTGATCAGGCCGTCGGCGATCCGGACGTCGGCCCGGTAGCGTTCGGCCCCGGTGCCGTCGACGACCGTCGCTCCCTTGAAGACGGTCCTCTCGGCTCGGGGGGCCGCCACCTCCGTGGGGCGGACGGTTCCCCCCGTTCCCCCCGCCCCCGCCATCAGAAGAACGTCCTGACCAGCCCGGTGACCTTCGGCTCGGCCGCGTCGGCGGAGTCCAGTACGGGGATCGCCGTCCACTTGTCGAAGGCCGTGCACGGGTGTGAGACGCCGAGCCGCAGCACCGCGCCGATCGGCGCGAGGTCTCCGGCGTCGCGCAGGAAGGCGTGCTGGTCGTTGAGCGCGGTGATCCGGGCCGCCGTGCCGGTCAAGTGCGCCCTGCCGCGTACGAGTTGCGGCTCGGGCAGGCCTTCGTCGAAGGGCAGGTCGCGCTTGCCCGCGTCCAGCAGTGCCAGGTTCGGTTCGGGCCGGGAGGTCACCCTGGCCCAGCCGTGCAGTGCACCCCGGAAGGGGGCGGTGTCGCCGCCGTGCCGGGCGAGCGGCGAGATGCCCCGGTAGAAGCCGTCGTCGTGGGCGATGTACGCGCCCGAGCGCAGCACCACCAGGGCTTCCGGCAGGGCGGCCAACTCCTCGACCACCAGGTCGAAGTAGGCGCTGCCGCCGGCCGAGACCACCGGCGGGGTGCCGTCCGGGTAGGCGCCGGCGAGCCGGCCGTGCAGTTCGCCGAGGGCCTTCAGGTAGTGGCGGACGGTGGTCAGCCCCTCGGCCGTGGCGTCGTGGGCGAGCGCGCCCTCGTATCCGCCGACACCCGCGAGCCGCAGGGTCGGCGCGCGCAGCACGGCGGCGGCGATCTCGACGGCGGCGTCCACCCCGCGGGCCCCGGTCCGCCCACCCGGGCCGCCGAGTTCGACCAGCACCTCGACCGGCCGCTCGGCCCCGGCGGCGCGCAGCGCCTCGTCCATCAGCCGGACGCCTTCGGTGGAGTCGGTCCAGCAGAGGAAGGCGAAGCCCGGGTCGGCGGTCAGTTCGGCGGCGAGCCACGCCAGCCCGGCCGGGTCGACCAGGGTGTTGGCGAGCAGGATGCGCTGCACGCCGAAGGCCCGGGCGACCCTGACCTGGGGCAGGTTGGCGAGGGTGATGCCGTGGCTGCCGGCGGTCAGCTGGGCCTGCCACAGCGCGGGAGCCATGGTGGTCTTGCCGTGCGGCGTAAGTGCGACGCCCGCCTTGGCGCACCAGTCGGCCATGGTGCGGACGTTGTGGTCGAGGGCGGCGGCATCGAGGGTGAGCAGCGGGGTGCCGAGCGCGGAGAGGGTGGGCCCGGTGGCGAGCCAGTCCCGGACGGAGTGGCCCCAACTCTTCGGCGGGGCGGCCTTGAACCGCCAGTCGAGGGTCTCGTCGGCCAGTGCCGCCACCGCGTCCCCGGCGATGCCCGGTCCGTCGACGCTGCTCGCGAACGTCTGCTCCACCCTGTCCTCCAACTCGCCGGATTGCAACATGCGCAACGTGGGTTGCACATGCTGCCAGCACGGTTCTAGCATCGGCGCCGGATCACGGTCAACGGACCCGACTGACGGTCGGACCAGGTCGACAGGTCGACAGGTCGACTCGCCCGCAACGGTTGCGTACGGGACGGCCGCCGACGGTGCACCCGCGCACGGAACGGCCCCCACCGAACGCCCGTCGACGAACGGCCGCCGACGGAACACCCGTGCACGGAGAGCCCGTCGACGGAACACCCGCGCACGGAACACCCGTCGACGGAACGCCGCGCACGACGCCGACCGCCGACCGCCGACCGCACAGAGGAGCCCACCAGATGCCGCGACAGGACACACCGGGCCCGACCCCGCCCGGGACTCCCCCGACGGCCGTGTGCGTGGGCGAGTCGATGGCCGTCCTGCTGCCGGACCGCCCCGGCCCGCTGGAGGTGGTGGAGAACTTCCGGCTCTCCGTCGGCGGCGCGGAGTCCAACGTGGCCGGGACGCTGGCCGCACTCGGTGTGCCGACCGCCTGGATCAGCCGGGTCGGTGACGACGGCTTCGGCCGCCGGCTGGTCGCCGAGGTCGCCGCCCGGGGTGTGGACGTCTCCGCCGTCTCCGTCGACCCGCACCGCCCGACCGGCCTGTACCTCAAGGAGGTCGGCGGTGCCAGCGGCCACCGGTACGACCTCGGTCCCGGCCGCAGCCGCCTGCACTACCACCGGCGCGGCTCCGCGGCCGCCACGCTCTCCCCCGCCCTGCTCGCCGACCCGGCCGCCGCCGCGCTGCTGGCCGGCGCCCGGATGCTGCACCTGTCCGGCATCACCGCCGCGCTCTCCGACGACTGCCTGGCCCTGCTGCGCGCTCTCGTCGTCGAGCGCCGACCGGGCTCCGGGGTCCCGCCCGCCGAAGGCCCGGGACTGGTCAGCTTCGACCTCAACTGGCGCCCCGCGCTGTGGCGGGACCGCGACCCCGCCGTGCTGCCGCCCCTGCTGGACGCCGCCGACCTGCTGCTGCTCGGCACCGACGAGGCGCTGGACGCCTTCGGCACCGGCGAGCCCGCCGCGCTGCGCCGCCGTTTCCCCTCCCCCGCCACGGTGGTGGTCAAGGACGCCGCCCGGGTGGTCACCGCCCTGGAGCGGGACGGCACTGCGGTCAGCGAACCGGCGCTGGCCGTCGAGGTGGTCGAAGCCACCGGCGCGGGTGACGCCTTCGCGGCCGGCTACCTGGCCGGCACCCTCCGCGGCCTGGACCAGCGCCGCCGGCTGCGGCTCGGCCATCTGAGCGCGGCCTGCGCGCTGACCACTCCCGGTGACCAGGCCGAACTGCCGCCCGCGCACGTGGTGGCGGCGCTGCTCGACGCCCCGGCCGCCGACTGGGCGGCCACCCGGGTCACCGCCGGAGGCATCGTCTCCCCCGCGCTCCGGGCACCGGCACGATGAGCACTCCTTCCAGCCCCCCGACCGGAGTCCGAGCCCGATGAGCCAGACCGTCACCCGCGCCCTGCGCATCCTCGCCCAGCTCGGCGAGGGCGAGCGCTCCCTCGACCAGCTGGCCGAGGTGCTCGGCGTCCACAAGACCACCGTGCTCCGGCTCCTCCAGAGCCTGGAGGAGGAACGGTTCGTCTACCGCGACGCGGCCTACCGCTACCACCTCGGCGCGGGCCTGTTCGCGCTCTCCGGCCTCGCCCTGGAGCAGCGCGGCATCCGCCGGATCGCCGCCCCGCACCTCGCCGAGCTGAACGCCGCCACCGGCCAGACCGTGCACCTGGCCGCGTACGAGGGCGGCGAGGTGGTCTACATCGACAAGTTCGACTCCCGCCATCCCGTCCGGATGTACTCCCGGATCGGTCTGCGCGCCGCACTGCACTGCGCCGCCGTCTCCAAGGTGCTGCTCGCGAACCTGCCGCTGCCCGAGCGCCGCCGGGTGGTGGCCGGGATCGACTTCACCCCGCACACCGGGCGCACCCTCACCACGCCCGAAGCGCTGCTCGCGGAGCTGGACAAGGTCGCCGCCCAGGGCTGGGCGCAGGACCACGCCGAACACGAGTCCTTCATCAACTGCGTGGCCGCGCCGATCCGGGACGCCAGTGGACGGGTGGTCGCCGCCGCGTCGATCTCCGTGCCCGACGTCGCCCTCCCGTACGAGCAGGTGCTGGACCTCCTGCCGCAGCTGCTCGCCACCGCCCGCGCCGTTTCGGCCGACTGCGGCCGACCCGAGCGAAACCGATGACCCCCCACGGCAGGCCGGTGAGCCGTCACGACAGGCCGACGACCCGCCACGACAGAAGGAGCCCCGTGCCCGACAAGACCGAGATTCGTACCGACGGCGCCCCCGCCCCCGCCTGGATGTTCTCCCAGGGCGTGCGCAAGGGCCCGATCCTGCAGGTGTCCGGTCAGGGCGCACAGGACCCGGCCACCGGCGAGATCGTCCACCACGGTGACGTGCGGGCCCAGACCCGCCGCACCCTGGAGAACGTCAAGGCCGTCGTCGAGGCGGGCGGCGCCACCATCGAGGACGTGGTGATGTTCCGCGTCTACCTCACCAAGCGTGCCGACTTCCCGCTGATGAACGAGGCCTACGCCGAGTTCATCGAGGAGAACGTCAAGCCCGGTGGCGTGAAGCCCTGCCGCACCACCGTCTTCGTGGAACTCCCCCAGGAGTCCATGCTGGTGGAGATCGACGCCCAGGCCGTCGTCGGCTGACGACGCACCGGCGGGCACCGGCGGACACCGGCCGGCGCGAACCGCCACCGCCCGACCCCGCAGGGCCCGGATGCCGCAACCGCGCGTCCGGGCCCTCGGCGTACCCTGCGCCGTCGCCCGCTTGCCACACCCCCACCCGGACATTAGGTTAGCCTCACCTAACCAACAGGAGGTCCGTTCATGAGCACGCTCCACGAGGTGGGCGCATGACCCCGTCCACCGCCGGCACCGAGCCCGAGCCCACCACCGCCGAACGCGCCCGGAGCCTGCTCAGCGCGACCTCCTCGCTCACCGTCCGCGCCCTCGGCGAGCGCCACGACCTGGAGGCCCCGGTCTCCGTCCACGGCACCCGGCTGCGCCTGCGCGCCCCGCTCGACGCCCCGCTCACCACGGCCGCCGTCGGCGCCGTCGATGGCCTGGCCGTCGTGGTCGACGTCACCGACGTCTCCCCGGTGGCCGTCCGCGACCGGATCCGCGCCCGCCTCACCCTGGCCGGCCGGCTGCACCTGGCCCACCTCGCCGACGACGGCCTCAGCGTCCACCTGCGCGTGGACGTCGCCCACGCCGTCCTCGCCACCCCGTACGGCACCGGCGCGCTCACCGCCGCCGACCTCGCCGCCGCGGCCCCCGATCCGCTGGCCCGTCACGAGGCCGCGCTGCTCACCCATCTGGCCGACGAGCACGCCGACGCCCTCGCCCTGCTCACCAGGCTGCTCGACCCCGGCCTGCTCTCCGGACACCCGGATGTCCGCCCGCTGGCCCTGGACCGCTACGGCCTGGTGCTGCGCCTGGACCACCCGCACGGCCACCGCGACGTCCGCCTGGTCTTCCCGCAACCCGCCGGTGACACCGAGGACTTCGGCCACCGGATGCACGCCCTGCTGGGCGCCGCCGAGCACGGCCTGCCCGCCCGCCGGAACTGACCGGCCCCGGCGCGGCCCACCGTCCCGCCGCGGCAGCCCGGGTGCGCCCGCGGAGCCGCCCCCCTGGAAACGGCAGAGGCCGGCCCGGTGCCACGAGGAGTCCTCGTGGCACCGGGCCGGCCTTGGGCGTGTCCCGCGCCCATGTCCACCGGTGCGGCGATCACCCGGTCGAGCGGTCACCCGACATGACCATCCCGGGCGGTCGATTCGCCCCGCACCAGCGGTGGTTCTGGAACCCGCGGTCGGAGCTGCGTCCGAGCGGGGCCGACCTGCGGTCGGACCGGGTCAGAGCGCGACGCCGTGGGCGCGCAGGTAGGCGACCGGGTCGATGTCCGAGCCGTACTCCGGACCGGTGCGGATCTCGAAGTGCAGGTGCGGGCCGGTCACGTTGCCGGTGGCGCCGGAGAGGCCGAGCTGCTGGCCGACGGTGACGGTCTGACCGATCTTCACGCCGATCACGGACAGGTGCGCGTACTGGGCGTACTTGCCGTCGGCGAGCTTGATCTCGACCTCGTTGCCGTAGGCGCCGCCGTTGCCGGCCTTCACCACGACACCGTTGGCGACCGCGCGCAGCGGGGTGCCGGTGGCGGCGACGAAGTCCTGGCCGGTGTGGTGCCCGGAGGCCCACATCGAGCCGGCCACGCCGTAGGCCTCGCCCAGCACCGGGTGGGCCAGCGGGGCGACGTAGCCCGAGGTGGCGGCGACCGGCGCGGCGGTGACGGCCGGTGCCGGGGCGGCGGTCTGAACCTGGGTCTGGACCTGGGCGCCCGGCTTGGCGGCCTCGGTCCGGGTCTGCACCGGGGCGGCCGGCTTGGCCGGAGCCGCGGGCTTGGCCGGAGCAGCCGGCTTGGGGGCGTCGGCGTGAGCCGTGATGGACAGCTGCTGACCCGGGAAGATCAGGTTCGGGTTGGCGCCGACCACCGAGCGGTTGCGCTCGTACAGCGCGTGCCAGCCGCCCTCGACGTGCTTGGCGTCGGCGATCTTCGACAGGCTGTCGCCGCTGACGACGCGGTAGCTCTCCTGGGCGGCGGCCGGGGCAGCGGCCGGAGCGGCAGCCGGGGCGTCCGCGGCGGCGGCGGGCTGCGCCGCCGGAGCGGCGGCCGGGGCCGCGGGGGCGGTGTGGGCCTGGGCGCTCACGGTGGTCACGAGCGGAAGCACGAAGGACACACCGGTGACGGCGGTCGCGATGCCGATGCGGGCTGCGCGGGGCAGGGCGATACGACGGGCCTGAGCAGGCATGGAATTTTCCTCTCCGACGCCTGCGAGGTGAGCTGTCGGGTTCGGGCTGGAGTTGCCCGGCCGCATGCGCGGCTTCACCCCTAGCCGGTCCTGGACGTTCGCGCTGCGAAGCGCGGATCCGGTCCGGCGACTTACCTGTGGGTCCCCCGCTCCTGCCGTACAGAGCTCAGTTCGAACCACCCGGCAGCGGCAGGACTCGGCGTTCCACCCGGTGGATCCACCCGGGCTGGCCGAGCGGTCGCTGAACTAAAACCCATCCGTTCGGGTGAAGCAATGTCGATCTCTTGAACGCAGCACGATCCCCCGCCGACCGGTGACCCTCCGCATGATCCGGCACACTGTACGTACACAATCCAAACACGTGGCGCCACTGATCCACGACCCTGCGGCGAACACGGACACCCAGTGCGGCGCACCCGTCACGCATCGTGCGCGGCGAACACACCTTCCGGTGACCCTTGTCACGTGCACCCCACGGGGCGCAGGATCGGGCCGTGGCCACCTCCAAGGCCGGCACCCTGCGCCTGAGCACCGCGCAGGGTCGCTGGGTGCTCCTGGCAACGGTGCTCGGCTCCAGCATGGCGATGCTCGACGGCACCGTGGTGAACGTCGCCCTGCCCCGGATCGGCGCCGACCTGGGCGCCTCCCTGGCAGCCCTGCAGTGGACGCTGAACGCCTATCTGCTCACGCTGGCGGGTCTGATCCTGCTCGGCGGAGCGCTCGGCGACCGGTACGGCAGGCGCCGCGTGTTCCTGATCGGCGTCATCTGGTTCGCCGCCGCGTCCGCCGCCTGCGCCGCCGCCCCGAACATCCAGGTGCTGATCCTGGCCCGGGCCGTCCAGGGCATCGGCGGGGCGCTGCTCACCCCCGGCTCGCTCGCCATGCTCCAGGCGGTGTTCGACCCTGACGACCGCTCGGCCGCGGTGGGCCTGTGGTCCGGGCTCGGCGGGGTGTCCGCGGCCGTCGGCCCCTTCCTCGGCGGCTGGCTGGTGGACGGCCCCGGCTGGCGCTGGATCTTCCTGCTGAACCTGCCGCTGGCCGCCGCCGTGGTCGCGGTGACCTCCCGTTACGTACCGGAGAGCCGCGACGAGTCCGCCTCCGGCCGCTTCGACGTCCCCGGCGCCCTGCTCGCCGCGCTCGCCCTCGGCGCCGTCACCTACGCCCTCACCGCCGCCGGGGAGGGCCTGTCCCCGGCCGTCTGGGTCTCCGGCGCGGCCGGCCTGCTGCTCGGGGCCGCCTTCGTCGCCGTCGAACGCCGCGCACCCGAGCCGATGCTGCCGCTCGGCCTGTTCTCGTCCCGGCTGTTCACGGCCGTGAACCTGGTCACCCTGTGCGTCTACGCGGCGTTCAGCGGGGTGTTCTTCCTGCTGGTGGTGCAGCTGCAGATCGTGTCCGGCTTCAGCCCGCTGGTCTCCGGTTTCGCCCTGGTGCCGATCACGCTGCTGATGCTGGGCTTCTCGGCGCGCGCGGGGCGCCTCGGCAAGCGGATCGGCCCGCGCATCCCGCTCACCGTCGGCCCGCTGCTGTGCGCCGCCGGGGTGCTGCTGATGCTGCGCACCGGCCCCGGGTCCTCCTACTGGGCGGACGTGCTGCCCGCCGTCGTGGTGATGGGCAGCGGGATGACGCTGCTGGTCGCACCGCTGACCGCCACGGTGCTGGCGGCCGTCGAGGTACGGCACGCGGGAATCGCCAGCGGTGTCAACAACGCCGCCGCCCGTGCGGCCGGCCTGCTGGCGGTGGCCGCCCTCCCCGCGCTGGCCGGGCTGAGCGGCGACGACTACCGGGTGCCGTCCACGGTGGACTCCGCCTTCCACACCGCGATGCTGATCTGCGCGGGCCTGCTGGCCTGCGGCGGGCTGATCGCCTTCACCACCGTCCGCGGCAACGTGCTCGCCCCCGAGGACCGGCCGGTCGCCGAGCCGGACTGCGCATGGAACTGCGGCACCACCCCGCCGCTCGACCCGGGCCACGTCCACCTGCACGAGGGCCCTGCCACCGGTCCGGCGGCAGGGCCCTCGGAGAGCTGACCGGGCGTCGTCGGACGCCCGCCCCGTCAGAGGATGTCGGCCGGCGCGTACTTGGCGGCCTCCGGGTAGGCGGCCGCGACGGCCTCCACCCGGCGGACCACCTCGGCGACCTGGGCACCGGCCGCACCGGTGAAGGACAGCTTGTCGGCCAGCAGCGCGTCCAGCGCGGCCCGGTCCAGCGGGATCCGCTCGTCGGCGGCCAGCCGGTCCAGCAGCTCGTTCTCCCGGGCGCCCGCGCGCATCGCCAGCGCGGAGGCGACGGCGTGCTCCTTGATGACCTCGTGCCCGGTCTCCCGGCCGACGCCCGCGCGCACCGCGCCCATCAGCACCTTGGTGGTGGCCAGGAACGGCAGGTAGCGGTCGAGCTCGGCCTCGACCACGGCCGGGAAGGCGCCGAACTCGTCCAGCACGGTCAGGAAGGTCTCCAGCAGGCCGTCGAAGGCGAAGAAGGCGTCCGGCAGCGCGACCCTGCGCACCACCGAGCAGGAGACGTCGCCCTCGTTCCACTGGTCGCCGGCCAGCTCGCCGGTCATCGAGGCGTAGCCGCGCAGGATCACGGCCAGGCCGTTGACGCGCTCGCACGAGCGGGTGTTCATCTTGTGGGGCATCGCGGAGGAGCCGACCTGGCCCTCCTTGAAGCCCTCCGTCACCAGCTCGTGGCCGGCCATCAGGCGGATGGTCTTGGCCAGGCTGGACGGGGCGGCGGCCAGCTGGACGAGGGCGGTGAGCACCTCGAAGTCCAGCGAGCGCGGGTACACCTGGCCGACGCTGGTCAGCACGTTGTCGAAGCCGAGGTGCGCGGCGACCCTGCGCTCCAGCTCGGCCAGCTTCTCGGTGTCCCCGCCGAGCAGGTCCAGCATGTCCTGGGCGGTGCCGACCGGGCCCTTGATCCCGCGCAGCGGGTAGCGGGCGATCAGCTCCTCCAGGCGGCGGAAGGCGACCAGCAGCTCGTCGGCGATCGACGCGAAGCGCTTGCCGAGGGTGGTGGCCTGCGCGGCGACGTTGTGCGAACGGCCGGCCATGACCAGCTCGGAGTGCTGGGCGGCGAGGCTCGCGAGGCGCACCAGCACGGCCACCGTGCGGTCCCGGACGTGCTCCAGGGACTGGCGGACCTGCAGCTGCTCGACGTTCTCGGTCAGATCGCGGGAGGTCATGCCCTTGTGGATCTGCTCGTGGCCGGCGAGCTCGCTGAACTCCTCGATCCGGGCCTTCACGTCGTGGCGGGTGATCCGCTCACGGGCGGCGATCGAGCCGAGGTCGACCTGGTCGATCACCCGCTCGTAGTCGGCGACGGCACCGGCCGGCACCTCGACACCCAGGTCCTGCTGGGCCTTCAGGACGGCGAGCCACAGGTGGCGCTCGAGGACCACCTTGTGCTCGGGGGACCACAGCTGGGCCAGGGTCGCCGAGGCGTACCGGGAGGCCAGGACATTGGGGATCTGGGGCTTCGCGCTCACGCTTCGCAAGCCTAACAGCCGAGGTCACGCCGATCGTCGGCGGGCGGACGCCCCGCTACTGCGGTGCGGCGCCCGCCCGGCCGGCCAGCACCGGCAGGACCTGCGCGCAGATGGAGTGCAGGGCGACCCGCTGCTCGTCGGTCATCGCCTCGAAGGCCTGGTGGGTGCGGCCCATCTCGCTGCGGATGCGGTTGAGGATCTCCCGGCCCTCGTCGGTGATCACCACGATCTTCACCCGGCGGTCGCCGGCCGCGGCCTCGCGGTTGGCCAGGCCCAGCGACTCCAGCCGGTCCACGATCCCGGTCACGTTCGACGCGTCGCAGCCCAGGCGCCCGGCGAGCGCCCGCATCGGCACCGGCTCCTGCACCGCGCCCAGCGCCTTGGCCTGGGAGGAGGAGAGCCCGTGCCGGGCCGCGGCCGCCGCGAAGTCCTGGAAGTACGCGGCACCGACGGCGGCCAACGCCTCCATCAGCTCGGCGTTGGTCGGTACGGTCGTCGTCGAGGTCGAACCCATGGGGCCAGCGTACGGCGGAGTGCTTCAGTAACTCAAGATTTGACCACGGCAACCGTCGGCGAGCCGCCTCGCGGTTCCGCCGTTCGGGGTCCGCGCGGACGCGCCGCGCATCCGCCACCCGCCCGCGGTGCACCGCCGAGCGCTCCGCCGGGCCGCCTCAGAGCACCAGCTGGTCGAACAGCCGCCGCAGCTCGGCGTCCGGGTCCGCGGTCAGCCCGGTGTGCACCGGTCCCGGCTGGACGATCGCGCTGCGCGGTGCGGTCAGCCAGCGGAACCGCTGCCCGGGGCTGTCCGAAGCCGCCGGACCGGCCGACGGGCCGCCGAGGCAGACCGCCTCGATCCCCTGGAGGGCCCGCCGCACCCCGTGCACGTCCGCCACCGGGTCCAGCGCCAGCAGCCGCGCCTGGTCCAGGTGCGTGCGCGCCGCCAGGTGGGCGTTCTGCCGGCAGTACAGCAGCACCCCGATGTTGACGCACTCGCCCCGCTCGACCCTCGGCACCGCACGGATCACGGCGTACTCGTAGTCGTGCAGTTCCACCACGGCCGGAAGCCCGGCCGGAACCCGGGCCGGCAGCCCGGTCGGCAGCGGCTCGGTCATGCGGGCACCTCCGGCAGCCAGTCGCGCGGACCGGCCAGTCGCCCGGTCAGCTGGGAACGGTACGCGGCGCGCACCTCGTCGGGCGAGTCGAAGCCGAACTCGTCCACCAGCCAGACCTCGGGGATCTGCGCCACCGCCGCCTCGACCGCCGCCTCCGCGAGCGGCGCCAGCGCCTTGTCCGCCGCCGCCAGGTCCGGACGCGCGCGCAGCAGCGCGTGGTCGGAGGCGTCGTACGGACGGCGCACCCAGGCGGCGGCGCCCGCCCAGTTGTGGTGGAAGATCAGGCTCGCGCCGTGGTCGATCAGCCGCAGCCCGCCGGTCGCCACCAGCAGGTTGGGATTGCGCCAGGAGCGGTCGACGTTGCCGATCAGCGCGTCGAACCAGAGCACCTGCCCGGCGAGTTCCGGGTCCACGTCGAAGCAGAGCGGATCGAAGTTGAGGGCGCCGCTGACGAAGGCCATGCCGAGGTTGGTGCCGCCGCTGGCCCTCATCTGGTCCTGGATCTGGTGGTCCGGCTCGCTCCGCGCGAGCACCGGGTCCAGGTCGACGGTCACCAGCTCCGGCACCGGCAGCCCGAGCCGCCGGCCCAACTCCCCGGCCAGCACTTCCGCCACCAACGCCTTCCGGCCCTGCGCCGCGCCCACCCACTTCAGCGCGTACAGCCGCCGGTCGTCGGCCTCGACCAGGCCCGGCATCGAGCCGCCTTCTCGCAGTGGCGTCACGTACCGGACCGCCGTCACCTCGGGGAGCACGCCCGACAGCTTATCCGTGCACCCCGCACCGCCGTGCGCAGCCGTCCCGCGGCCCGTCCCCGCGCCACACCGGCCCCATCCGCACCACCTACCTCAGACGCCCTCTCCCAGTGGCAGCGACCGCTGCTCCGTGCGAGTGTGGCGGACAGTGATTGGGGACTCTGACGACCTGCACGACAAAGGGATGAGCGATGGAACGACCTCGGATCCTGATCGTGGGCGGTGGCTTCGCCGGCCTGGAGTGCGCGCGCCGCCTCGAACGCAAGCTCTCGCCGTCGGAGGCCGAGATCTCGCTGGTCACGCCGTTCAGTTACCAGCTCTATCTCCCCCTCCTCCCCCATGTCGCCGCCGGCGTCCTCACCCCCCAGTCCGTGGCCGTGTCGCTGCGCCGCACCCTGCGCCGCACCCACATCGTGCCCGGCGGCGCCATCGGCGTGGACCCGGCCTCCAAGGTCTGCGTCGTCCGCAAGATCACCGACGAGGTGGTCGCGCAGAAGTACGACGTCCTGGTGCTCACCCCCGGCAGCGTCACCCGCTCCTTCGACATCCCCGGGCTCACCGACTACGCCCGCGGCATGAAGACGCTCGCCGAGGCGGCCTACATCCGCGACCACGTGATCGCCCAACTCGACCTCGCCTCGGCCACCGTGGACCAGCGGGAGCGCGAGTCGCGGCTGCAGTTCGTGGTGGTCGGCGGCGGCTACGCGGGCACCGAGACGGCCGCCTGCCTGCAGCGCCTCACCACCGCCGCCGCCCGCCGGTACCCGCGGCTGGACGCCCGGCAGATCAAGTGGCACCTCATCGACATCGCCCCGAAGCTGATGCCCGAACTCGGCGACGCACTGGGCAACGCCGCCCTGGAGATCCTGCGGGGCCGCGGCATCGAGGTGTCCCTGGGCGTGTCGGTGGCGGAAGTCGGCGCCGAGACGGTCAAGTTCACCGACGGGCGGGTGCTGCCCTGCCGCACGCTGATCTGGACCGCGGGCGTGGCCGCGAGCCCGCTGATCGGCACCCTGGATGCGGAGACGGTCCGCGGCCGGCTCGCCGTGACGGCGGAGATGCGGGTGCCGCAGTTCGAGGGCGTGTTCGCGCTCGGCGACGCGGCGGCCGTCCCGGACCTCGCCAAGGGCGACGGCGCGGTCTGCCCGCCGACCGCCCAGCACTCGGCCCGGCAGGGCCGCGCGGTGGCCGACAACGTGATCGCCTCGCTGCGCCACCAACCGCTGGAGCCGTACTACCACAAGGACCTGGGCCTGGTGGTCGACCTCGGCGGCAAGGACGCGGTCTCCAAGCCGGTCGGTGTCGAACTGCACGGACTGCCCGCCCAGTTGGTGGCCCGCGGCTACCACCTGATGGCGATGCGCACCAATGCGGCCAAGTTCCGGGTGGGCGCGAACTGGCTGCTGAACGCGACCGCCGGGGACGACTTCGTCCGCACCGGCTTCCTCGCCCGCCAGCCCGCCCGCCTGCGCGACTTCGAGTACACCGACGCCTACCTGACGAAGGATCAGGTGCGCGCTCACGCCCAGTCCCTGCTGGCCAAGGGCTGATCCCGGAACGCCCCCGGCGCCCGCCGCGAACCACCGCGGCGGGCGCCGGGGCACGCGGGTCAGCGTGCGGTCAGGTACATCCCGCTCGCGTCCTTGCCCGCCGTGTTGCGGCAGGCGTAGTTCCCGCCGCTCTGCGCCCACACCAGGGTGAGGCAGCGCCCGAGCGCCAACTGCCCGTAGTAGTTGGGGTGCATCGACTCCTGGAGGACGCCCTGGGTGGTGTTGAGCCCGCCGTCCAGGAACCGCGCCCACTCACTGGTCGTCGCGGACGGACCGCTGCTCGCGGTCGGCTGCCGGGTCGCCGTCGAGCAGACCTCACGGCCCTGCAGCATGTCGGACAGGTCGAGGAACTGGACGCCCTTGGTCGCCGCCACCCCGGCCAGCGCGCCGGAGATCTGCGGGACCATCGAGTCGCGCGCCCAGTCGGCGTCCCCGTCCCAGAACGGGCAGCCGCCGGTGTCCGAACGGCTCCAGCCGCTCTCCGGGTAGCGCATCTCGGCGCTGCGCGGGATCGGCGACGGGTAGGACTGCAGCACCAGCCGGTAGTCCGACTGCGCGTAGCCCGCGGCGGTCATCACCGCGCGGATCTCGTCGATCGCCTTGCCCACCCCGGCCATCGCGGCCGGCATCCTGGAGTCGATCGAGGACTGCGCCGAGCCGTGGCAGTACGAGTACCAGATCAGGTAGTCCTGCACGCAGTCGGAGATGATGCTGCCGAAGCCCAGGTCGTTGCCGCCGATCGACAGGGTGATCAGCTTGACGTTGTTCTGCCGTGCCACGGTGGCGAGTTGGTCGGCCTGCGGGGCCTCGCCCTTGAACGACTGGCCGCCGTTGGCGGCCCGGAAGACGTTCGCCGTCACGGCCCCGGAACAGGCCAGGTCGATCCGGTTCTGGGCGACCGTCGACGCGCCGAGCACCTCGGCGACGTCGGAGCGGTCGCAGCCGCTCGCCGCCGTGGCGCCGTAGACCACCGAGGGGTCGGCCGAAGTGCCGTTCCAGGCCCGGTCGGTGCCGTTGCGGCTGCCGCTGGCGCCGGCGGCGTTGCCCATCCAGCGCCCGGCCTCGCCGGAGATGTAGCTGTCGCCGAGTGCCACGCTCGCCGTCGGCCCCGAGGGGACGGCGGCCGGGGCGGCCGCGGCCGGGGCGGCGACGGCCAGCCCCGCCACGGTCAGCGGCAGGGCGAAGGCTGCGGCCAGCAGCCGGCGGGCGAGTCGGGGTGCGCTGCGGGTGAGGCTCGAACGGTTTTCGGGCACGGCGGAAACTCCTGCGGCTCGGTCTCCCCGCGGTGTGGGGACGGGAAGACGCGTAGGTGAGGGTGGGCCGCCGGCCGGTGGCGCGATGAAGATGACATGGCCCCGGCCGCCGCCGCTAGGCGTGTGCGTCAGGTTTCCGCATTTGTTACCGACGGGTTCGGCCGGGTCCGCCCCGGGGGGAACGACCCGCGCTCCGCCCGCCCCGGGAGCAGGGCCCCGAACCACCCGCCCCCGAACCACCCGCCCCCGGCCACCCGGCCACCCGGCCGCCCCCGGCCACCCCGCCGGCCGCGCTCACACCAGCCGCGAGTCGGCCCCGGCCGATCCCAGCACCTGCGCCAGGTCGTCGGCCAACCGCCGGGCGTCGGCCGCCTCCAGCCGCGCCGTTGTGAACCGCAGCCCGGGCGGCGACTGGATCCGGAACCGCGCGCCCGGCGCCGGGACCCAGCCGCGCTGCACCAGCGCGGCCAGTGCCGAGGCCTCGTCCGGCACCGGGACCCAGACGTTCAGCCCGCTCTCCCCGTGCGCCGCGATGCCACGCGCCGCCAGTTCGCCCAGCAGCGCGTCCCGCCGCGCCCGGTAGACGGCCGCCACCCGCGCGGCCGGCGCCGCGTCGCTGCGCCACAGCTCCGCGACGGTGCGCTGGAGCAGGTGGCTGACCCACCCCGCGCCCAGCCGCAGCCGTCCGGCCACCCGGCCGATCGTCTCCTGGTCCCCGACCGCCACCGACACCCGCAGGTCCGGCCCGTACGCCTTGGCCGCCGAGCGCACCACCGCCCAGTGCTGCGACCCGGCCCCGACCAGCGGGTGGTACGACTGGTCGACCATGCCGTGGCCGTGGTCGTCCTCGATCAGCAGCACCCCGGGGTGCCCGGCCAGGACGGCCCGCAGCGCCTCGGCCCGCCGGGCGGTGAGCGCCGCACCGGTCGGGTTCTGGGCCCGGCTGGTGACCACCACCGCACGGGCGCCTCCGGCGAGGGCGGAGGCCAGCGAGTCGGGCAGCGGGCCCTCGTCGTCCAGCCGCACCGGCGCGGGCCGCAGCCCCATGGCGGGCAGCAGGTCGAGCAGGCTTCCCCAGCCCGGGTCCTCGACCGCCACCGCGTCGCCGGGGCGCAGGTGGGCGCCGAGGGTGCGCTCGATGGTGTCCAGCGAGCCGGAGGCGACCACGATCGGGCCGCCGGGCAGCCCGTCGGCCTCGAACGAGGCCCGGGCCAGTGCGAGCAGTTCCGGGTCGACCTTCGGGTGCCCGTACAGCACGGGCTCGGCCCTCGCGGCCTCGGCGGCGGCGGCGAGCGCCTGGGTGAGGTCGGGCAGCAGGGCCGGATCCGGGTTTCCGGCGGCGAGGTCGCGGGCGTGCGCGGGGACCGGGACGCGGATCCGGTCCCGAGCGGTGAGCGCGGGGCGGGGCAGGATGCGGCTGCCCTTGCGGCCGGCCGTCTCGATCACGCCCCGGTCGCGCAGCAGCCGGTAGGCGGCGGCCACGGTGTTGGGGTTGACGCCGAGTTCGGCTGCCAGGTCGCGCAGCGGGGGCAGGGTGGTTCCCGGGGCGAGCCGTCCGCTGCTCACGCCCTGTTCGATGTGGGCCGCGATTTCGCTGGCGCGTCGCCCTTTCAGCGGATAGTCTCCTAGCACAAACAACATTATGCACTAGTACATAGAGGTCTGTCATGCCGGCCACGCCCACCGACGGCGCCGCGGAGCGCACCGACGGCGTCACCTACGCCCGCACCCCCCGCACCACCCCGACCCGGTACAGGGACCGCGCCACCTGGGAGCAGGAGGCGATCCACGCCATCCTCGACAGCGCCTACATCTGCCACCTCGGCTTCGTGGCCGACGGCGCCCCGGTCGTGCTGCCGACGATCTTCGCCCGGGTCGGCAGCCGGCTCTACGTCCACGGCTCCACCGGCAGCCGTCCGCTGCGCGGTGCCTCCGGCGACCAGGGCATGCCGGTCTGCGTCACGGTGACCCAGGTCGACGCCCTGGTGCTGACCAAGTCCGCCTTCAACCACTCGGTGAACTTCCGGTCGGTGGTCGCCCACGGCACCGCCCACCAGGTCACCGACCCGCAGGAACTGGACGTCGCACTGGCCGCCCTGGTCGACCACGCGGTCCCCGGCCGTTCCGGCGCGGTCCGCCCCGCCAACGCCAAGGAGCTCGCCGCGACCGCCGTGATCCGGCTGGAGCTCGACGAGGTCTCGGCCAAGATCCGTGCCGACGGCGCCGACGACGACCCCGAGGACGCCGACCTGCCGTACTGGTCCGGCCTGATCCCGGTCACCACGGTGCACGGCGCCCCGGTGCCGTACGACGAGTCCGTGCCGCTGCCCGCGCACCTGCGCGGCTACCCCCGCTGAGAGGGCCGCACCGATGCTGATCAGGTCCTGGGACCGCGGCGACGAGGACGAGTGGCGCGCCTGGCTGGCGCAGGGCCGCGACTTCGGCCTGCTCGCCGCCAACGGCGGCCCCGACGAGGGGCCGGTGCTGGTCCCGACGCACTTCCTGCTGGACGCCGAGCGCGGCGAGATCCTGCTGCACCTCGCCGCGCCCAACCCGCTGCTGGCCGCCGTCCGGGCCGACCCCAACGTGACCCTCGCGGTCACCGACGACTACGCCTTCGCCCCCGGCCACTGGCGCGGCGCGCCCGGCACGCCGACCAGTTACTACGCCTCGGTCCACTTCCACTGCACCGCCGAGATCGTCGAGTCGACCGCGGGCAAGGCGGAGATCCTCAACCGCCAGCTGGCGCACTTCCAGCCGGAGACCCCCGAGGTCCGGGTGGTGCCCGGCGCGGACGAGCTCGCCCGGCAGCTGCCCGGTCTGCGCGGGCTCCGCCTGACGGTGCGGGAGGTGCGGGCCAAGTTCAAGTTCGACGACAAGAAGCCCGCCGAGGCGCAGCACGCGATCGCCGAGCGCCTCGCCGAACGCGCCGCCGGCCCCGGTCGCGGCCGCGACCACTACGCCGGCGCCCGCGCCGAACTGCTGCGGCGTCACCAACGGCGCACGGCCGCCGTGGGCGCCGGGGACTGACTCCGCATCACCCGTTCGGCCCTCAACTGAGGCGGGTGGGCCGCCGCACTGCTCGAATGTGAGACGAGCCCTGCCCAGCCGTCGGTGCGGGCCCGTCGACCTCGGGGAGCGTGTGTGTCCACAGTCCACCATCAGCGGGCCTCGGGCGAGGCCCACCTCGGGCACGTGGTGTTCATCTCCGCGGCGGCCGCCATGGGCGGCTTCCTGTTCGGCTACGACAGCGCGGTGATCAACGGTGCGGTGACGGGCATCCAGAAGCACTTCGCGGTGGGCCACGGCACCACCGCCTTCGTCGTGGCCATCGCGCTGCTCGGCTCGGCCGTCGGCGCGGTGGTCGCCGGCCGGCTGGCCGACCACTTCGGCCGGGTGCGCACGATGCTGCTGGCCGCCGTGCTGTTCGCGGCCAGCGGCATCGGCTCGATGTTCCCGCCGAACATCGAGGCGCTGGCCTGCTGGCGCGTGATCGGCGGCATCGCCATCGGCATCGCCTCGGTGATCGCGCCCACCTACATCGCCGAGGTGGCCCCGACCGCCTACCGCGGCCGGCTCGCCTCCTTCCAGCAGATGGCGATCGTGCTCGGCATCACCGTCTCCCAGCTCGCCAACTGGGCGCTCAACCAGGCCGCCGGCGGCGAGTCGACCAACCACCTCGGCGGCGTCCAGGCCTGGCAGTGGATGCTCGGCGTCGAGACGATCCCGGCCCTGGTGTACGGGCTGATGGCGCTGGCCATCCCGGAGTCCCCCCGCTACCTGATCGCCGACCACCGCGAGGCGCAGGCCCGCAAGGTGCTGGTCGAGGTCGAGGGCGAGGACGTCGACCTGGACGCCCGGGTGGCGGAGATCCGCGCGGTGCTGGCGTCCACCCGCAAGCCCCGGCCGCGGGACCTGCTGGGCGGCCGCTTCGGCCTGCTGCCGATCGTCTGGGTCGGCATCGGCGCCTCGGTGTTCCAGCAGTTCGTCGGCATCAACGTGATCTTCTACTACTCCTCCTTCCTCTGGCAGTCGGTCGGCATCAACGAGTCCAACTCGCTCCTGATCAGCCTCTCCACGTCGATCATCAACGTGATCGGCACGGTGATCGCGATGGCCCTGGTGGACCGGATCGGCCGGAAGCCGCTGGCCCTGGCGGGCTCCACCGGCATGGCGCTCGCGCTGGGCGCGGCCGCCTGGGCGTTCTCCTACCGGCACGGTACGGGCGACACCGCCACCCTCGACAACACCCACGCCACCGTCGCCCTGGTCGCCGCGCACGTCTTCGTGCTCTGCTTCGCGTTCTCCTGGGGCGTGGTGGTCTGGGTGCTGCTCGGCGAGATGTTCCCCAACCGGATCCGGGCGCTGGCCTTGTCGGTCGCCGCCTCCGCCCAGTGGATCGCCAACTGGGCGATCACCGTCAGCTTCCCGGACCTCGCCGACTGGAACCTCGCCGCGACGTACGTCATCTACGCGGCCTTCGCGCTGCTCTCCATCCCGTTCGTGGCCTTCTGCATCAAGGAGACCAAGGGCCGCGCCCTGGAGGAGATGGGCTGAGCAACCGCCCCCGCACCGCCATGGCACGCACCACCACCGCACGCACCCCTCGGCGCGCGCGCCTCACACCGCACGCCCCCACCGCACGAGCCCCCGCCGAACGCGGCCCGACCCCACCGAGAGGAAGCCATGCCCGACGAGCGCGGCTCCCGGCAGAACGTCACCTTCCCGAGCGGCGGCCGCACCGCTCACGGGTACCTGGCCCGTCCTCCGCAGGGGGTCGGGCCGGGCCTGGTGGTGGTGCAGGAGTGGTGGGGCCTCACCTCGCACGTCGCGGACATGGCCGACCGCTTCGCCGCCGAGGGGTTCACGGTGCTCGCCCCCGACCTGTTCGGCGGCGCCACCACCCACGACCGCGCCGAGGCCGCCCGCCTCAAACGGGAGCTGCCGGTCGAGCAGGCCGTCCAGGACCTCTCGGGCGCCGTCGACCACCTGCTGTCCCTGGACGGCGTGGTCGGTGACGCGGTCGGCACGGTGGGCTTCTGCATGGGCGGCGGCTTCGCCCTGCTGCTCGCCACCCGGTGCGGGGACGAGGTGGCCGCCGCCGTCTCCTTCTACGGGCTCCCGCCCGACCCGGAGTTCGACTACCGCGGTCTGACGGCCCACGTCCTCGGGCACTTCGGCGAGCTCGACGGCTCGATCCCGATGGCCGCCGTGGACGAGGCCGCGATCCGGATCGGCGAGGCCACCGACGTCCGCCCCGAGTTCCACTTCTATCCGGCCGGACACGCCTTCATGAACGACGAGAACACCCTCGGCACCTACGACCCCCTGCAGGCCAGGATCGCCTGGCGCCGCACCGTCACCTTCCTCCACGGCCACCTCGGCTGACGCCGCGCCGCCCGGCGGCCGACCGCGGCACCCCGGACGCAACGGAGCCCGGCCGCGTGCCCGCGCCCGCGTCGTGAGCGCCCTGTGCGCCCCGCGTGCGCCCGCTGGAGAGCAACCACTGGTGCTGCTGGTTCGTCCGACCGGGTAGGACACACCATCCACTTGGGGGGCCACCGGTGCCGAAGCCGCTGCTGTTCCTGGACGTCGACGGGGTGCTGAACCCGGTCTGTCCGCACCCGGACGCCGGGTTCGACTCCCACACCCTGCTCGGTTACGCCGTCCTGCTCTCCGCCAGGCACGGCCAGTGGCTGCGCGAACTCGCCGGTGCGTACGAGCTGGTCTGGGCCACCACCTGGGAGGAGCACGCCAACACCCACATCGCCCCGGCGATCGGCCTGGACCCGCTGCCCTTCGTGCGCTTCACCGGTTACGTCCCGCAGCCCGACGATCCGCGCGTCCCGCTGATGGAGCTGTTCTCCGCCCGCAAGTGGGCGCCGCTGCTGCGTTACGCCGGGGGACGTCCGTTCGCCTGGGTGGACGACGTGATCCCGCCCCGGCTGGTCCGCACGTCGCTCTGGCGCCGCGACCGGCTGCTGCTGCCGATCGACCCGGGCCAGGGCCTGGAGCGCCGGCACGTCGACCGGCTGCTCGCCCGGCCGCCGCGCCCCCAGCCGCCGACGTTCGGCGGATCCGCAGCCGGTGGATCCGCAGCCGGCCGATCCGCGGCCGGCGGATCTTCGCCCGGCGGACCGACCGTCAGGGGGTCGGCAGCCAACTGACGTGCCCGGCGAGCAGCGCGTACCCGACGAAGGCCACCGTGTCGATCAGCGCGTGCGCCGCCACCAGCGGCATCACCCGCCCCCAGCGCCGGTACAGCAGGCAGAACACCGCCCCCATCACCATGTTGCCGACCAGCCCGCCGACCCCCTGGTACAGGTGGTACGAGCCGCGCAGCACCGAACTCGCCACCAGCGCCGCCGGCCAGGACCACCCCAGCTGCCCCAGTCGGCGCAGCAGGTAGCCGAGGACGACGACCTCCTCCAGGATCGCGTTCTGCCAGGCCGACAGCACCAGCACCGGCACCCGCCACCACACGTCCGGCAGCCCGGAGGGCGCGACCGTCAGGTTGTACCCGGCCGCCTGCGAGGCCAGGTACAGGGCCAGTCCGCAGCCTCCGACCGCCGCAGCGACGGCCGCTCCCCGGCCGAGGTCGCCGAGTTTGCGCCCGAGGTCGAAGCCCAGCACCTTCAGCGACGTGCCCTCGCGCACCAGCAGGTAGCCGACCAGCACCACGGGCATCAGGCCCCGCCCGATGTAGTACAGCTGCCACAGCAGGTCCAGCCAGGGCCGCCCGGGCGCGCGCGAGCCGTTCAGCGTGGCGACCTGCTGGCCGAGCTGGAGCGGTTCGGTGAGCGAGCCCGCGAAGCTGATCAGCGCGCTGATCCCGCTGGCCCCGAGGGAGAGCCCGAGGACGATCAGCAGTTCCGCGCCGAGCAGCCGGCGGGTGGGCTGCTCGGTCTCCGGCGCGGTCGGGCGGGTGGTCACGGGCACTCCAGCGGGCGGGCGGTCGCTCCGGCCGTCGGCCGACCGCCGGAGCGATCATCCTGACACAGCGGCCGGGCTAGCCCACCGGCCAGGTGTGGACCGGCTCGCCGCCGCGCATGTGCTCGGCGTAGCGCCTGGTCATCGCGGCGAGCGCGGCCGACCGGTCCATCCCGTACTGCTCGCGCAGCCGGTGGAAGGTGGCGCTCTGCCAGGCCGCGCCGTTGGTGCGGCGCAGACAGCGCTGTTCGATGATCCCCAGGTAGCGGTCCCGGTCGGCGGGCTCCACGCCCCACTCGTCCAGCCCCTGGTGGGCCATCGGCAGCAGCTCGTTCAGCACCAGGTCGACGGCGGAGATCGTCTGCAGCCCCCCGCTGCGGCCGGCCCGGCCGGAGCGCGGCCACTGGAACACCGCGTCGATGCCGTACCGGGCGCCCTGGCGGAAGTTCTCGTCCGCCCGATCGAAGGGCAGCCGGGTCCAGACCGGCCGGGGCTGCTCGGCGAGCACCCGCACCAGCCCGTAGTAGAAGGCGGCGTTGGCCAGGGTGTCGGCCACCGTCGGCCCGGCCGGCAGCACCCGGTTCTCCACCCGCAGGTGCGCCACCCCGCCCGAGACGTCGTAGATCGGCCGGTTCCACCGGTAGATGGTGCCGTTGTGCAGCCGCATCTCGGACAGCCGGGGCGCCCCGCCGGAGGTCACCACCTTCATCGGGTCCTCGTCGTCGCAGATCGGCAGCAGTCCCGGGAAGTAGCGCAGGTTCTCCTCGAACAGGTCGTACACCGAGTCCACCCAGCGCTCGCCGAACCAGGTGATCGGACGCACGCCCTGGGCCTTGAGTTCGGCCGAACGGGTGTCGCAGGCCTGCTGGAACAGCACCGGGCGGGTCTCCCGCCACAGCTCCCGCCCGAACAGGAACGGCGAGTTCGCACCCATCGCCAGCTGGGGGCCGCAGATCGCCTGGGCGGCGTTCCACACCGAGGAGAACCGTTCCGGCGTCACCTGCAGGTGCAGTTGCAGCGAGGTCGCGGCGGCCTCCGCCACCATGGTGATCGACTCGAGCTGGAGGTGCTCGACGCCCTCGATGTCCAGCGCGATGTCCTCGCCGCGGGCGGCCAGTATCTGGTCGCTGAGCAGGCTGTACCGCTGGTTGTGGCTCATCGCGTCCAGCCCGGTGTGGTCGTGCTCCAGGGTCGGCAGGATGCCCACCATGACGATCCGGGCGCCGGCCTCGGCCGCGCGCCGGTCCGCGTAGCGCAGCCCGGTGTCGATCTCCTCCCGCAGTTCCTCGAAGACGTGCCCGCAGAGCCGGTGCGGCACGATGTTGACCTCGATGTTGAACTGGCCCAGCTCGGTCTGGAAGTCGCTGGACCCGATCGCGCTGAGCACCTGGGCGTTGCGCATCACCGGCAGACCCTGGTCGTCGGCCAGGTTGAGCTCGATCTCCAGGCCCATCACCGCCCGGGGCCGGTCGAATCGGTTCTCGCGCAGCATCCGCCCGAGCGCGTCGAGGCAGGCCTGGAGCTTGAGCCGGTACTGCTGCCGGTCCGCCAGATCCGCCCGAGTCGCCACGACCTTCTCGCCCACGGTCCCCTCCTCCTGACCCACCCGGCCGTCCGACCGTGCCAGCATCATGCCCACCCCGAAGATCGATACCCGAATGCTTGTACTGGCTTGCAATGAAAGGGAACTGACGCTTATTCAGAGCATCTGTGGACTTGCCCGGCGCCACAGCCTGTGATAAACAGATCACCCTGCGCATTTGTTCGATGAATTCGAGGAATCCGCACTGCGCTCCGGCCGGTCTTCTCCCGCCCCGAGGCACTCCTCGACGGCGGCGACCGCGCCGGCTCCGCGATCCTGCACAACCGGACACGGCCAGGCCCGTCACCGACGACGCACCGCGCCACGCCGGTATGCCGCACTCGCACGCCGATCTCGCTTGGAGAGGCGGACCCCGCCATGACCCTGCAAACCCCCCAGCCCCCACCGAGTGCCCTGCGCGCGGTCCTGGCCGCGCTAGACTCGGACGCCGCGCTGCGCCAACCCGCCGCCGCAGCCCTGCGTCACCCGACCGGACCACTGCTCCCCGCGCATCCGCTCGCGGTGCACGTCCTGGACGGCCCGCGCCCCGAGCTCACCGCCGCCCGGAGGACCGGCTGGCGCTTCCTGATCAAGGACGGCGCCGAGGTGGCCGCCGCCGCGGAGGTGGTGCAGAGCGCCGAGGGCCACACCTTCTCCCACTTCACCGCCGGCCCCTACCTCTCCTCGACCGTCCGGGCGCTGCGCGAGGCCTGGCAGCTCGCCCAGAGCTCCCGCGTCCGCTGCCAGCCCCGGTTGCTCACCTTCCCGGGCCAGTACGCGACGGCGCTCTGGCTGCACGGCCCCGACGCCGACCCGGGCGACGACCTGCTGATCCCGCTCGCCCCGGCTCCGCTCGGCGTCACCGCGCACCGCGCCCACCCGGCCGCCGAGCTGCTGCCGCTGCTCGCCCGCACCCCGCTCTCCCGGCCGCTGCTGCTCGGCTCCACCTGAGAGCGGCCCCGCCGCACCGGCCGCCGGGTCACCCCGCCCGGCGGCCCTTCGCCGTGCGCGCCCCGGCGGCCTCACCCGAACGGCCACCACCTGGGCGGGCCATCCGCAATGGCCCCACCGGGCCATGTCACGGCTGACCCGTCGGTGCGCTTTCTCCTCCGGGCCCCACCTGAACGGGTGATCTCTGCCCGGGACTTGTGGCGCATGTCACGAAATCGCTGCGCGCGCGTCCGTAGATGCCGACACTGGGAACCAGCGTGGAAGGACCACCTGTCCTACCCACTTGAACGCCGGTCCACACCTGGCCGGCGTTGCGGACAGGATCCGACTACCGCGGCGGCCCCGGACGGCAGCAACCCTCCGGGACCGCACCACGGGGAGGATCGCAGAGCGAAGCGAGGGTACGCGTATGTGCCAGCACCGTCCTGAGTGCCCGACGGCCGAGTCCGAGGACCGCGAGGCGGCCGTGCCGGTGGCTTGCCACCCTGAGCAGGGCTGGAGCCTGCTCTGCAACGGCGTCGTCCTGTTCGAGGACACCGGAGAGCTGCTGCCCGACGGCCGGGTGATCGCCCCGCGCCGCCCCGTCGCCCACGCGGCCTGAGGCCTCCCGGCGCCGGGTCGACCCGGCGCCGGGGCCCGACCGACCCGACCCGTACCGCCGCAGCCGTACGACCGGTGGCCATGGGCCCCGGCACCGCCCGACGGGGTGGCCGCCGACCGGACAGCGCACAGGGCAGGGCCCCGGCAGAAACGTTCTGCCGGGGCCCTGCCCCTCTTCGTCCGCGTCCGCGGGATCAGACGCCGTACTCGTCCAGCGGCGGGCAGGAGCAGACCAGGTTGCGGTCGCCGTACGCGCCGTCGATCCGGCTCACCGGCGGCCAGTACTTGTCCGCCGGGTTCACGCCCGCCGGGAAGACCGCCTCCTGCCGCGAGTAGCCGTGCGCCCAGTCGCCGGCCAGGGCGGCGGCGGTGTGCGGGGCGTTGCGCAGCGGGTTGTCCTCGGCCGCCCACTCGCCCGAGCCGACCTTCTCGATCTCGGCCCGGATCTCGATCATCGCGTCGCAGAACCGGTCGATCTCGTGCAGGTCCTCGGACTCGGTCGGCTCGATCATCAGCGTGCCGGCCACCGGGAAGGACATCGTCGGCGCGTGGAAGCCGTAGTCGATCAGGCGCTTGGCGATGTCGTCCACCGTCACGCCCGTCTCCTTGGTCAGCGGACGCAGGTCGATGATGCACTCGTGCGCGACCAGGCCGCCCGGGCCGGTGTAGAGCACCGGGAAGTGCGGCGCGAGCCGCTTGGCGATGTAGTTGGCGTTCAGCACCGCGACCTGGGTGGCGTGCTTCAGGCCCTCGCCGCCCATCAGCCGGACGTACGCCCAGGAGATCGGCAGGATCGCCGCCGAGCCCCACGGCGCGGCCGAGATCGGGCCGACACCGGTGGCCGGGCCGGCCTCCTCCTGCAGCGGGTGGTTCGGCAGGTACGGCGCCAGGTGGGCGCGCACCGCGACCGGGCCGACACCCGGGCCGCCGCCGCCGTGCGGGATGCAGAAGGTCTTGTGCAGGTTCAGGTGCGAGACGTCCGCACCGAACTTGCCCGGCTTGGCCAGGCCGACCAGGGCGTTCAGGTTGGCGCCGTCCACGTAGACCTGGCCACCGGCCTCGTGCACCAGGGCGCAGATCTCGGTGATCTGGGTTTCGTACACGCCGTGGGTGGACGGGTAGGTGACCATCAGCACGGACAGGTTGTCGCGGTGCTGCTCGATCTTGGCCTTCAGGTCCTCGACGTCCACGTCGCCGTCGACCAGGGTCTTCACCACGACCACGCGCATGCCGGCCATCACCGCGGAGGCGGCGTTGGTGCCGTGCGCGGAGGACGGGATCAGGCAGACGTCGCGCTGGGTGTCGCCGTTCGCCTGGTGGTAGGCGCGGACGGCCAGCAGGCCGGCCAGCTCGCCCTGGGAGCCGGCGTTCGGCTGGATCGAGACGGCGTCGTAGCCGGTGACCTCGACCAGCTGCTGCTCCAGCTGGCGGATCAGGGTGAGGTAGCCCTGGGCCTGGTCGATCGGCGCGAAGGGGTGCAGCTGACCGAACTCCGGCCAGGTGACGGCCTCCATCTCGGTGGTCGCGTTGAGCTTCATGGTGCAGGAGCCCAGCGGGATCATGCCGCGGTCGAGCGCGTAGTCCCGGTCCGACAGGCGGCGCAGGTAGCGCAGCATGGCGGTCTCCGAGCGGTGGCTGTGGAAGACCGGGTGGGTGAGGTACTCGTCCTCGCGCAGCAGCGCGGCGGGCAGCGCCTCGGCGGCCTCGGCGATCTCGACGGCGGGGACGCCGAACGCGGCCCAGACGCCGGCCAGGTGCTCGCGGGTGGTGGTCTCGTCGGTGGAGACGGAGATCCGGTCCGCGCCGTCCTGGTGGACGTTGATGCCGTGGGTGCGGGCGGCGGCGGCGATCTCGGCGGCGCGGCCCGGGACGACGGCGGTGACGGTGTCGAAGAACTCGCCGTGCAGCAGCTCGACGCCGCCGGCCCGCAGGCCCTCGGCGAGGGCGGCGGCGTAGCGGTGGGTGCGCCGGGCGATGTCGGCCAGGCCGTCCGGGCCGTGGTAGACCGCGTACATCGAGGCCATCACGGCGAGCAGCACCTGGGCGGTGCAGATGTTGCTGGTGGCCTTCTCGCGACGGATGTGCTGCTCGCGGGTCTGCAGCGCCAGGCGGTAGGCGCGGTTGCCGTCGGCGTCGACGGACACGCCGACCAGGCGGCCGGGCAGCGAGCGGGCGTACTCCGCGCGCACCGACAGGTAGCCGGCGTGCGGGCCGCCGAAGCCCATCGGCACGCCGAAGCGCTGCGAGGTGCCGCAGGCGATGTCGGCGCCCAGCGAGCCCGGGGACTTCAGCAGGGTCAGCGCAAGCAGGTCGGCGGCCACGGCGACGACCGCGCCCAGCCCGTGCGCCTGCTCGATCACCGGGGCGAGGTCGCGGACGACGCCGGTGGCGCCCGGGTACTGCAGCAGCACGCCGAAGACGCCGCGCTCGGCGACCTCGGCCGGGATGCCGTCGGACAGGTCCGCGACGACGACCTCGACACCGGTCGGCACGGCCCGGGTGTTGATCACCGCGATGGTCTGCGGGAGGGTCTCGGCGTCGACCAGGAAGACGCCGCCCTTGACCTTGGTGACGCGGCGGGCCAGGGCCATCGCCTCGGCGGCCGCGGTGCCCTCGTCCAGCAGCGAGGAGCCGGAGGTGGGCAGACCGGTCAGGTCGGAGACCAGGGTCTGGAAGTTGAGCAGCGCCTCCAGGCGGCCCTGGGAGATCTCCGGCTGGTACGGGGTGTAGGCGGTGTACCAGGCCGGGTTCTCCATGACGTTGCGCAGGATGACCGGCGGGGTGAAGGTGCCGTAGTAGCCCAGGCCGATCATCGGCTGGAGCACCTTGTTGCGGCTCGCCAGCTCGCGCAGCTCGGCGAGGACCTGCGCCTCGCTGCGGCCGGCGGGCAGGTCCAGGGCGGTGATGGAGCGGATCGCCTCGGGAACGGCGGTGGCGGCGAGCTCGTCCAGGGAGCCGTAGCCGACGGACGCCAGCATCTTCTCCTGGGCGGCGGCGTCGGGGCCGATGTGGCGGTTCTCGAAGGGGCTGGCCGACTCGAGCTCGGTGAGGGTCGAGGCGCCGATGGGGCGTCCCGCGTTCGGCTGGGCGTTCATGGTGGTCGAGGCCTCCTGGTCACGGACCGGCGGGGGCGCGCACGCCGACGGCCATCCGCTGCGGACGGCGGACCGGCTCGGGCGGGCGAACCCGAAAGGCCTCCCCCTCTGTCATCGGGACCTGAGAGCTTCGCCCGCACGTCGCGCTGTCGGCGCTCCGTCGGCTTGCACCGTCGGTGAGGGTGGTGATCGTCGGCTCCCGCGCCGGCGATCCTGCCCTGCTTTCCAGAGTGACCTATCCCGCACGGTACGGATGCCTGAGAGATTCCGGGGAGGGTTTGCTCCTTCGGCGCCCCGACCAGCGGTTTTCGCGGTCGTGGACTCTCCCGAGCGGGTTCGGCGGTCGCGGCCCAGGGTACCAGCGGGCGGCCTTCGGATCACGGGTGCGTCAGGTCACTCGAGGTCTACGCGCGTCCCCCGGACGGCCCAGCACGAAGCCCGTCCGGCGCACCCCGGTCGCGTCGGTCCCATTCATGCCTTTTGGTGTGAAGTGGCGGACGGGACGGGTGTGCTCCGACCGCCGTACCTGCGGGAGTTCCGCAGGCGCAGCGGACTGGAGGAAAGAGTGCAGACCGACATCGACCCCCGGGATCTCATCGGCCACAAGGCGGTCGACCGCAACGGAGACAAGATCGGCACGGTCGACGAGGTGTACCTGGACGACGCGACCGGCCAGCCGGAGTGGGCCGCCGTGCGAACCGGCATCTTCGGCCGCGACGCCTTCGTCCCCCTCACCACGAGCGAGTTCTCCGGTGACGAGCTCCGGGTTCCCTACGACAAGTCGCTGGTCAAGGACTCGCCGGACTTCGGCGTGGGCCAGCACCTGTCGCCGGCCCAGGAGCTCCAGCTCTACCGCTACTACGGGCTCGACACCCCGGTGGACGCCCGCACCGCCGGCGAGGAGCCCGGCCGGACCGCCCAGCCCGACCTCGACTTCGGCACGGCGCCGGCCGTCGCGGCGGCGGCGACCACGACCGCCACCACGACCGCCCCGCCGCTCGCCTTCCACTCCGCCGAGCCGGGCCCGACCACCGCGGTCGCCGGCCCCGGCGCCCTCGGCACCGACACCGCCCGGGAGACCCACGTGCCGACCCTCGCCGCCCCCGCACCCGCCGCCCCCGTGGCGACCGCTCCCGTCTTCGAGCCGAAGCCGCAGCCCGCACCGGCTGCGACCACCCCCGCGCCGGTGCCCGCGCCTTCCGCCGACACCGGCACCTCGGCCATGACGGCGCCGGTCGAGATCACCTGCCGCGAGGAGCGGCTCGACATCACCACCGAATGGCACGTCCTGGGCACCGCGAAGCTGCGCAAGTACGTGACCAGCGAGCAGGTCGAGCGCCGCGTCCCGGTGGTCCGCGAGCGGGTCCGGGTGGAGCGGGTGCCGGTCAGCGACGCCGAGCGCGCCGCGCTGACCGAGAAGGAGATCGCCGAGGACGTCGAGGAGGTCACCCTCCGCGAGGAGCGCCCCGTCGTCCGCAAGTACCTGGCGCCGATCGAGCGGGTGCGCCTGGTCGTCGAGCGCTACACCGCCGAGGAGGTCGTCCAGGACGAGCTCCGCCGCGAGCACGTCGAGGTCCACGACGACAGCGCCCCGGCCACCAACGGTGCCCGCTCCGACGGCTCGCGCCCGGTGGTCTGACCGCCCGCCCCTCTCCCCCAAGGGCCCCGGATCCCTTCCGGGGCCCTTGCCGTGCCCCGGACTTCCCCGCTTTGCCAAAGCTTAACCGCTCGATATTTGACACTCTGAAGTATCTCCGGGCATATTTACTTCAGTTCATTCACTATGTACGGGAGGAAGCAACCGTGAGTGAGGCACCACAGCCCACCACCGCGGCCGAGAAGCAGAGCAGCGCCCGGGTCCTGCCGGCCCTCATCCTGGCGATGCTGTCGTTCAGCGTGGTGCAGACCGCGGTCGTCCCGATCCTGCCCTCGCTGGCCAAGGAGCTGGACGTCTCCACGTCCAACATCACCTGGCTGATGACCGCCAACCTGCTCTCCGCAGCCGTGCTGACTCCCCTGCTGGGCCGCTTCGGCGACCTCCGGGGCCGTAAGCCCATGCTGCTCATCTCGCTGGCCGGCCTGGTCGCCGGATCCGCACTGGCGGTCGGCACCCACTCCTTCACCTGGCTGGTCGTCGCCCGCGTCCTCCAGGGCGCCGGCGGTGGCGTGATGCCGCTGGCGATCAGCATCGTCCGCGACGAGCTGCCCAAGCAGAAGGTGACCGGCGGCGTCGCCGCCATCAGCGCCTCGATGGGCGTCGGCTCCGGCCTCGGCCTGGTGGCCACCGGCCTCCTGCTGGAGCACTGGAACTACAAGTCGATCTTCTGGATGGGCCTGGCCTTCGGCCTGATCGCGATCGCCCTGGTGGCCCTGCGCGTCCCGTCCGACCCGGTCACCGACAAGGAGGGCGGCGCCGACCCGCTCGGCGCGCTCGCCCTGGCCGGCTGGCTCTCCGCCCTGCTGGTCGCGGTGAGCCAGGGCAACCACTGGGGCTGGACCTCCACCAAGACCCTCGGCCTGTTCGCCGTCGCCGCCGTGGTCGCGCTGGTCTGGGGGATCATCGAGACCAAGGTCGCGCACCCGCTGGTGGACCTGAAGATGATGTCCCGCCCGGCCGTGGCCTTCACCAACCTGGCCGGTCTGCTCATCGGCTTCGGCATGTACGGCTCGTTCATGGTCATCAGCAACTTCTCCCAGACCCCGGAGAAGCTGGCCCACTACGGCTTCACCGCGACCGTCCTGCACGCCGGCGTGATGCTGCTGCCGTCCGCGATCGGCTCGATGGTGGCCGCCCCGCTCGGCGCCATGCTGATCGCCCGCCGCGGCCCCCGCCTGCCGCTGGTCCTCGGTGGCGTCCTCGGCGCCGTCGCCATGGCCTACCTGGCCCTGCGTCACAGCCACGAGGGTGACATCTACACCGCCTCCGCCATCTTCGGCCTCGGCATCGGCCTCGCCTTCGCCGCGATGCCGGCCTTCATCAACGGCGCCGTCCCGGTCGAGCAGAGCGGCATCGCCAACGGCATGAACTCCGTGCTGCGCACCGTCGGTGGCGCGATCGGCACCGCCGTGATGACCGCCATCCTGACCGGCGACACCATGAAGCTCCCGATCAAGATCCCGGTGCTGCTGCCCACCCTGGACGCCTACAAGCACGCGTTCTGGGCCACCGCCGTGGTCTGCATCGTCGCCGGTGCCGTCCCGTTCCTGATCCGCACCGCCAAGCCGGTCGCGGCCGCCCCGGGCGCCCCGGGCGGCTCGACCCCGCAGGACTCCAGCACCCAGCTGGTCAAGACCGACGCCTGACGAGGCGTCCGGCCCGCGCGCTCAGGGACAGGGCGCGCGGACCCGGCCTCCGTACGTCGCGAGGGCATCACGAACGCGCGGAGCCGGCACGGTGTGAACGGCCCCACCCGGTACCCACCGGGTGGGGCCGTTCCACGTCCCGACCCCCTCCACCGGCAGGGCCGCCCGGGCCCCTCAGCCCTCCGGCCGCTGCGGCCCCTCCTCCCCCTCCGTCCCGCCCGCGTCCGCCACCCGCCGCAGCGGCAGCGGCCGGGCCGGCTCCAGCGCCGGGTCGTCGACCGCGAAGGTCCGCACCCGGCCCGGCCCGCTCCACGGCGTCTCGAACCGTACGGTGACTCGCCCGACCCCGCTGCCCTGCACCCACCCCGGGCCGAACTCGGCGTGGTGGACGTCCTGCCCGGGCAGCCAGCGCCGCACCGCGGCCGCCTCCCGCTCCTGCTCGGCCTCCGCCGCCTCGACCGCCTCGGCGTGCTCCGCCGCCTCCTCCCGCAGCGCCTGCGCGAACAGGTCCTCCTGGGTGTAGTCGGCGAGCTGCGCCACGCCCACCCCCAGCAGCCGCACCCCGCCAGTGATGTCCACCTGCTCGGCCAGCCGGCGCGCGATCGCGGTGATCACCGCCGGGTCGTCGGTCGGCCCGCCGAGCGTCTCCGAGCGAGTCAGCGTCGAGAAGTCGAACCGCCGGACCTTCAGCACCACCGTCCGCCCGGAGCGCCCCGCCGCCCGCAGCCGCCGCACGCACCGCGTCGAGAGCGCCTCCACCTCGCGCAGCACCCGGTCCCGGTCGGCCAGGTCCACCTCGTAGGTGTCCTCCACCGAGACCGACTTCGCGTCCTGGTCGGCGACCACCGGCCGCTCGTCCAGCCCTATCGCCATCTGGTGGATCCCGGCGCCGTGCGCGCGGCCGAGCAGCGCGACCAACTCCGCCTCGCCCGCCTCCGCGAGGTCCGCCACCGTACTCAGCCCGGCCCGCCGCAGGACCTGCTCGGTGGCCGGCCCGATCCCGGGCAGCGCCCGGACCGGCATCGGCCCGAGCACGGCCCGCTCCTGCCCGGGCTCGATCAGCACCAGCCCGTCCGGCTTGGCCTGCTCGGAGGCGATCTTCGCCATCAGCTTGGAGCCCGCCGCCCCGACCGAACCGGTCAGCCCGGTGGAGCGGTGGATGTCCGCCCGCAGGTCCTCCGCCAGGGCGAGCACCAGCCGCTCACCCGTCTCGTGGTCCGCCTCCGCCAGTACCGGGCCGTACGGACCGGCCTCCAGGTCGACGAAGGCCTCGTCCAGACTGAGCGGCTGCACCAGCGGCGACAGCTCCCGCAGCAGCCCCATCACGATCTCGCTGTTCTGCCGGTAGGCCTCGAAGCGCCCGGCCAGGAAGGCCGCGTTGGGGCACAGCCGCCGCGCCTGCGCCATCGGCATCGCCGAGTGCACCCCGAACCTGCGCGCCTCGTAGGAGGCCGTGGAGACCACCCCGCGACCGCCGAGCCCCCCGACGACCACCGGCTTGCCGCGCAGGCTCGGCTTGGCCGCCTGCTCCACCGCCGCGAAGAAGGCGTCCATGTCGAGGTGGATGATGCTCGGCAGAGATCGCACCCGCCGATCATCGCGCACGGGTCCGACAGTGCGTGCGAACCCGGCCGACGCCGGCGGCCGGGCCGCCGCCTACCGCCTCTCCGCCGCCTCCGCCAGCGCCTTCGCGACGCCGTCCTCCTGCGGGCCGAGCAGTGCCGGGTCCGGCCGCAGCCAGGCGTTCACCGCCGCCTTGCCCGCCCCGGCGACCTCCCGCAGGCCGCCGTACAGCCAGGTGGCGTCGTGCGGCTCCGGCACCCCGACCGCGTACGAGCGGATGCCGGCCGCCTCGCACAGCGCCAGCGCCCGCCGGACGTGGAAGTCCTGGCTGACCAGCACCGCGCGGTCCACCCCGAAGATCCGGTGCGCCCGGGTGCAGGAGTCCCAGGTGTCGAAGCCGGCGTAGTCCCGGACCACCCGCCCCGGCGGTACCCCGTGCTCGGTCAGGTACCGGTACATCGCGTCCGGCTCGTCGTACGAGACCCGCCCGTTGTCCCCGGTCACCAGCACGGCCCGCACCTTTCCCTCCCGGTACAGGTCCAGCGCCGCCGTGAGCCGGTGCTCGAGGTACGGCGAGGGCCTGCCCTGGTCCAGCCCCGCTCCGAAGACCACCGCCACCGGCGCGGACGGCGCGCTCTCCACCGTGCCGACCCGGTCCCCCGCCGCGATCCACAGCCAGGCGCTCGGTGCCAGCACCGACGAGCAGAGCACCGCCGTCGCCTGGAAGACCCTGCGCTGGGTCCGCCGCGTCCGCAGCCGCGCCCGCATCCCCACGGCCCGGCGCCGCAGCAGCCCCGAGATCCCGGTGCCGACCCTCACGTGCCCTCCCTCGATCGTCCCGCCGGGCAACACGACGAGGCCGTGGGGCCGGGCCGGGGCCCCGCCCCGGCCCCCCCCCCCCCCCCCACGGGCCCCCCCCCGCGCCCCGCGGGGGGGGGGGGCCCCGCCCACCCCCCCGGTGCGGCGCGGCGCCCCCACCCCCCCCTGATCCCGGTGCCCCCCCCCACGCGCCCACCACCGACGGGCCCGGGCCGGGCCCCCCCCCCCCCCCCGGCCCCCCCCGCCCCCCCCCCCCCCCCACGGCCTCGTCAGATCCGGTCACGCACCGTCGCCGCGCGGGTGGCGGTGCCTCGTCAGACCGCGCGGTTGCGGCGCTGCGCCAGCTCGTCCGCCGGGTCGTGCCCCACCAGCGTCTCGCCGGTGTCGGTCCGCTCCGCGTGCAGCCGCCCGAGGGTCAGCTCCAGCTCCTGCCAGACGGCTCCGACCGCGATGCCGAACACCCCCTGACCGCCCTTCAGCAGATCGACCACCTGCTGCGGCGTCGTGCACTCGTACACCGTCGCCCCGTCGCACATCAGCGTCAGTCCGGCCAGGTCGGCCTGGTCGGCGGACTGCAGATGGGCGACGGCCACCCGGATGTTCTGCAACGAGACGCCCGCGTCCAGCAGCCGCTTCACGATCTTGAGCAGCAGGACGTCGCGGAAGCTGTAGAGCCGCTGGCTGGTCGCCGGGTACGCGGTGCGGACACTGGGCTCCAGCAGTCCGGTGCGGGCCCAGTAGTCCAACTGGCGGTAGGTGATGCCGGCCGCCGCGCAGGCCGTCGGGCCACGGAAGCCGAGCAGTTCGGACGTTGGTGCCAGCCGCTCGATCGCGGGCTGGCCCGGCTGCACGGCCGGGAACCTGCCCACGCGGGGCAGGTCGGTCACGGTACGAGCGGTGCGGGGTACGTGCACGGCGCACAGGCCTCCTGCGGCCGCGTCATCGCCGGTGCTGCTCATGCCTACCTCCGTCCACTTGTGCTGCGGGCAACCCGACTGCGGGCATCGGCCACCCGGACAGCCACTCCTGACGGTAGGCAGTCCCCTATGACCCGTCAACGATCGCCACGCCGGGGCAGACAGACCACATCACTCAGGAGAGTGGTTTTTCGTGCCCCTAGTGTGGGTAGATGGACGGTTTTTGGCAAAACGGCGAGGGAAACGGCCGATCAGGCCCCGCTCGCGCCCCCGCGGACCCGCGCTACTGCGGGCCGCCGCCCCCGAAGTCCTCGGGTGACACCTGGTCGAGGAACTCGCGGAACTTCTCGACCTCGTCCTCCTGCTCGTCCGGGATCGCGATGCCCGCCTCGGCGAGCACCTCCTCGCTCCCGTAGATCGGCGTGCCGGTGCGCAGCGCGAGCGCTATCGCGTCGGACGGCCGGGCGCTGACCTCGACGCCGCCGGCGAACACCAGCTCGGCGTAGAACACGCCCTCCCGCAGATCGGTGATCCGGACCTCGGTGAGCTGCTGGCCGAGCGCCTCCAGGACGTCCTTGAACAGGTCGTGCGTCAGCGGGCGCACCGGAGTCATGCCCTGCTGAGCGAAGGCGATCGCGGTCGCCTCGCCGGGGCCGATCCAGATCGGCAGGTAGCGATCTCCCCCGACCTCCCGCAACAGCACGATCGGCTGGTTGGAAGGCATCTCCACTCGGACACCCACGACGTCGAGCTCATTCACACACGCAACCCTATGGCTCCGCTCCCGGATATGAAAGCGCAGGGCCGACGCCGCTGGTCAGGGCGGTGCACTCGGTGGGTCGGGCCGGCGCTCCCGCGGCTATCCGCGGGTCCGCAACCCGGCCTGGACCATCGCCGCGTGCAGCCGCACGGACAGCGTCGCCAGCTCCCGCGCGGTGGCCTCCGCGTGGGCCCGGGTCTGCGGGTTCCGGTGTCGCCGCAGCGGCGCCACCACCTGCTCGACCAGCGCGACCTCCCGGTCGGCCGCCGCCTTCATGGCCCTCAGGTGCCGGGGCTCCAGCCCGTACCGGCCGAGCTCCGCGACCAGCCGGGCCACCTGCAGCGCCTCGCCGTCGTAGCCGCCGTCCGCACCGGGCGCGACCAGCCCGTAGGACTCCCACTCGGCGAGCTCCCGCTCCCCCGCCTCGGCCGCGGCCAGCAGTTCGGCGCGCCCCAGCCGGACGCCCGAGACGACGTCGGCGTGGGCCACCAGCTCGCGGTCGGCCTCCTCCAGCGGCCCCGGCCGGGCGTCGGCGGCGGGCGGCAGCGCGGGTGGGGCCTCGCCGCGCTCGATCGCGTCCAGGTGCTCGCGGATCACCCTCAGCGGCAGGTAGTGGTCGCGCTGCATCCGCAGCACGTAGGCCAGCCGCTCGACGTCGGCCGGGCTGAACTTGCGGTACCCCGAGGGCGTGCGCTGCGGCTCCACCAGCCCCTCCGCCTCCAGGAAGCGGATCTTGGAGATGGTCACCTCGGGGAAGTCGTCACGCAGGTGGGCCAGCACGGCGCCGATGCTCAGCAGTTCGTCCCCGCCGCGGCGCCGGCCGGCGGGCCGGTCCGACCGGACGGGCTGCCGCGGGCCCGCGACCACCCCGCGCCCGCCCCGGTCCGCCTGCGGACCGGACGACGACGCGGGGGTGGCCGCCCCGAGAGAAGAAGGGGAATCGCTGCTCACTCGGGCTCCTGCCGACGTTGGTTTCAGTACCCCCGGTTGTGGCCGGCGAAGAACACCAGCCGGTACTTCCCGATCTGCACCTCGTCGCCGTTGTTCAGCGGCACCTCGTCGATCCGCTCCCGGTTGACGTAGGTGCCGTTCAGGCTGCCCACGTCCGCGACGCTGAAGCCGGACGGGGTGCGGCGGAACTCCACGTGGCGGCGCGAGACCGTGACGTCGTCCAGGAAGATGTCGCCCTGCGGGTGACGGCCGGCCGTGGTGACGTCCGAGTCCAGCAGGAAGCGGCTGCCCGAGTTCGGACCGCGCTGCACGATCAGCAGGGCCGAGCCCGGCGGCAGCGCGTCGATCGCCTGCAGCACCTCGGCCGAGAGGGCCGGCGTGGTGCCGGTGCCGGTCGTGGCGGTGGGGTCGTGGGACTCCAGGCCGGAGATCGAGATGGTCGAGGTGGTCTCCGCCGCCCCCTCGGGCAGCGGGCCACCGCGCAGCGCCGTACCGCAGTTCGAACAGAAGCGGGCCGCGGCCGGGTTCTGGTTGCCGCACCTGGGGCACGGAGTGGGGCCAGCCATGTTCACAGCCTCCTGGCGCGGCACACCCGACGGGTTGTGCCCGGCGTACGGGTCCGGGGCAAACCCTCCACCAGAGGTTGAGGGTCCTGACGGGAAACCTATGCGCGGGTCGCCGGAGGGGTCAACCGACGCGCCGTAGCCCGCCTGATTGCCCGCGTACTGGGCGGCGCCGCCGTCCCGGTACAGCTGCTGTCCGGCGTAGGGCGCGGCCTCGGGGGCGGGGCGCATGCCCGGCACCGCGGGCTCGTCCTCCGAGCGGCGGTGCCGAGCGGTGGGCGCCTCCACGGCGGCCGCGTCCCGGCCCTTGTTGCGACCGAACAACTTCGAGAAGAAACTCACGGGCGAATCCCCTTGCGTGTGACAGACCCGCCCGCGGGGCAGGGTGAGAACCTCGGACAGGCTGCGGGCCCGGTTGCGGCCCGGGCCTGCTGGAGTGGTACTCCGACGTTTGGTGCTGCGGTTGGTGCTACGGAGCGTACTGGTGCGAACCAGTCTCTCCCACGCGACGGCGGTACCCCGCACCGGGTGCCGCCCGCCCGTGACGGGCCGTTCGTCGGACGCCCCGTCACTTCGAAGCCGGCTTGGCGTACTGCGGCGACTTCGGATCCACGAGGGCGTCCACGACCACCTTCTGCTGCTGGGTGATCGTCGCCCGAGCCTGGTGACTCTCCAGAGTACGGACGACACCGCCCGGAATGTTCAGCGCGGGAGTCAGGTCCTGCGGGTTCCCCACGACGGTGAACCGATAGGGCGGCGAGACCTTCTTCCCGTCGATCTGCACCCCGCCGCCCGACAGGTCGGTGAAGTAGGTGTTGACCACCACGCGTACATCGTTGATCTGAATCGCCTCCGCCCCCGCCGCTCGAAGTTCCTGCAGGGTGTCCAGCAGCATATCTGCCTTCACCTGCCCTTGGGGATCATCGACCGTGAGTACGATGCCCGGACCAGTGGCTTTGACCGTACCGGCCAGCACGCCCAGTTCCGTCATCTTCTTCCTGGTCTGCTCCTGGGCCTCCTTGGCCTGGTTGGAGCTGTTCTCCAACTTCGCCAGGGACTGCTCCAGCTCGGCCTTCTCCTGTTGGAGACGCTGCTGACGGCTGTCCAGTTCGTCGAGGATGCGGACCAGGTCCTCCTGCCGGGCGCCGCGCAGCTGGTTGTGGTGGTCGTTGGTCGAGCGCACCTGGATCGCCAGGCCCAGCCCGAGCGAGAACAGCAGCAGCGCCACCACCAGCTGGCCGCGCGAGAGCCGCGGCGGCCACAACGCGGCCTTCAGCCGCCGACGACCGGCGTGCCGGTCCCCCGCGGGCGGGCACCCGTCGGCCTCGGGCTCGGCGGCGTCAGCGGCCCCGGCGGCCTCGGGCTCGGCGGCCTCGGGCTCGGTGGCCTCGGGCTCGGTGGGCAAGGGCTCTACGGACGCGGGCACGGCGGCCAGGGGCTCGGTGGGCAGGGGCTCTGCGGGCGCGGGCTCGGGCGCGGGCTCGGTTCCGTCCTGCGGCGCCGCTTCCGACGCGGCCTCCGGCGCCGTCTCCGTCCCGTCCGTCCGGGCCACGGGCCTCGACGCGGCGCGCTCCGGCTCGACGGGCTCCGGCTCCTCGACCGCCGGCCCGGCCTCCGCAGCAGGCGCGCGCTCGTCCTTCGTCAGCCGTACCACCGGCTCCGGCCGGACCTGCCCGGCCTCGGGCCCGGCCGGGGCAGCGGAGCCCCCGGAGTCCGGTACCCCGGCCTCCGTACCGGGCGCCTCGACGCCCTTCCGGTCCGACTTCTCCTCCTCCGCCGCCTTCTCGCGGCCCGGCTCAGGCACGGAAGACATGGCGCCGGATCGCGGCCGCGTTCGAGAAGATGCGGATGCCGAGGACGACGACGACACCCGTGGACAGCTGCGAACCGACGCCCAGCTGGTCACCGAGGAAGACGATCAGCGCCGCGACCACCACGTTCGACAGGAACGAGACGATGAACACCTTGTCGTTGAAGATCCCGTCCAGCATCGCCCGGACACCGCCGAACACCGCGTCCAGCGCCGCCACCACGGCGATCGGCAGGTACGGCACGACGGCGTCCGGCACCTCGGGTTGGACGAAGAGCCCGACGACCACCCCGATCACGAGACCCAGTACGGCAATCACGGTCTAGCTGCTCCTGTCCCTGTCGTGGTCTTGGTGGATCCGGTGGACGGACGCCGCTTCGGGGTCGGGCCACCGCTGTGCGCGGATGGTGAAACGGACGCGGCGGGGCTCTCCGAGGTTCCGGGAGAGCTGCCGGGTCCGCCCGATGCCGTACCGCTCGGCCCGGCCGAGGCGCCCGAGGCCGACGCACCGGGCGCCGCGCCGGACGGCGACGTGGCCGTGGGCGAGCCACCCGGTGCGGCACTGGCCTCCGGTGTGAGCGGCTGGGCGGTCCGCAGCGTGACCCCGACGGCCGCCGGCAGCGTCAGGCTCTTCTGGGCGGAGAGCGTCGACTTGATGCCGTACTTCTCCTGCAACAGCCGCAGGTACTGCCCGGCCATGTCGTTCTCGAAGGCGGCGAGGAGCTTCGGACCGTCCCCGATCGCCTGGATGGTGTACGGCGGGACGAGCGGTCGGTTGTCCACCAGCACCGCCTCGCCGGCGGCGCGGATCGCGGACAGTGCGGTCAGCCGCTGGCCGTTGATCGAGACGGCTTCCGCGCCCGAGCCCCAGAGGCCGTTCACCACCAGTTGCAGGTCGCGGTCGCGCAGCCGTCCGCTGTTGGAGAAGCCCTGCCCGGCGCGCGGGTCGACATTGCCCCCGGCGCCCGTCCCCGGGGCATCCTCCAGCACCAGCCTGACCCCGGGCCCGGTGACCTCCCCCAGGCCGACGGTGCCGGTCAGGCCGCCCGCATCGCCCTCCCCGGAGGGGAACGCCTGCTGCTGCGCGTCCTCGACCTTGCGCCGCAGGTCCTGGACCTGCTGCTGGAGCTTGTCGGCCGAACCGTTGCTGTCGTTGATCCGGTGGATCAACGCGTCCCGCTCCTTGGCGAGGGTGGGCTCCGCCTTGTGCGCGTTCACCGCGCCGACCGTCACCACGGCTCCGACCAGCGCCAGTCCGGCGCCCAGCGTGAGCAGCCCCCGCAGGGTGCGGGGTATCCGGCTGTCGTGGTCGCCGCCCCGCGCGGCGGCCGCCTCGGCGTAACCCTCGTCCAGGCTGTGGTCCATCACGTTCGTCAGCAGGGACATCGAGGCGTCCGGACGGTTGTACCGTCCGTTCGGGGCACTCGGCGTCGGCGTCGCTGGCATGCCGACCATCGTCCCATGCGCGCGAAGGGCCCCGTGCACGGCCCCTGAGCTGCGCACACGGCGCCCACACGACGGGGAGTGACGGGCGGTCCGCAATGGTGTGAAAACGGACAGCGGGGCGCGCGGCTCGCGGCCGCACGCCCCGCCGATCAGGGCATTCGCCCCCTCAGGCCGTCAACGCCCCGCGCTGTCGACCACCGCCGCCCACTCGTCCAACAACGCCTCGGTCGCGTCGTCGTCCGGGCCCTCGGCCCACAGGTGGGTGACCGCCTCCGCCGGGTCCGGCAGGACCAGCGTCCAACGGCCGTCCGCCTCGACGACCCGGACACCGTCCGTGGTGTCCAGCCGCCGGTTGCCGGCTGCCTCCACCACCGAACGCATGACCATGCCCTTGGCTGCCCACGGCGTCGCGATGTCCCGACGCCGGATGTGCGCCTGCGGGATCCGGGCATCGATCTGGCTCAGCGTGAGCTGGGTCCGGGCCACCAGACCCACCAGCCGGACGAAGGCCGCCGCACCGTCCAGCACACCGCTGAACTCGGGCACCACGAAGCCGCCGCGCCCGTCCCCACCGAACACCGTGCCCTCGGCGGAGGCCGCCTTGGCCAGGTCGTCCGGCGTCGTCGTGGTCCAGATGACCTGGGTACCGTGGTACGCCGCGACCTGCTCGGCGATCCGGGTCGTGGTCACCGGCAGCGCCACCTGCCCGCTGCGCCGCTCGGCCGCGACCAGGTCCAGCAGCACCAGCAGCGCACGGTCGTCGTCGATCACCCGACCCAGCTCGTCGACGAACGCGACCCGCTCACCGACCGGGTCGAAGCGGACGCCGAACGCGGCCCGCGAGGAGGCCACCAGCTCACCGAGCCTGGCCAGCCCGGCCCGCCGCTCCTCCGCGTCCTCGGTCGGCCTCGACTCGTCCAGCCCGCTCGAGACGGTGAGCGCCTCGACCCCGAGCCGGCCGAGGATGCTGGGCAGAACCAGCCCGGCGCTGCCGTGCGCGGTGTCCACGACCACCTTCAGGCCCGCCTCGCGGACCCCCGTCGTGTCCACCGTCCGCAGCAGGTTGCCCGCGTACGAGTCGAAGACGCTGGACGGGAAGGTCAGGTCCCCGATCTCGCCCGGGAAGGCCCGCCGGTACTCCTGGCGTGCGTAGACGCGGTCGAGCTTGCGCTGCCCCGCCTGCGAGAGGTCCGCACCGCGCTCGTCGAAGAAGAGGATGTCCAGCGAGTCCGGAACCCCGGGCGTGGTCCGCAGGAAGATCCCGCCGGCGCTGCCGCGCGCCGTGTGCTGCCGGGCCACCGGCATCGGCACGTTCTCCAGGTCGCGGACGTCGATCGCGGAGGTCTGCAGCGCCGAGATCATCGCCCGTTTGAGTGCACGCGCACCACGCGAGTGATCACGCGCAATGGTGACGGTGGCGCCCTTCTTCAGCGTCGTGGCGTACGCACCGGCCAGCCGGACGGCCAGCTCCGGGGTGATCTCCACGTTCAGGACGCCCGAGACCCCGCGGACCCCGAACAGGTGCTCCTGGCCGCGGGACTCCCAGATCACCGAGGTGTTCACCACGGCGCCGGCCTCGATGGTCTTGAACGGGTAGACCCGGACGTTGGCCGCGATGATCGACTCCTCGCCGATCAGGCACTCGTCGCCGATCACCGCGCCGTCCTCGATCCGCGCGGCCCGCATCACGTCGGTGTTCTTGCCCACCACGCAACCGCGCAGGTTACTCTGCGGCCCGATGTACACGTTGTCGTGCACCACCGCCTTGTGCAGGAAGGCCCCGCGTTTGACCACCACGTTGCTGCCCAGCACCGTGTGCTCACGCAGCTCGACGCCGGCCTCGACCTTGGCGTAATCCCCGATGTACAGCGGGCCGCGCAGAACGGCCTCGGGGTCGACCTCCGCCCCCTCGGCCACCCAGACGCCCGGGGAGATCTCGAAGCCGTCGATCTCGACGTCGACCTTGCCCTCCAGGACGTCCGCCTGGGCCTTGCCGTAGCTCTCGTGGGTGCCCACGTCCTCCCAGTAACCCTCGGCGATGTACCCGTAGACCCGCTTGCCCTCCTTCAGCAGCTGCGGGAAGACGTCGCTCGACCAGTCGACGGACTCACCCGCCGCGACGTAGTCGAAGACCTCGGGCTCCATCACGTAGATACCGGTGTTGACCGTGTCCGAGAAGACCTGCCCCCAGGTCGGTTTCTCCAGGAAACGCTCGACGCGCCCCTCGTCGTCCGTGATCGTGATGCCGAACTCCAGGGGGTTCGGCACCCTGGTGAGACACACGGTGACCAGAGCGTTCTTGCTGCGGTGATAGGCGATCAATTCAGAGAGATCGAAGTCAGTCAGGGCGTCACCGGAGATCACCAGAAAGGAGTCGTCCTTGAGCGCGTCCTCTGCGTTCTTGACACTCCCCGCAGTGCCTAGTGGCGTCTCCTCGTGGGCATACGTGAGATGCATGCCCAGTTCCTCACCGTCACCGAAGTAGTTCTTGACCAGTGAGGCCAGGAACTGGACGGTGACAACGGTGTCGGAGAGGCCGTGCCGCTTCAGCAGCCGAAGCACGTGCTCCATGATCGGCCTGTTGGCGACCGGAAGCAGCGGCTTCGGCATGCTGGAGGTCATCGGGCGGAGTCGGGTTCCCTCGCCCCCTGCCATTACAACGGCTTTCATTACGGGTGCGTCCTCCTTCGCGGTGGTGGACCTGCGAGTCCATCAAACCGTTCCAGAGGGATCTCTACCCGGAAGGTCCCGTCCGACGCACCGATACGACGTGGGACTTCTCTCAGCTCGCGTCTCAGGCCGTGGACGCCGAGGCCGCGGAGCGGGCCTTGACGATCTGCCGCGCCTGGACGGCGTAAAGAATGGCCGACCACCAGTACAGCGTGGTTCCCCACCAGATGAACGCCCAGCTCACCACCTCGGCCGGCCGCGCGATCCAGCTGTCCACGCTGCCGAGCAGCAGAAGCGGGAACGCGTACATCAGATTGAAGGTCGCCGCCTTGCCGAGGAAACTGACCTGTAGCGGCCCGTAACCGTGCTTGTTCAGAATCGGCAGGAGCGAGGCGATAAACGCCTCCCGGGCCAGCAGAATCGCCGTCACCCACCACGGCAGAATCTCACGCCACGTCAATCCGACCAATGTGGACAGCACATAGAGCCGGTCCGCCAGGGGGTCCAGCAACTGCCCCACCCGGCTGATCTGGCCCCACCGCCTGGCGAGCTTTCCGTCCAGGTAGTCGCTGACTCCGCTGAGCGCCAGGATCAGCAGCGCCCAGCCGTCGTTGTTGGGGCCGCCGAAGGCCGGCCACAGGATGAGCCAGAGGAAGAGCGGAACGCCGACCAGCCGGCCCATGCTCAGCAGGTTGGGGATGGTGAGGACGCGATCGGTCTGGACCCGCGTCTCCTGGACCTCCACCCGGGGGCCTCCTGTCCTGTGTGATGACAATGCACGTTGACCCTACAACAGAGAAGCCCCCGCCCGGTTCACCCGGCGGGGGCTTCTCTCGAAGAATTGTTCGGCGGCGTCCTACTCTCCCACAGGGTCCCCCCTGCAGTACCATCGGCGCTGTGAGGCTTAGCTTCCGGGTTCGGAATGTAACC
>NZ_JBIDAK010000023.1:0-17844 GCF_043202455.1 Kitasatospora sp. NPDC048194
CGATGGAGTCCGCGAAGACGGGGGAGGTGTCGAGGAGTTCGGCGCCCATGCCGGCCCACTGCGAACCCTGGCCGGGGAACACGAACACCGGACGCTCGAAGGCGCTCGTACCGTCCGGAGTCGGCACCGACCCGTCAACGACGGCGGCGAGACCGCTCAGCAACTCCGTACGGCTCTCCCCGATCACCACCGCGCGGTGTTCGAAGACCGAGCGCCCGGATACCAGCGCGCAGGCCACGTCGGCGGCCGCCCACTCGGGCCGTGCTTCGACGGCTTCCCGCAGCTGTTCGGCCCGGGCGCGCAGTGCGGCAGGGGTCCGTGCGGACAGCACCCACGGCACCACGGGCGAAGGCGCCGTACCCTCCGGCCGCTTCGCCGCTGCGGGCGCGTCCTCGACCGGCGGCGCCTCCTCCAGGATGACGTGCGCGTTCGTCCCGCTGATGCCGAAGGAGGACACGGCGGCCCGGCGGGTCCGCTCGCCGGCCGGCCACTCCCGGGCCTCGGTGAGCAGTTCGACCGCGCCGGAGGACCAGTCGACGTGCGGGGTGGGCTCGTCGACGTGCAGGGTGGGCGGCAGCACGCCGTGCCGCATCGCCATCACCATCTTGATGACGCCGCCGACCCCGGCCGCCGCCTGGGTGTGGCCGATGTTGGACTTCAACGAGCCCAGCAGCAGCGGCCGTTCGGCAGGCCGCTCCTGCCCGTACGTCGCCAGCAGGGCCTGGGCCTCGATCGGATCGCCCAGCCGGGTGCCCGTCCCGTGCGCCTCGACCGCGTCCACATCGGCCGGCGTCAGGCCCGCATCCGCGAGCGCGGCCCGGATCGCCCGCTGCTGAGAGGGGCCGTTCGGCGCGGAGAGCCCGTTGGAGGCGCCGTCCTGGTTGACGGCCGAGCCGCGCACCACCGCCAGCACCCGGTGGCCGTTGCGCCGCGCGTCGGAGAGCCGCTCCAGCAGCAGGACACCGACACCCTCCGCCCAACCGGTGCCGTCGGCGGCGGCCGCGAAGGCCTTGCAGCGCCCGTCGGGAGCGAGGCCGCGCTGCCGGCTGAACTCGACGAACATGCCCGGTGAGGCCATCACGGCCGCCCCGCCCGCGAGCGCCATCGAGCATTCGCCGGAGCGCAGGGCCCGGGCGGCGAGGTGCAGGGCGACCAGCGAGGAGGAGCACGCCGTGTCCACGGTGATCGCCGGCCCCTCCAGGCCGAACACGTAGGACAGCCGGCCGGACAGGACGCTCACGGTCGAGCCGGTCAGGACGTGCCCCTCGACGGTGGCGGGCGCCTCGTGCATCCGGACGCCGTAGTCCTGCGTCATCGCGCCGACGTAGACGCCGGTCCGGGTGCCGCGCAGCGACGCGGGGTCGATGCCGGCCCGCTCGAACGCCTCCCAGGAGGTCTCCAGCAGCAGCCGCTGCTGGGGGTCCATCGCCAGCGCCTCGCGCGGGCTGATCCCGAAGAACCCGGCGTCGAACCGGTCCGCGTCGTGCAGGAAGCCGCCCTCACGGGCGTAGGTGCGACCGCTGCGCGTCGGGTCCGGGTCGTACAGCGCGTCCAGGTCCCAGCCGCGGTTGTCGGGGAACGGCGTGACGGCGTCCCGGCCGTCCGCGACGAGCTGCCACAGCCGCTCGGCGGAGTCGGCGCCGCCGGGGTAGCGGCAGGCCATCGCGACGATGGCGATCGGCTCCCGGTCGTCGGCCGCGGTCGGGTCCGGCTCCGTCGGGGCGACGGTCTCACCGGTCAGCCGGGCGAGCAGCTCACGCTCCAGGGCCTCCCGGGTCGGGTGGTCGAAGAGCAGCGTGAGCGGCAGCGGCAGGCCGGTCGCAGCCGCGAGCCGGTTGCGCAGTTCGACCGCCATGGCGGAGTCGAAGCCGAGGTCCCGGAGCGGCCGGTTCCCGTCGGCGCCGGCCGCCGCGGCGCCGCGCAGTGCCGCGATCTCGGTGCGCACCAGGTCGCCGATCCGGCGGCGCCGGTCGGCGCCGGAGCGGAGCGCGGCGGCCCCGGCGATGCCCGGGCGGGAGGCGTCCGACCGTGCGGCGCGGAACGGGTACGTCGGCAGCGGGACGCGCCGGGCGCCGGATCCGCCGAGGACGGCCTGCCAGTCCGGCGCGGCTCCCCGGACGTGCAGTTCGGCCATCGCGGTGAGGAACCGGTCGGCGCCGCCCCGGTCGCGGCGCAGGGTGCCGACGACGGCCGCGTCCGTCAGGCCCTCGTCGTCCAGGGTCTCCTGGAGGCCTCCGAGCAGGCCGGGGTGCGGGCTGACCTCCAGGAACAGCCGGTGCCCGTCGGCCAGCAGCGCGCGGGTGGCCTCCTCGAAGCGGATCTCGCTGGTGATGTTCCGGAGCCAGTAGCCGGCGTCCAGGGCCGCGGTGTCCAGCAGTCCGCCGGTGAGGGAGGAGTAGAACGGCACGGTGCAGCTGCGCGGGCGGACGTCGGCCAGGCCGTCGAGGACGAGCTCGCGGTCGAGGCCCAGCCCGGGGGAGTGCGCGGCGAGTCCGTTGCTGAGCCGCTTCGCCCGGATGCCCTCGGCCGTGAGCTCGGCGAGCAGTTCGTCGACGGCCTCCCGGTCGCCGGAGAACAGGACGGACCGCGGGCCGTTGCTGCCGGCCACGACCAGTCGGCCCGGCCGGCGGGCGAGCCGGGGTGCGAGCTGCTCGCGGGTCAGGAGGGCGGAGACGAGGTCGCCCTGGCCGGCGGCGGCGGCCTGGGCCCGGCTCCACAGCGCCACCACCTTGGCGGCGTCGTCCAGGTCGAGTGCGCCGGCGACGTGGGCGGCCGCGATCTCGCCGAGGCTGGCGCCCACCACGGCGGCGGGTGCCACTCCGCAGGCCCGCCACAGCGCGGCGAGCGAGACCATCACGGCGAACAGGACGGGCTGGACGACGTCGACCGCCACCGGTGCGGGGGCGCCCGGCGCTCCGCGCAGCACGTCGGTCAGCGACCACGGGACGTACGGCGCGAGCGCGTCCTCGCAGGCCCGGATGTGCTCCCGGAACGGCTCCGAGGCCTCCAGCAGGTCGAGGGCCATGCCCTGCCACTGGGTGCCCTGGCCGGGGAAGACGAAGACGGCTCCGCGGCCGGGCTCCGCCGTCCCGCGCACCAGCGACGGGGTGGAGCCGCCCTCGGCGAGGGCACGCAGGCCGTCGAGGGCGTCCGCTCTGCTGTCGACGACCAGGGCGGCGCGCCGTTCGAAGGCCGTCCTGGTGACGGCCAGCGAGTAGCCGGCGTCGGCGGGTCGGAGGCCGGGATCGGCCGCCAGCCGGTCCCGGAGCGCGCGGGCCTGGGCGCGCAGGGCGTCGTCGCTGCGGGCGGAGAGGACCAGCGGCGTCCAGGTGGTGGCGAGCAGCGGCCGGGCGGCGAGCCGGGCCACCGGGGCGGGCCGGGCTGCCGCCGGACCGGCCGGCGCGGCTCCGACCAGGCCGAGGAGGCCGACGCCGGCGGTGGCGTGCTCGACAGTGACCACACCCTGGATCCGGTCCCCGTCGCGTTGCGCGTCCGGCAGCCGCCGGAGCACGGCGAGGACGGTGTCACCGTCACCGGCGAGGGCGAGGTCGCATTCCGCGCGGAGCAGGCTCGCCGCGGCCAGCGCGACGGCCGACCGGGCGGGCGGCTCGGACGGCCCCGCCGGGTCTGACGGCTCCGCGGGGTCTGACGGCCTTGGGCGACCGGACGGGTCGACGGTCACCCGGGGCCCGTGGAGGTCGAGGACGGCGGCGAGGCGCTCCGCCGAGGGCTTCGGTGAGGACGGGCCGAGGAAGACCCCGGTCCGGCTTCCGCGCAGCGAGGCGGGCACGATCCCGGCGTCCTCCAGCGCGCTCCAGGCGAGTTCCAGCAACTGCCAGTCCTCGGGGCGGTACCCGGCGGCCTGGGCGGCCGGGATGCCGAAGAACGCGGGGCCGCCGTCCGGGCCGTCGTAGCCCCGCGGGTCGTCCCGCCGGTCGCCCTGCGGCTCGTCCTGGTGGTCGGCTCGGGGGCCGGGCGGCGGGCAGGAAAGTCCGATGACGGCGACCGGGTCGTCCTCACAACTCGTCTGGGGCACTGCGTACTCGGCCTTCCTCGTGGTCTCGGTCTGCTGCCCGCCGCACCGGAGCAGACGGCGACGGAGCGCGTTCCGCGGTCGCTGCGCGTGCGAGGGCCGAGGCGGTCCGTCCCGTGGGCGACGGTCCGTCGCCGTCTCCGGGCTCCGACGCCGGCCCCGTCTCCAACGCCGGTCCCCGGCTCGGACACCGGTCCCCGGCTCCGACACCGGCCCCCGCCCCAGGTCCCGTCCCCGCGTCCGTCCCCGCTCCCGTGTCCGGTCCGGTCTTCCGGATCCGTCAAATGCCGCGCGCCCGCGGTGGCCTGCCTCCTTCGTCCGGGAGAGGCGGCTGCCACCGCCTCATGTCGATCTATCCGCTCGGCGACAAGAAGACTGGCAGAACGATCTTGGCGACGACTTGGAGGCGACTTGGAGGAGTCTTGGAGTGCGCGCGGGGGCCGCCCCGACGGCCCTGGACGTCCGCCCGGAAGTGTCGACCATGCCCATGTCATATGTTCCGCGACAAGAGGGCCCGGTGGCGGCGGGCGGTTCACCCGTCGCCACCGGGCTGTCGGCGGGCGCCTACGGCCGAGGTGTGCTCACGCGCAGCCCGCGACCGGGTCGCCGCGCAGGATCGAGCCGAACAGTTCCTGCAACTCGGCGCCCGGGTCCACGCCGTACTCCTCCGCCAGGGTCCGTCGGGTCCGGTGGTAGGCGTCGATCGCCTCGGCCCGCCGCCCGGACCGATACAGCGCCTTCATCAGCAGCCAACTGAACCGCTCCCGGGTCGGGAAGCGCAGGGTGAGCGCCGGCAGTTCGGCGGCGATCACCGAGAAGTCGTGCTCCTCGGCCAGCCTGGCCTCCCACAGGCTCTCGAGGGCGAGGAGCCGCAACTCCTCGAACCGGGAGGCCGCCTGGGCGCCGAGCGCGTAGTCGCTGACCTCCGGGTAGGGCGATCCCCGCCACAGCGCCAGGGCCTTCCCGAGGGTGCGGCTGGCCTTCTGGTACGTCCCCGCCTGGAGCAGCCGCCGCCCGTCGTGCAGCAGGCGTTCGAAGAGCGCCGCGTCGAGGCAGTCGGCGTTCACCGCCAGCACGTAGCCGGTCTGTTCGCGACGCAGGACGGTGTCACGACTGCGGGGTGGCCGGTTCGGCTCCAACAGCCGCCGGAGGTTGGACACATAGCTGTGCAGGTTCGCCATGACGTCGTTCGGCGGGTTCCTCGGCCAGACGGCCTCGGTGAGCTGCTCCGCCGTCACCGGCTGGCCCGGCGTCAGGAGAAGGGCGGACAATACTGCCCGTTGGCGCGCAGACCCCGGATGCACTGGTATTCCATTGGCCTGGACCGCCAGCGGGCCTAAGACATGGAAATGCATTGCGTGACCCTCCGCCACAAAGTCACCCCCAGTAACGAAAAACGTGTCGACCGCTCGACGGAAACGCCCTGGTTCCGGGATTGATCCGGAGGCCGCACGGGTTCTCGAGCGGGTGACGACAGACTACTTGCAAATCACCTCGAAAGAAGGTCTGGATCGTCGACGCCGCTCTTGGTATGGGACGTTGACGCGAGGTCAGCCGGGTCGACCGGAGGACCGCCGCTTCGCCTGTTCAGGAGGCCGGAACGACGGCCGGCCGGGATGCCGGCGTCCCCCGCCGGTGATTTTGGCGCGATCTCACCCACTGCGGGGCGTCCGGTGCGGTACGCTGCCCATTCCCCGTTCCGCCCCGCGCGTTCCACGGCCGCACCCGGACATCCGGGCCCGGCGCCGGCAGCGGGACCGAAAGGATTACGCCGCGCCCGGATTGGGCCGCCCGGTTCTTGCCACCGGCCTTTCGCGCCGACCGGCGGAGGCGGGCGGGCGCATATCGGCGAATCCATTTCGCGCGGCGGTCGGCAGGAGTGCGCTCCCGGTCGCCCGCGCCCGGCCCGAAACGCGCGAGCGGCGCGTCCCCGGGCAGGGGACGCGCCGCTCGTTCGGAACTTCCGGGAGGAACTTCCCGGAGGAACTTCCGAGAAGTGCTGTCAGTAACGCGTGCTGACGGTCACTCCGCTGAAGTCGGTGTTGGCGTACAGGCTGATGTACCGGTAGCCGGCGGTGGTGTTGGTGACGGTGAGCGTCTGGGCGGTTCCGGGGTTGGTGGAGGAGGCGGTGTACGCGCTGGGGGAGGCCCAGGTGTCAGGGTTGTAGTAGAGCGAGGCGTTTCCGGTGCCGCCGGAGGTGGAGACCTTCAGGGTGGTGGTGCCGGCCGGCAGGTAGACGTAGAAGTAGTCGAGAGCGCCGGCGGTGCGGGCCTGGTTCGGGCGGGAGCAGTTCTGGCCGAGCGCGTCGGTGCGCGGGTCGGTGCAGGTCGGCAGCGTGCCGCCGGTGGTGACGGTCACCGAGGACGGGGTGCTGGCGGTCCTGCCGGCGCTGTCGGTGACGGTCAGCGCGACGGTGTAGGTGCCGGGGGCGGCGTAGGTGTGGGCCGGGTTCCGCTCGTCGGAGCTGGTGCCGTCGCCGAAGGTCCAGTGCCAGGAGGACAGCGTCGCCGAGGAGTTGCTCTCGATGGACTTGTCGGTGAGGGTGACGGTCGCGCCGTCGACGGACTGGCCGAACAGGGCGGTGGGGCCGTCGGCGTAGCAGGCGCCGGCCGCGCAGGTGTTCAGCCAGGCGTCGAAGTCGGCGTCGTAGGAGGTGCCGAGGCCGTTGTAGACGGCGTAGCCGCCCTGGTAGTCACCGGTGCGGAAGTGGCCGAGCATGGCGCGGACGTCGGCGGGGTGCTTCTCGAACATGTACCGCACGGCCAGGTAGCCCCACGGGTAGGTGCGCACCGTGTCCGAGTTGGCGTAGGTGTTCTGGAAGACGGTGCTGAGCTTGTACCGGTGGGTGGCGGCCTCGGTCATCGCCTGGGTGTCGGTGGTGCCGCGGTAGGCGTAGGACTCGTACTCGGCGACGCCCTCGATCCACCAGATGTCCGGGACGGAGATCTCGGTGGTGAAGTCGCCCTTCATGTCGTAGATGTTGTCGAGGTAGTGGGTGTACTCGTGGTTGAGGTTCCACACGTTGGCTGGGAAGCCGTCGTTCCAGGACTTCTGGTACATCACCGACACGGGCTGGTTCGCCGGGTCGGTGACGTCCATGATGGTCTCGCCGCCGTTGTCGGTGGAGTTGCCGTAGATCGCCCAGGAGTAGGTCTTGTAGTCGTCCTGGCTGGAGAAGACGGCGAGGGTGAGGGTCTTGCCGTACTGGCCGGGGATGGGGCCGTTGTCCTGGACGAGCTTGTGGAAGAAGCCGTCCTCGCCGCGCAGGCTCGCGCAGACGGTGGCCAGGTCCGCCGGTGAGAGGGCCTCGGCGCGGATGGTGCGGTTGTCGCAGACCAGGGTGGCCGGCAGGACGGCGGCGGTGAGCTTGCCCGGCAGGTCGCAGGTGCCGTAGTAGGAGCACTGCGCCTTGTCGTACTGGTTGGCGTTGTACGCGGTGTACACGTACAGCTTGCCGACGGCGCCGGAGATCGGGGTGGTGTCCAGCACCTGCTTGACCAGCGGCTTGGCGAAGGCCTCGATGCTGCCGCCGTCACCGGCGGTGCGGGCGAGGTCATTGCCCGCGTTGACGTCCAGGAACGCGTTCGCGGTGGTGAGCAGGTCCTTGTGGTTCTGCGCGAAGGCCGCCAGCGTGGTGGTGACGCTCGGGTCGGCGGTGACGGCGCTGACGTAGGCGGGGTTCCAGTTGGCCCGCCACAGCGGGGCCCACAGCACGGCGTTGACGGCGCCCACCATCTTCGGGAACGCGTTGTAGCTGTTGTCGTAGCTGTTCAGCACCTGCTTGTAGACGTTCAGGTACTGGGCCTGAAGGTCGGCGCTGTCGGTGAGGATCAGCACCTCGGAGAGGACGGAGCCGTTGGCGTCGCTGACGTCCGTCCGGTGCGGACTCGCCAGGAAGGCGTCGAGGCCGGCCTTGACGGCTGAGGTCAGCGTGGCGTCGTACGGGCCGACGGCGCTCGCGTTGTTGGACTGGACGTAGTAGCCGGCCCGCAGGAAGAGCACGAGCTGCAGCACGTTGGTCGTGTTGTCGCCGGTGTAGTTCGCCGCCTGGGCGCGGAAGGCGTTGGCGACGGTGAGCATCTGCGACTGCTTGAAGATCCTGCCCGCGTCGGTGCCGGTGACGTTGTACAGCGTCTTGACGCAGTCGGTGGTCGAGCCCTGGACGAAGGAGACCAGGTCGGCGCCGCTGCGGGAGCCGAAGTCGGCGGGGGTGCAGCTGGCGGCGGCGGGGGCCTGGGCGGCGAGGGAATGCGGGGCCGCCGGTGCGGCGCCCTGGTCGGGGGCGGTCTGGACGGCGGTGCCGGCGGGCTGGAGCGCGTGGCCGAGCAGGGCCGGCGGCAGTGGCGCGGCGGGGCGGCCCATCTCCTCCGAGGAGGCGGGGGCGGCGATCTCGGCGCCGAACGGCGTGGGAGCGGCGGCTGCCCGGACCGGCGTGGTCGGGGAGTGCCCCGCCGTGGCCGGAGCCGCGACCGTCACCGCTGACGCGGCGAGCGCGGGGGTGGGGAGCAGGGCGGCGGAGCCGGCGAGGGCGGCGGCCACCAGGAGCGGAAGGGATTGGCGCAGACGCACTGCGGTGTCCTTGTCCTGAGGGGGGGGAGGAGGCGACGGGGCGTCAGCCGTGAGGGGGAGGGGGAATCGGCGTGCGACCTGTCACCGGAATCAGGGTCAGAACAATGTCACAGGTTATATGTCATAGCAAGGGTGTGGGCAGCGGCGGCGCAGCGCCCCCACGGCGGGCTTCATCGGTATGTCATCGACCGGTGCGACGGTCGTCCGGTGACCTCGGCCGACCGCGGACCGCAACCGAGAGCGGGCGCGCGGGCCGACTGCGTGGGGAGGACCAACATGCGAGGACGAAGGATCGCGGCCGCCACCGCCGGACTGCTGCTGACGGTCGGACTGACCGCGGCGCAGGGGGCCACCGCCCAGGCGGCCACCACCAGGGTGACCGCTCCGTGCGAGGGCACCTACACGATCGTCGTCGGGGGCACCGGCAGCTCCTGGAACAACGACGGCTTCTACGGCAACATCCAGCAGCACGTCGGGTACCCGACCCAGATCCCCAACGGCGCGAGCGCCCGTGCGGGCGTCAACGAGCTGAACCGGCTGGTCCGCGACCAGCGGGCCGCCTGCCCCTGGCAGCACGTCAAGATGGCCGGCTACTCGCTGGGGGCCGGGGTGGTGCACACCTGGGTGACCGAGAACTGGCAGACCTTCGACAACGTCAACGCCATCCTCGTCGCCGACCCCAAGCGCCAGGGCCCGCCCGGTGCCAACGGCGGCTCCGTGCCGTTCGGCGGCATCGTGGGCGCTCCGCTCGCCGGCGCCGACCGGTTCTTCGGCAACGTGCCCGTCAAGACGATCTGTCACTGGGACTACGTCTGCGACGAGTCCGCCGGGATCTGGACCTACCCGAACAACCACGTCCGGAACTACCCCGAGGACTTCAACATGGACCACCACAACGACAGCGCCAACGAGCAGTGGTACAACGGCGCCTGGTACCCGGCGTCCTGGTGACCGCGGGCCGGGTCCCTGCGGGCCCGGCCTCCTTCACGACCCGCCGGCGACCGGCCGCTCCGGTCGCCGGCGGGTCGTGACCCTTCGGGCCCCGGGTGCTCCTGTCCCCGAGGTGCTCCGGCCTCCCGGGTCGCTCCGGCACCCCGGGCGCGGACCCTTCATCGGGCTGTCATCGCCCCTCCCTAGCGTGGCCGCGTACAGACAAATACCCGACCACAGGGGGAAGGACGGCTCGATGCCACGGAGGAAGTCCACAGCGAGGCTGCCGATGGCGGTCCTCGCCGTGGTGGCGTTGATCAGCACGACGGCGGCCGCCGGCTCACCCGCCGCGGGCCCGCAGTCCGGCGGCTCACGGGCGGCGGGGGCGCGGGCCGTCGGACAGGCGCCGGACAAGCCGACGATTCGCTACACGGAGTACGGGATCCCGCACATCATCGCCTCCGACTGGGAGGGGCTGGGCACGGGCTACGGGTACGCCGCGGCCAAGGACAACATCTGCACCCTGGCCGACACCTATCTGATGGTCAACGCCCAGCGGTCCCGCTACCTCGGACCCGACGGCCGGACCAGCCCCGGTGAGCACCAGAACACCACCACCAACCTCAACAGCGACCTGTACTTCCAGCGGATCAACGACAACCGGGTGGTGGAGCGGCTGATCGGCCAGCCCGCCCCCAACGGGCCGGAGCCCGAGGTCAAGGAGGCCATCCGCGGCTACGTGAAGGGCTACAACCGGTACCTGGCCGAGACCGGCGTGAACAACATCTCCGACCCGGCCTGCCGCGGCGCGGCCTGGGTGCGGCCGATCACCGAACTGGACGTCTACCGGCACGCGCACGCCGAGATCATCATGGGGTCCGCCGACCCGCTGCTGGACGGCGAGGTGAACGCCGCACCCCCGGGGGCGTCGGCCGCGCCCCCGTCGACCGCCGCGCCGTCCGCCGGCTCGCCGTCCGGTGCCGCGCCGTCCGCCGCCGCGCCGTCCGCCGACTCGCCGCCGACGCTCTCGCCCGAGGAGACCGCGGCGAAGATCCGCGACGCGATGGCCGCCGCCCGGCAGCAGGGCAGCATGGGCAGCAACGCCCTGGCGGTCGGCTCGCAGGGCGTGTCCGGGGGCACCGGCATGCTGCTGGCCAACCCGCACTTCCCGTGGCAGGGCAAGAACCGGATGTGGCAGAGCCAGTTGACGATCCCGGGGAAGATCAACGTCTCCGGGGCCAGCCTGCTCGGCCTCCCGGCGGTGAACATCGGGCACACCGAGGACGTCGCCTGGAGCCACACGGTCGCCACGGTGGCCCCGTTCGGTCTCTTCGACGTGCAGGTGGACCCGCTGCACCCGACCGACTACCTGGTGGACGGCACCTGGCAGCCGATGACCTCGCAGCAGGTCGGCGTCGACGTGCTGAACCCGGACGGCTCCGTCGGCAGGGTCACCAGGACGCTGTGGTCCACCCGGTACGGCCCGATCACCACGTCGATGCAGGGCGTCCAGCTGCCCTGGGTGGTGAGCGCCCACGCCGTGCGCGACGCCAACATGGACAACCTGCGGGCCCTGAACACCTGGTTCCACCTCGACCAGGCCAAGGACGTCGACGACGTGGTGAAGACCCTGGAGACCACGGAGGGCGTGCCCTTCTTCAACACCGTCGCCTCCGACCGCAAGGGCAACGCCCTGTACGCGGACATCCAGGCGACCCCGAACATCACCGACGAGCACGCCCGCTCGTGCCTCACCATGACCGGCCAACTGCTGTTCAACCAGGCGCTGCGGCTGCCCAACGTGCCGCCGATCTCCATCTTCGACGGCAAACGCAGCGCCTGCGACTGGCCCGACGACCCCAACGCCGTCGCGCCCGGCCTGCTGGACCCGCACCAGCAGCCCCGCCTGATCCGGTCCGACTTCGTCGGCAACGCCAACGACAGCGCCTGGCTGGCCAACCCCGAGCAGCCGCTGTCGTTCCCCCGGGTGATGGGCGACACGGCGGCGCCCCGGTCGCTGCGCACCCAGGAGCTGCTCCTGACCGCGCAGCACCGGATCGACGGCACCGACGGACTGCCGGGCCGGGGCTTCACCCCGGAAACCATGCGGCAACTGCTGTTCGCCGACAACAGCAGGGCGGCCGACCTGGCCCTCAACGCCACGGTGAGCGCGTGCCAGAGCGTCCCCTTCGGGCTCGTCCTGGTGGACGGCAACCTGGTCAACGTGAGCGCGGCGTGTCCCGTCCTGGCCGGCTGGAAGGACCACAAGTACACCGCCGACAGCCGGGGTTCGTGGCTCTTCGAGAACTACTGGTACTACCTGACCAACGGTCAGCCGATCGAGAAGCTGCCGTGGCGGGTGCCCTTCGATCCCAAGGATCCGGTGCACACGCCCAACTCACTGGATCCGGGGAACTCCGCCGTCCGCGACGCGCTGGCCCGGGCCGTCCTCGCGCTGGGCAAGGCGGGCATCGCGCTGAACGCGCCCCTGTCGGACGTCCAGAAGATCACCCGCAACGGTGAACGGATCCCGATCCACGGGGCCATCCACGAGCTGGGCGTGCTGAACGTGGTGACCCCCGGCACGGTCGACGGCAAGCTGGACATCGTCTTCGGCTCCAGCTTCATCCAGCAGACCAGCTTCACCGCCGACGGTCCGCCGCAGGCCTCCTCGATCCTGGCCTACTCCCAGTCGGCCGACCCGACCTCGCCGCACTACGCGGACCAGACCGAGCTGTTCGCGGCCGGCCGGTGGGTGACCGAACGGTTCACCGACGACCAGATCGCGGCCTCCCCGGCACTCGAGGTCAAGGTCCTGGACTGACAAAGCCGTTCGGGCGCGCCGGAGTTCCGACGACCGGCTCCGGCGCGCCCGTCCGCCGGCGGAGGGGCGGCCTCCCGGCCGGGAGCGCACCGCGCAACGAAAGGCCCATGAGAACAGAGCCCGTGAGGGGGAGAACACCGTGACGAGCACCACGAGCACGACGAGTACCACGAGCACGGCGAGTACCACGAGCACCAGGAGCACGAGGAAGGCGACGGCGCGCAAGCGCCGGTGGCGAACGGTGCTGGCGCTGCTGGCCGTCGTCCTGGGCACGGCCACCACGGCGGGCACCGCCCGGGCGGCCGGCAACCCCGGGACGCCGCCGCGGATGGCGGACGGATACGGCCTGACCCAGGTCGACACGACCGTGGGCGGCCCGACGAACTTCTACCTGACCGTGACCACCCCGGAGGTCGCGGGCAAGCACCACATCAAGGTCATCCTGCCGAGCGGCTACTACGACGACCCGACCCGGCGCTACCCCGTGCTGTACTTCCTGCACGGCTCGCCCGACGACCCGATCCAGCAGAACTACCCGGCGCTGACCACCTCGAACGCGATGATCACCGTCATCCCGGACGGCGGCGCCCGGGGCTGGTACGCCAACTGGCTCGACCAGCACACCCAGCTCGGCGCCCAGAACTGGGAGAACTTCCACCTCAACCAGGTGATCCCGTTCATCGACGCCAACCTGAGGACCATCGCGACCAAGAAGGCCCGGGCGATCGCCGGCGTCTCCATGGGCGGGTTCGGCGCCTTCCACTACGCCCAGGACCGCCCCGAGCTGTTCAGCCAGACCGCGTCCCTCTCGGGGGACATCGACCTGTCGGCCGACTCCATGGACCTGCGGCTGGCCGTCGTCGCCTCGCTCATCGACGCGCAGGGGGCGGTCTGCGGCTCGTCGTCCGGGGCCTGCGACCCGAACAACGACCCCTACAAGCCGGGGGTGGACAGCGACGCCCTGTTCGGCACGCCCTACCCGGTGTTCAACGCCGACTGGCGGTGGAACCAGGCGGACCCGTCACAGCACATGGACAGGCTCGCCGGCATCGGCGTCTCCGTGTACGTCGGCAACGGACGGGGCTCGGCCACCGAGCCGGAGTTCTGGCTGGAGGGCGCGGCCAAACACGTCAAGGACCGGATGGACGCCCTCGGCATGCCGTACCACTACGTCGACTACGGCGACGGCTCCGGCTGGGGCACCCAGTGCAACGGCGGTCACAACGGGGGCTGCTGGGAACAGGACCTGAGGGACCTGATCCCCCGGCTGGAACGGGCCTTCGCCTCCTGAGCACGCGGACACCGTGCCGCACCGCGCGGATGGGAGGGGGTTCCACCGGGGCGCGACCGCGCACCGCCCCGGTGGGGCCCCTCCCGCGCCGGTCCGCTCACCGCGCCGGTCCGCTCACCGCGCGGCCCCGGTCAGGCCGAGCCCGGCCTCGTCCCCGCGCAGGATCATCCGGTACGTCAGCGTCAGCATCCGGCTCGGCGGCACCCCGAGCTCGTCGGCCAGCCGGCGGCGGGCCCGGTCGAACACGGCCAGGGCGTCGGCCTGCCGGCCGCCGCGGTACAGCGCACGCATCAGCAGCGCGGCCACCGGCTCGTTCAGCGGGTGTTCCGCGGACAGGGCGAACAGCTCGGCGGTCGCCTCCGCGCACTGGCCCAGCCGCAGCTGCCAGTCCAGCTTCCGCTGGGCGACGGCGACCCTGCGCTCGGTGAGCCGCAGCCGCTCCAGTTCGGCGAGCGGGCCGGGCAGGCCGGCCAGGAGTTCCCCGCGGAACAGGGCCAGCGCCCGGGAGCAGAGGCGGACCGCCTCGGCCGGATCGCCCGCCCGGTGGGCCGCGTCGGCATCCGTGACCAGGCCCTCCATGCGCTCCACGTCCACCTCGGTCGCGCCGGAGGACAGCCGGTAGCCCCAGCGGTCGTGCTCGATCACCGGAACCGGACAGTTCCCCGTTCGAAGGGCCTTGCGCAGCCGGTAGATGTGGACCGGCACCACATTGGTGACCGGCGGCTCCGACCCCCAGACCCCGTCCAGCAGTTCCTGTCGGCTGACCGTCCGCCCCGCGCGCAGCGCCAGCGCCGCCAGGACGGCCTGCTGGCGCAGGTGCCCCAGGTCCAGGGGACGCCCGTCCTGCCAGGCCCGCAGCGGCCCGAGCACCGAGATCCGCACCGACGGCGCGCCCGGGCGGGCGGCGGTGCTGCGCCGCAGCGGGCTCACCAGCTGGGTGCGGGGGCCGCGGCCGGGCACGACCAGTCCGCAGTCGAAGGCGTGCACGATGGCGGCGGCCCGGTCGCGCAGGCCGAGCTTCACCAGGATCCGCGCGAGGTGCCCGGCCACGGCGTCCTCGGGCACGGCGAGGGCGGCGGCGATCTCGTCGTCGCGCAGGCCGCAGCCGACGGCCCGGAGCACCTGGCGCTCCTGGTGCCCGAGAACGGCGGCGCTCGGCCGGCTGGTGGTGGTCGTCGTCGGCATCACTACTCCCTGGCCTCGGGGCCGGCCGGTCCGGCGGGCGCCGTCGACAAGCTAGTGAGACGGGCGCCGGGCCGGAATCCGGAACGATCCGGAGTACCGCGCGGGCGGGCCGACGGACCGCAGGCCGGTCAGGGGCAGAGCTGGAGCGCCGGGCGGTCCCTGGTGCGGACGGCGGGGAGCCAGGCGGTGGCGGGCCCGGGGAGCCGGACCCGGTACCAGAGGGTGGAGGTGCGGTCCTCCTCGTCGATGATCGGGAGTCCGGTGGGGAGCTGGCAGTCGGCGTCGAGGGTGTCGTCGTGCCAGACCCTGGTGGGCACCACGTTGTCGGCGGTGTACGGGCGCAGCGGATCGACGGCCAGGCCGAGACTGCACACGGGGTCGCGGTCGGTGCGCTGCTGGCAGCCGCGTTCGGCGTTGAAGACCCGGATGCGGGCGGACTGCGGGGGCGGTCCCGGATCCGGCCAGAGGGCGGCGGCGGTGACGGCGGCCGTGGCGCAGGTGGCGAGGGCCAGCAGCGCGGTGCGCGGTCGCGGCCGTGCCCGGCGGAACCGGCGGCCGGACCGGTGCGCCCGGATGCGGGCGAGCAGGCTCTCGGCGGTGTGCGCGGCGCGCGCGGCATGGGTCGGCGCGAGGCAGTCGGCGGCGAGGGCGCGCCAGAACGGGGGGACGTCCGGCGCCAGGCGCAGGGCGGCACGGCCCTCGGCGTACTGCTGGGCGGCGGCGCTTCGGGCGGTGGGGGTGGCGCCCGGGAAGGGCGGGACGCCGGCGGCGAACACCTCGTGGATCACGATGCCGAGCGCCCAGATGTCGGCCGTGGCACGGATCTTGATGCCGCGCTCGCCGAGCGGCTCCTTCCAGCGCTCCGGCGGGAGGTAGTCGGGCGTGCCCATCGGTGCGGAGTGGCCGTGGGTGCCGACGAGTTCGATGGCGAGGCCGAAGTCGGAGAGCCGGACCTCGCCGTCCCGGCCGATGAGGACGTTCTCCGGCTTGAGGTCGGTGTGGACCCAGCCGGAACGGTGCAGGTGGGCCAGGCCCTCGCAGATGCCGGCGATGATCCGGGCGCCCTGCTCCTCGTCCACGCCGGTGGCCAGCAGGTCCCGCAGGGTGCACCGGGCGCGTTCCATGACCAGGACGATCGAGCCGTCGAGCGCGGGGTGGTCGGGGGCGGCCAGGGTGAGGGTGTCGAGCAGGCGGACCAGCCGGGGGTGCGGGGCACTGCGGGCCAACTCGGCCTCCCGCCGGGCGGCTTCGGCGACCTGCCGGGCCTGGCGGGGCGCGAGCCCGGCAGTCGGCAGCACCTTGAGGGCGACCGTACCGTCCGCGTCGTCCGAACCGACCGTGCCGTCCGTACCGTCCGGGCCGTCCGTACCGACCCGCCCGCCCGCGCCTTCCGTACCGGCGGCGGCGTCCTCGGCCAGGCGCGCGGCGTAGACGGTCGCCCAGCCGCCCTCCCCGATGGGCCCGATGACGGTCCACGCCCCGACCCGGTGACCGGGTGGCAGCAGTTCCCCGCCGTCCTCGCAGGAGTCCGGGTCGTGCACCATCAGCACCCCTACCGCCCGGGCTCGGCGGCTTCGGGGCGCGGCAGGAGCGCCAGGTGCTCCTCTCGGACGATGCCGAACTTCAGGGCGAGTCCGACGACGGCCTCGCGCTTGCCGTTGCGGCGGTCCGCGCGGCCGCCGGCGTCGGGCAGTTCGATGCGGAGCTTCTCGTCGGCCAGGTAGTCGAGGTGCGAGCTGACCGCGCGGGCGGTGAGCCGGGCGCAGGCGGGGTGGTTGCGCAGCCGCGCCACGACCTGCGGAGTGGTGGGCACGGCGGCGGGGGAGTGGTCCCGCAGCCACGGCTCGCAGAGCGCGACCAGGACCAGGAAGTAGGTGGCGGTCTCGTCCAGCGAGTACGCCGTCATGGTGCGGCTCTCCCAGGAGCCGCCGTGGGCGTGCGGGTCGAGGTACACGTGGTCGGGCGCGAACACCTGGAAGGACAGCGGGGTTTCGCGCCGCGAGGGCAGCACCACCCGGGAGAACTCGAACGGGATCGGCGCGCCGATCCGCCGCGGTGGCACCCGCAGGTACTCGCCGGCACCCTCCGGGTTCTCCACCAGGTACGCGTGGGTGTTGCTGAGGTTGCTCAACTGCCAGTGGTCGTCCGTCGCGTGGATCTCCCCGGCGAGCCGGGACACCGCCTCGTCGCCGAGTCGGAGCTCCACCGGCGTCCCGGCGGAGCCGCGGCCGAAGCGCGCCCGCTCTCCCGGACCGAGCCGCAGGGTCACCGCGGCCTCGCCGCTCCCCTCCGGCAGGTGGACGAGAATCCCGCTCACCGTTCCTCCGTCCCGAGCACTGCTCCCCCGTTCCCCCGATTCGCATGCCGACCACTGCCGGACGGACGAACGTTACCTCTTTGAGCATGCCGGTAAACCGCATGGTGGCGTAGGCCACGTGCGGGGGAACCGCCGGAGCGGGAGCGTTCGAGCTCCCGCTCCGGCCGCCCGCGGCAGGCCGCGCCTGCCGGTCGGGGAGGTGGTCCTGCCCTCGGGGTGCCGGGGCCGGGGTCGGTCAGGGGACAGCCGGTCTCGCGGTGGTGTTGAGCCAGGTCCAGTCGGACCAGGTGGCGAATCCGGTCTGCCACTTGTGGTAGACGCCGGCGCTGCTGGTGCCGAAGACCTCGATCCGGCCGTCGGCGTTCGCGGTCGCGACGATCTCGGTGCCGGCGCCGCCGAAGGTGTCCCAGGGGTGGTAGGGCGCGTTGACCCCGGTCTGCCAGGCGTGCTGCGCCGTACTGCCGTTGATCGCGAACACCTCGACCCGGCCGTCCGGCGAACGCTCACTGGTGAGTTGGGCGTCGGTGGGTCCGCCGGCGGGTTCCCAGTCGGACCAGGTGGTGGGGTTGGTCTGGTACTTGTGGTAGACGCCCTTGGGTCCGGAGGCGAAGACTTCGAGGCGGCCGTCCTGGTTGTGGTCGACGGTGAGGTCGTGGCCGCCGCCGCCGAAGGTGTCCCAGGGGGACCAGGTGCC